>DASPRK010000017.1:0-12517 GCA_035624495.1 Methylomirabilis sp. (SeqCode) | reverse complement strand
GTCCCAGCCCATGGGTTGCAGGACGTTGCGGCCGTTCATGCGCATGAACCTTGTCAGCACGTCGCCGATGGTGTAGTTGCGCACGTGGCCCATGTGCAGCTTGCCGGAGGGATACGGGAACATCGACAGGCAGTAGTACTTCTCCCGCCCGGGTGTTTCCGTCGCCTTGAAGGATTGATGCTTTTCCCAGTATTGCTGGGCGTCTTTTTCTATTCTCTCGGGGGAATAATGGTCGTCCATCGCGATCGCTACGACAGGTTCGTTGGCGCGTAGAATAACGGATTATCCAGGGTCCGCCTACGGCATCGGATTTTCCGCAATGGCATCGACCCCTCGGCGCCCGGGACGACGGACACCCGCCACGCGAGAACTACTTCGCCTTCGCGTCGTAGCGCTCGATGACCTGCTGGGTCAGATCCATATCCGGATCGGCGTACAACAGGCCCGATTCCGGCGTCCCGAAAATCATGCTCAGCTTTCGCTCCTTGGCGAGGTTCGCGACGATGGCTTTGATATCCGTCAGCGATTTGTTGGCGTATTCGCTGTCCTTGCTGCTGACTTCTTGTTCGGCGGCTTTTATCATCTTTTGATAAGCCTCCACCTTGGCCTGGAATTCTTTCTGCTTTTCCTGCTTCTGCTCCTGCGTCATCACCAACTGATCCTTCTGAAAGGCCTGCTGCATGGCGTCGAGCTTTTTCTCCTCCTGGGAGATGGTGGATTTTCTGTCCTGGATGAGCTTGTCGAGTTCGGCCTTGTTTTTCTTGCCCACCTTGCTTTCCAGCAACACTCGGTGGACGTCCACGTAACCGATCGGCAGCTTGTCGGCAGCGACACTGGACAGGGGGATAAGCAGCGACAACAGCAAGACGAGATGCTTCATGTTTCTTCCTTTGAAGAAAGTGACGGGATTCCGCTCCGGGCGGGCGACACATCATATCATCGGGAAGCGGCGCCCGGCAGCCCGGGCAAGACGCTACGGTGTCGTTCCCGATACCGATCAACCGGCGAGGCGGGTTCCGTTTTTCAGCAAGGCTTCGACCTGCTTCGCCGGCAACGGCCAGGTGAAACAGTATTTCTTCATGATTTCGCAGCTGTGTTGGCGCAGGAATTACCGCGGTGTTGTCGGGCCGATTACCTGGGACAGGCAAGCTGGCCTGCGCGGCAAGCGCCCGCGCCGGAGGAAAGCTCCGAAACAGCACCTGCGGGCGCGGAACATCAAACCTACGAGGGGCGCCGGATCACCAGACTGGCGACGGCCATTGCGGCCAGGAACAGAATCACCGTCAGGTTGCCAAATCGCACATAAGGCGTCGCTCCCTGCATCGGTTGAGCCACGGCGGTCAGGACGTACCTCTGAAATTCGGGTGACCGAGCAATGACGCGGCCCCGGTCATCGATCACGACCGACGGCCCGGTATTGGCGGCGCGCAACATCGGTCGTCCCGCCTCGATCGCGCGCATGCGCGCCATCTGCACCCGCTGGTGCGGCGCCAGTGAATCGCCGTACCAGGCGTCTTCGCTCACGTTCACAAGCAGAGTTGCCTGGGGCAGCGCGTGAATGACTTCTTCGCCGAACGCGTCTTCATAACAGATCGACACGCCAATTTTCTGTCCCGCCGCGCTCAGCGGCGGCTGGTCGGACGGTCCGGCGCTGAAATCCGACATCGGGATCTGCAAACTTTGCATGAGCCAGCCGAACAAAGGTTCCAGTGGCGGATATTCTCCGAATGGCACGAGATGATGTTTGCGGTAAACACCGGAATGAGAACCGATGCTGATAACGCTGTTGTAATAGCGATGTTTGTCCCGGTCGCGTTCGACGACGCCGATGAGGAAATCCGCTTTGGGCGCCTCACCGATGCGTCGCAAACGCGCAAAGAATTCCGGATCGATCTCGTCCAGATACGCCGGTATGGCAGCTTCGGGCCACACTATCAGGTCCGACTGGGGCGCCTCGGCGCTCAACGCGAGGTATCGGGCGACGATTGCTTGGCGATTGTCGGGGCGCCATTTGTCGGCGAGCGGCACGTCGCCCTGTATCAACGCGACGCGCAACGGATGGTTCACTGGTTGCACCCATTCAACCTTGCCCGCCACCCAGCCTCCGATCCACACCAGCGCGAAACACGGCAAGGCATATTTGAGAATGTTCTTCGGTTCAGTCGCGCTGTAGGCGAGCAGGCCGGCGCTCAGTGCGCAGAAGTAACTCACGCCATACACTCCCAGCCACGACGCGTAGCCCGCAAGCGGGCCGCCCACCTGGCTGTAGCCGAGATCGAGCCACGGGAAACCGGTGAGCAACCAGCCACGCAACCATTCGAACAGCACCCACAGCGCCGGCAGCGTCAACAAAAGGTGGCGCCGACCGCGCGCGCGAAAAAAGCGCGCCTGACACCACCCGAACAAGGCGAAATAGGCGGACAGCCCGGCGACGAACAGAACCGTGGCGAACGCAGCCAACGGCGTGGGCATATTGCCGTATTCGTGCATACTGACATACACCCACGACACGCCGAGACCGAACAGACCCAAGCCGAAAATTAGCCCGCGATAGGCGGCGCGCCCCGGGGAGACATCGCGCCACAGCAGAAACAGCAGCGCGGGCGAGACAACGGCAAGCGGAAACAGATCAAACGGAGAAAACGCCAGCGGCAACAGCAAGCCGGCCGCGAACGCCGCGATATCGGCCGCGGCCGGCGGAAGGGAACGGATACTACTACTTGGTTTTTTGCCGGCTTTGCTGTCCAACCGGGCTCACTTTCAGCAGATAGACACGGCGGCTGTCGGCGCGCAGCACCTCGAACCGCAGTCCATCGAGTTCGAGTTTCTCACCCCGGCGTGGCACATGTCCCAGGCGGTTCATGACCAGTCCACCGATGGTTTCGATATCGTCGGACTCGAAGCGGGTGTCGAGGCGCATGTTGAAGTCGGCAATGGTCACCAGCGCCTTGACCACGTATTCGCCTCCCTCTCGCGGCATTATCATGACGTCGTCGTCGATGTCGTATTCATCCGAGATTTCGCCGACGATCTGTTCGAGCACATCCTCGATGGTCACCAGGCCTGCGACCCCGCCGTACTCGTCGACCACGATCGCCATGTGATTGCGGCTGGTGCGAAACTCGCGCAACAGCACGTTCAGTCGCTTGCTTTCGGGCACGAACACCGCCGGTCGCAGCATGTCGTGGATGTTGAAGTGCGCCCGTTTTTTCTTGTCCAGGAACAGGTAACGCAGCAGGTCCTTCGCCAGCAGGATGCCGACAATCTTGTCCTTGTCCCCGTCCACCATGGGAAAGCGCGAGTGTCCGGATTCGATCACCATCGGGAGGTAACTCTCGGGCGGGCTGTTCTTGTCCACCACGTCTATCTGGGAGCGCGGCACCATGATATCGCGCACCTTCATTTCCGAGACCTGGAGCACGCCCTCGATCATGTCGAGCGAATCCCGGTCGAGCACGTCGCGATTGGCGGCCGTTCGCAGGACCTCGATCAGGTCTTCGCGCGTGCCCGGCTCGCCGAGCAACGCATGGCTCAATCGGTCCAGCAGCGAGCGCGGCGCAACAGCGGGCTCATCAGAGGCGTCGGGTTTCTCTTCGTTCTGCGTATTCATGAGGCGTAGGGGTTGGCGAAACCGAGTTCCTTGAGAATGCGGGTCTCCATGTTTTCCATTGCCGCGGCATCCCGACGATTGCGGTGATCGTAACCGCGCAAGTGAAGTATACCGTGAACCACCATATGCGCCCAATGCGCGCGTACGGGTTTGTTCTGTCCTCGCGCCTCCCGCCGCACCACTGGCGCGCAAATGACGAGATCACCCAGATGATCGCTGCGCGTCCCGGGCGGCGCCTCGAACTCGAACGACAGCACATTCGTCGGATACTTCCGGCGGCGAAACCGGTAGTTAAGCGCCGCGGATTCGCGGTTGCCGACGATGCGCAAGCCCAGGGTGGCGCGCTGACGTCGCCAACCCCGGAGCGCAACACGCGACCAGCGGGCCAAGGTGGACCTCGCAGGCAGACCTTCGGGGGCCACCGTATACTGCACGCTTAACGTCAGCTTCATCTCGCGCGGGAACGCGGCTCGTCGCCGGTCTTCTCGCGTTTCTCGTAGGCTTCGACGATCTTCTGCACCAGCGCATGCCGGACCACGTCCTGCGGCGTGAAGTGGGTAAAGGTGATGCCCTCGACATCGTGCAGGATCTCCATGGCCTGCTTCAGTCCCGACAACTGCGTGCGGCGAAGGTCAATCTGGGTGATATCCCCGGTGATGACCGCGGTGGTACCGAAACCGATGCGCGTAAGAAACATTTTCATCTGTTCCGCGGTGGTGTTCTGCGCTTCGTCGAGGATGATGAAGGACTCGTTGAGCGTGCGCCCGCGCATGTAGGCGAGTGGCGCCAGTTCGATGATGTGTTTTTCCAGGAGCCGCGCAACCTTCTCGAAACCGAGCATTTCGTGCAAAGCGTCGTACAGCGGCCGCAGATACGGGTCAATTTTCTGTTCCAGATCGCCGGGCAGGAACCCGAGTCGCTCGCCGGCCTCGACCACCGGCCGCACCAGCAGCAGGCGTTGCACCCGGTTGGTTTCGAGCGCCTCGACGGCGCACGCGACCGCCAGGTAAGTCTTTCCGGTGCCGGCCGGGCCGATGCCGAAATTGATGTCGTGCGTGAGGATGTTGCGGACGTATTGGCGCTGGCGCGGACCGCGGCCACGTACGATGCGCTTGGGCGTGCGCAGCGTGGTTTCCCGGTCGTCGTCAGCGCCTTCCGGCACGCGCAACGCGAGTTTCTGCAAGGCGACGTGCACTCCCGCCAGGGTGAGCGCCTCGTTGCCCTCGGTCGCATCGTAAAGCTCTCTCAGCAATTGTGAGGCGGCCTGGCTTTCCTCCGCCAGTCCGGTGATGCGAAAGACATTTCCGCGATTGGCGATCTCAACGCCCAGGTATTCTTCGATCTGCTTGAGGTGCTCGTCGTGGCTACCGCACAGGCTGGCGAGACGCCGGTTGTCGGCGGGGGTGAAGCTGAATTCGATATGCTTGGGTTTAGGTTTCAATCGCGCGGCGAGCTCCGGCTGGAGAGATAATCATAATTAATAAGGATAACCGGACGCAAATCAAGCACGGCGCGCGGAATTTGCCGTAACCAGCCGCCCGCGCAGTGAATTTGTCAGCGCCTCGGTGATTTCCACGTCGACAAAGCGCCCGATCAAACCCGGTTCCGCGGCGTCGACCGCTCCTGCGCGTCCTGCGCTCGCGGCATTCGTACATCCCTGTACATCAAAATTCACCACGCGGTTGTTTTCCGTGCGCCCGCACATTTGACTCGCCGACTTGCGCGCCGGTCCTTCGACCAGAATCCGCTGCACCGTGCCCACCATGCCGCGACTGATCGCGGCGGCCATTTCGAGATTGCGGCTTTGCAGGCGCATCAGGCGCGCTTCTTTTATCTCGCGCGGCGTGTCGTCGCGTAGCTCCGCTGCCGGGGTGCCGGGACGCGCGCTGTAGAGGAAACTGAACGAGGTGTCGAATCCCGCTTCGTCCATGAGATTGAGGCTCGCGGCGAAATCGGTTTCGGTCTCGCCTGGAAAACCGACGATAAAATCGGTCGTGACGCTGACATCCGGCCGCGCCGCGCGCAGTTTCCGGATCTTGGATTTGTATTCGAGCGCGGTGTGTCCGCGCTTCATGAGCGCGAGGATGCGGTCGGAACCGCTTTGAACCGGAAGGTGCAGATGACCGGCGAGCTTGGGCACCTCGGCGAAGGCGGCGATCAGCCGGTCACCGAACACCTGCGGGTGCGAGGTGGTGAAACGGATACGACCGATGCCGTCGATCTCGGCAATGTAGCGGATGACCAGCGCCAGATCGGCGAACTCTCCGCCATGCATGACACCGCGGTACGCATTTACGTTCTGTCCCAGCAGGATCACCTCGCGCACGCCATTTTCGGAAAGATGCACCACTTCCGCGAGCACGTCATCGAAGGGCCGGCTGAATTCCTCGCCGCGCGTGTAGGGAACCACGCAGAAGCTGCAGTATTTGCTGCAGCCTTCCATGATCGAAACGTAGGCACGCACGCCGGAGGCCACGGGCTCCGGCAAACGGTCGAATTTCTCGATTTCGGGGAAAGATATGTCGACCGCAGGGCGGCGCGTAGCCCGTACTCCGTCCAGCATCTGCGGCAGGCGATGCAGCGTCTGCGGGCCGAAAACCAGGTCCACGCAGGGCGCCCGGCGGATGATGTGCCGACCCTCCTGGGCGGCGACACAACCGCCGACACCTATAATAATGTCCGGTCGCTGCGCCTTGAGTTCCCGCCACAGCCCGAGCTGCGAGAACACCTTCTCTTGCGCTTTTTCGCGGATCGAGCAGGTGTTAAGCAGGAGCACGTCGGCCTGGGCCGGATCATCGGTGGTCGTCAGCCCATGGCTGGCGGCGAGCGCGTCCGCCATACGGGCGGAGTCGTACTCGTTCATCTGGCAACCGAAGGTTTTGATGTGCAGCTTGCCGGGCATGTCAGGAATCGTACCGAAGCAGCAGTAAATCTACCGTCGCAGAGGGGAAATTGCCAGCCAAGTCCGTGAACGCATAAAAAACGCGGGTGGCTTGCGCCACCCGCGTCCGGAGGATCGTCGATAAACCCTTAGGGATTGGCCTTTTCGTTGATTTGCGACAGGATCGCCACCAATAGCGCGGCTGCCGACAGTACGAAGATATAAAAAATGTTTTCCAAGAGTTGCGAATACGTCGAAGCCAAATAAGTGATTATCGACGGCATACCAATCCAGAAGCTAAGTTTCAACATGGTGCACACCCTCCTCAGGATTAAGTCTGCGAGAGGGGCCTCCGGCCCGTCATTCCCTTCTACCCGCAGATCGTCCCTTAAGGACAGAGTCTTGGTGAGGGTGGGGAAACCCACAAGCCGGGCCCGATATGCGGCGGTGAGCCGGTGATGACCGGTGACCGGGGTGCACCCGCCGCCGGTACCAAGCGTTTCGCCCTAAAGAGGCGGGGTAGCAGGGCGCAGGCGGGTATAATTCACTAAAATCCGGTTTTTTCAGCGGTAAAACACGCCCGGGCTCGGTCGGAGGAGGGATTGCTGAGTCCTTGCGGCCTCCAATCGCTAGCCGTTCCTCCTTAAAATAGTGACGGTGCCGGCATGGCATGGGTAGTGATTTCATCGATGCGGGTGAGCACGATCGCGTCCGCTAGGCGGGCTTTCTCGTAGAAGCCGCGGTAAAGGCATTCGAGCGGAGCAGGAAAAGCGAGGCGAGCAAGGAGTGCACCAATACCGCGCCTCAGTCCCAGCGGTCGTCGCGGACCTCGATCAGCCCGTCGCGCACCCGCACGGGAAATACGTGCAGCGGCTCGTACGCCGGTGGCGCGGTAACCGCGCCGTTCTTGATATGAAAGCGCGCGCCGTGGCGCGGACAGACGATTTCCTCGCCCTGCACCTTGCCGCCGGACAGCGAACCGCCGTCATGCGTGCATACATCGTCGATGGCGTGGTACGCGCCATGCAGGTTAAACAGTGCCACCATCGTGCCGTCCACGTTCACCACCTTGAAACCGTCGGTCGGGATTTCCTCGACCCGCGCCACCACGACCCACGTCGACATCACCATCTCTTTAAACCAACCCGAGGGCGAGCCGGTGCGCCTCGGAGAGATGTTCCGGGCTCCAAGGCGGCTCCCAGACCAATTCAACTTTCACGTCAGTCACACCGGGTACCCGGCGCAGGACCGATTCGACCGAGGACGGGAATTCCTGCGCCACCGGGCAACCAGGCGTGGTGAGTGTCATCAGGATGCGCACGCGTCCACCCTCGTACACCTCGAGTGCGTAAATCAACCCGAGGTCGTAAATATTGAGCGGCAGCTCGGGGTCGCGGATCGTGCGCAGCGCCTCGATCAGGCGCGGCTTGAGCTCATCGGGATGCGTGAGTGCCGGATTGTCCTTCGGCATCGTCGATGTCATGTTCTTCCTCCGTCGCCGGCAGGGCGCATCCAGCCGGCGCCACGTACGACGGGTTTTCGGTCGTGACCGTGTCCGGGCGGTTTTCGAGCGCGGCGTGCAGCACGTGCCACGCCAGGGTAGCGCACTTCACACGCATCGGGTATTCGCGCACGCCCGCCAGTATCGCGACCTTGCCGAGCTTGTCGCCCGCGCCGTCCTTGGTCAACATATCCTGCACGCCGTGAATAAGGCGTTCGGCCTCTTCGACGCACTTGCCCTTTACGGCCTCGGTCATGATCGACGCCGAGGCGGTCGAGATCGCGCACCCCGCGCCTTCGAAGCCGATGTCCCGGATCACGCCGTCCTCGATGCTGAGATGCACCTGGAATTCGTCGTTGCACACGGGGTTGAAACCATGCCCATGATGGTCCGCGCCCGGCGGGTGCTTCTGAAAGTTACGCGGGCGGCGGTTATGATCGAGGATCACTTCCTCGTAGAGCG
Organism: Methylomirabilis sp. (SeqCode); assembly: GCA_035624495.1. Lineage (GTDB taxonomy): Bacteria > Pseudomonadota > Gammaproteobacteria > Acidiferrobacterales > Sulfurifustaceae > Sulfuricaulis. The sequence goes on along the minus strand of DASPRK010000017.1, from coordinate 4,063 downwards.
CGCGGATGTTGTTCATGTCAGCAGTCCCTCGACCGCTTCGCCGGCGAGCAGGCGGCCGGCGAGCTGTTGCTCCAGCGCCTGGCGCAATGGCGCGAGGCGCATGCGCGCCAGTACATCCGCCGCAAAGGCGTAGACCAGCAGTCCGCGCGCGTGCATCTCGTCCAGCCCGCGGCTGCGCAGGTAGAACAGCGCGTCCTCGTCGAGATGGCCTGTGGTCGCGCCGTGCGCGCACTTGACGTCGTTGGCGTAGATCTCGAGCTGCGGGCGGCTGTCGGCCTCGGCCTCCCGCGACAGCAATAGATGATGATTGGCCTGCTCGGCGTCCGTGCGCTGCGCCTGCGGATGCACCATGATGCGCCCGCTGAACACGGCGCGCGAGCGGTCGTCCAGCACGCCTTTGTACCACTCGCGGCTGCTGCCGTACGGCGCGCGGTGCTCGATGCGCGTGTGATTGTCCACGTGCTGTTGTCCACGCGTTGCATAGAAACCGTTGAGCAGGCATTCGGCGCCTTCGGCATCGAGCACGGCGTCGAGCTCGTGTCGCGCCAGACGGGCGCCTAGCGTCACGGCATGCGAGGCATAGCGACTGTCGCGCGCCAGGTGGGCGTGTGTGCCGCCGATATGATAGGCCGTGTCGCTCTCACGCCCGAGCCGGTAGTGTTCGAGCGACGCGCTAGGCTCCAGGGACACGTCGGTAATGGCATTCGTCAGATGCGCCGCGCCGTCGGGCGAGGCGTAGGTTTCAATCACGGTCGCCCGGCTGCCGGTTTCGGCCGTGATCACGTTGCGCCAATACACCGCCGATTCGGGCGCACCGCTGGCCAGGAACAGCAGATGGATTGGTGCCTCGAGCGCCACGCCGCGCCCTATCCACACTACGGCGCCATCCCGCATGAACGCGGCGTTGAGGGCTTCAAACCCATGACGCGCGGCAACCGCTTCTCGTCCCAGCCACGGTTCGAGCATTTGCGGTTCCTCGGCCACGGCCGCGGCCAAGCTCAGGAGACGCACCCCGCCCGGCAGGCCGCCGGGATTGGACAGCGCCGGCGCATAGCGGCCGTCGACGAAGACGAGCTGGTGCCCGCTCCAGGCAAACGGCACGATCGCGCGCGGATCGAGACGCACATCGCCGGCGGCTGGAGAAGGCCGGCGTGCGGCGATCGGTCGCACATCGGTATACTTCCAGTCCTCGTCTTTGAGCGTGGGGAAACCCTGCTCCATGAAGCGCTCGATCGCTTCGGTGCGCCGCTCACGCAACCATGGCACGCCGGCGCCGGGCAGTGCGCTTGCGAGGCGATGAAAATCCTCAAGATATCCGAGGCGAACGTCGCTCACCGGGCTCATGCGCTCGCTCCTTCCCGGTTTTCAATCCAGCCGTAACCGCGCTCTTCCAGCTCGAGCGCCAGTTCCCGCCCGCCCGACTTCACGATGCGCCCGCCGGCAAGCACGTGCACGCGGTCCGGGGTGATGTAGTCGAGCAAACGCTGATAGTGGGTGACCACGATGAACGAACGTTCCGGCGAGCGCAGGCTGTTGACGCCGTTGGCCACGACCTTCAGTGCGTCAATGTCGAGGCCGGAATCGGTCTCGTCCAGGATCGCGAGGCGCGGTTCCAGCAAGGCCAGCTGCAGGATTTCGTTGCGCTTTTTCTCGCCGCCGGAAAAGCCCTCGTTCACGGCGCGATACAGGAACTCCTCGGGCATCTCCATGAGCTTCATTTTGTCCTTGACGATGTCGAGGAAGTCCATGGCGTCCAGCTCCGGCTCGCCGCGCGCCTGACGCACCGCGTTGAGCGCGCTCTTCAGCAGGTAAATATTGCTCACCCCCGGAATCTCCACCGGATACTGGAAAGCGAGGAAAATCCCGCGGCGCGCCCGTTCCTCGGGTTTAAGCGCCAGCAGGTCCTGATCGAGATAACGCACCTGACCTTCCACCACTTCGAACTGCTCGCGGCCCGCCAATACCTGGGCCAGCGTGCTCTTACCCGAGCCGTTGGGCCCCATGATGGCGTGCACTTCACCGGGCTTCACCTCGATTGCAATCCCCGTGAGGATTGGTTTGCGTTCGACGTTGACCTTGAGATTCGTGATCGACAGCACGATACACCTCCACTCTAAGTTCTGCATTGCCCGCCATCCCTGGCGAGACTTCCTCGCCCTACTAGACCCCAGCCTGCACCTCCGTGTGCAGGCGTTCGGCGGTGCGGATGCACGTTAAGTGCATCCGCGACTTCTCCGCCTCACCCAACCGCGCCTTCGAGGCTCACGGCAAGAAGTTTCTGCGCCTCGACCGCGAACTCCATCGGCAGTTCCTTGAACACTTCCTTGCAAAAACCGTTGACGATCATGCTGACGGCGTCCTCCTCGGTAAGGCCGCGGGTACGCAGGTAGAACAGCTGATCGTCACTGATCCTGGAGGTCGTGGCCTCATGCTCGGCGATGGCCGTGGGGTTCTTTACTTCGATGTAAGGGAAAGTATGGGCCGCGCATTTATCGCCCATCAGGAGCGAATCGCATTGGGTGTAATTGCGCGCGCCTTCGGCCCCTTTCAGGATCTTGACCAGACCGCGATAGGCATTGCTGCCGCGCCCGGCCGAGATGCCTTTGGAGATTATCGTGCTTTTGGTGCTCCTGCCGATGTGGATCATCTTGGTTCCGGTATCGGCCTGTTGGAAGTGATTGGTCACCGCCACCGAGTAGAACCGGCCGACCGAATTGTCGCCCTGCAGAATCACGCTCGGGTATTTCCATGTGATCGCCGAACCGGTCTCGACCTGGGTCCAGGAGATTTCCGAATGGTCGCCGCGGCAGGCGCCGCGCTTGGTGACGAAGTTGTAGATGCCGCCGCGACCATGTTCATCGCCCGGGTACCAGTTCTGCACCGTCGAGTACTTGATCTTGGCGTTCTTGAGCGCGACCAGCTCCACGACCGCGGCATGCAGCTGGTTCTCGTCGCGCATCGGCGCCGAGCAGCCTTCGAGATAACTGACGTAGGAATCTTCGTCGGCGATGATCAGGGTACGCTCGAACTGGCCAGTTTTGGCGGTGTTGATGCGGAAGTAGGTTGACAGCTCCATCGGGCAGCGCATGCCCGGCGGCACGTAAACGAAAGTGCCGTCGCTGAACACCGCGGAATTGAGCGTGGCGTAGAAGTTGTCGCTATACGGCACCACGCTGCCGAGATATTTACGGACCAGATCCGGGTGTTTCTCGACGGCTTCGGAAAACGCGCAGAAGATGATGCCCAGGCTGGCGAGTTTTTCCTTGAACGTGGTCGCGACCGAAACGCTGTCGAATACCGCGTCCACCGCTACTCCCGCGAGCGCCTCGCGCTCCTTCAGGGGAATGCCGAGCTTCTCGTAGGTTTCGAGCAGCCTGGGGTCGATTTCGGCGAGGCTTTTGGGCCGGTTCTTCTGGCTCCGGGGCGCGGAATAATAGACAATCGACTGATAGTCGATCGGCTCGTGGCGCACATGCGCCCAATGCGGCGGCGACATCGTGAGCCACTGGCGATAGGCCTTGAGCCGCCACTCGAGCATGAACTCGGGCTCGTTCTTCTTGGCCGAGATCAGCCGGATGATGTCCTCGCCCAAGCCCGGCGGAACCGTGTCCGCATCGAGATCGGTGACAAAACCCTGCTTGTATTCCTGCCGGATCAGCGTATCGAGCTCAGGCGCTGCTGCCATGTTGACCCTCGCTTCCTCGGGCCAGCCCCCGGGGATAATAGTTGACTAAAACACTATGTTAATTTTACGCGTCGCTTAGTAATTCAGTCAACATTTACCCGGCCAAAACTAGGTGTTTGGCAAGGCATTCGCCCCTCGAAGCGAAGGGGCTGCGCGAAATAAATGAGAAACGCAGCAAGCAAATAAACCGGCGTTCATGCGCAGCCGGAGGGAAAAACTATTAAGTAGGGGAAAATTGATGGTGGCTAGGGGCGGAATCGAACCGCCGACCTCAGCATTATGAGTGCCGCGCTCTAACCGGCTGAGCTACCTAGCCAAAAGGGCCGCAAAAGATACCGATATCCGCCGAACCTGACAAGGGAAACCGGGCGGACGACC
>DASPRK010000011.1:0-3815 GCA_035624495.1 Methylomirabilis sp. (SeqCode) | reverse complement strand
TCTTCATGACCCACCCCGAGCGCGTGCACTCGCGCGAACGTCTGCTCGACGGGGTCTGGGGCAACAACGTGTACGTCGAGCTGCGCACCGTCGACGTCCATATCCGCCGCCTGCGCAAGATCCTCACGACAACGGGGCACGCCCGCCTCATCCAGACGGTACGCGGGGCCGGCTACCGTTTCTCGGCCCGGGACTGACGCGATGCATCCCGGTCTCTGGCGCGAGGTCTGGATTCTCGCCGGCATCGCCGCCGCCAGCCTGCTCTTTGGCGCGCTGACCGGGCGTCCGTTTCTGATTGCCGCGTTCGGATTCGGTCTTTATATCGTGATCAACCTGCGGCACCTGCGCCAACTGCACCGCTGGCTGCAGAATCGCCAGTCGGGCGAGATTCCCGATGCCGGCGGCCTGTGGGGCGACGTGTTCGACGAACTGTACCGCATCGCGAAGGAAACCGGACGGCGCGAAGCGCAACTTTCCGAAATGCTGACGCGGTTTCAGAGCGCGGCTTCGGCCATGCCCGATGCCGTCGCGATCGTGTCCCGGGAAAGCGAGATTGAATGGGCCAACCCCGCGGCCTCCCGGCTGCTCGGCATCCGTTACCCGCAGGACGCCGGCATGCGCCTGCTCAACCTGCTGCGCGATCCCGAATTCGCTCAATACCTGCAAAGCGGCGAATACTCCGAGCCGATTGAAATCGAATCGCCGGAAACGCACGAGATGCACATCTCGGTTCAGATCACGCCCTTCGGCAGCCTGCAGCAGCTCGTCATCGGGCGCGACGTCACGCGGCTTGCCCGGCTCGAACAGATGCGCCGGAATTTCGTCGCCAATGTCTCACATGAGCTGCGCACGCCATTGACCGTGCTCGGCGGCTACATCGAAACGCTGCGGCAGATCGACAAGATCAGGCCGGAAGAACTGAGGAAACATCTGACGATCATGCATGAGCAGTCCGCGCGCATGCAGCGCCTGGTGGATGATCTGCTGACCCTCTCCCGGCTCGAGACCTCCCCGCCACGAACCCAGGACGAGACGGTGGACGTGGCCGCGCTGCTCACGGGCCTCAAGGAACAGGCCGAGCTCCTGAGCGGCGAGAACCGACATGTCATCACGCTCGAGGCCGACCCCGGTCTCAAGTTGCTCGGCAGCCGCGAGGAATTGACGAGCGCCTTCCAGAACCTTCTCATCAACGCCGTGCGCTATACGCCCGCCGCCGGAGCGATCCGCCTCACGTGGCGCGCACGCGACGGCGGCGCGGAATTCGTCGTCGCCGATACCGGCGAAGGCATCGCGCCCGAACATATCCCGCACCTTACCGAGCGGTTTTACCGCGTGGACACGGCGCGCTCGCGCGCTTCGGGCGGCACCGGCCTCGGGCTCTCCATTGTCAAGCACGTGCTGCTGCGTCATGACGCGCATCTCGAGGTCGAAAGCGAGCTCGGACGCGGCAGCACTTTCACCTGCGTTTTTCCGTCCGCCCGGACGCAGCGCGCCGAAGCGTCGCGGTCGGCCCACAACGCCGCCTGAAACAGCGTCATCGACGTGCACGGACGCATCATGCGTGCGTCATTTCGCACCATTAACATGGCGTCAGAATAAAAAGAGCGCGCGGGGAGCCGCGCCGGAACCTCCGTCAGCCAAGGAACCTGACCAGCCGCCGCGCACACGCTGGAGCTTCCGATTGAAAAGGCCGCGGATGCGGCCTTTTCTCTTGGCCCCGAACACCGTTCTACAATTCAAAACTCATTCGGCGCCTCAGCGCGGTCGCCAAGACCACAAGGCCGGAGCCGAAGAGCCACATCGTTGACGGCACCGGAACCGGGGCGGCGGCCGGTGCCATGGCGTCGTATCGGTTCCGCTTCACTCCAATCCATGTTTCCACGTCGGTTTTTCCATCTTGATTCAAATCCCAGTCAAGACGTAACTCCTGAAAATCTCCAAAGGTGATTCTCGGGTTTCGGGACTGGAACAACTGGGAGGACTTGGCGGAATCAAAATAATATTGCTGCGCATAGTCGGCGCCGTCGGAAAGACGATAGACCAAGTCGTCGGCCGTTCCGAAGAGGTGATCGGGTCCCCAGTTCCGGAGTGCGAAATCGACAGTGGCCCCACCCGTGAACGTGATTGAACCCCGCACATGCGATTTGCCGGTAATGGGGGTATACAGCCCGTCGTTCACAAAACCGAAATCAAAACCCGATCTTTTCGAGGAAGCGACCCGCACTTTGAGCTTCACGCTGGAATTCCGATCGGCGCCATCGATCATCACCACCGGTAACGGATCGTTGACGGACAAACCGGGCACGTCCCACACCGAGCAGGCGTGGGCAATCGGATATGGAAAACCGCAAACAGCCACGGCGCCGAAAAACATTTTCCTGGATCTTTGTTTATTACACATGGTAGCTCCGTATTTCATTTCTGAGGATTTCAATTTAGCTCCTTGGACGGCATCTCCATGGAACATTCCGGACAACATGAACACTTCATGAATGAAGCGTGGCTATTGAAACGGTTATTGATTTCAAACGTGTGAAAACGTCACCCGCGTGAAATATCCAGGTGTGACACGGACGAGGTAACCGGCAATACCGAACGGAAATTAACCGAAATGTAACAATTGAATGTGGCCTGGCTTCCACGAATGAAACGCCAATGCGGCGGGATATTTCAAAAATGTTACCGCTGGTTCCAGCGCTGTCAGATACAAATGATGCCCGTGAAAAGAATCTGAAACAGGAATTTTGGATAATGGCTGTCAGCGCACACCATCACGCCGAGGGATCAGGGTGATACGCGATCCGGAAGAAGAGGAGCAGGTCATCGATCGCCTGTTGCGGGAGCTGGGCATCTGAGTGCCAAACGTAGAATTGGTCGGAGGAGATCCGCTCGAACCGGCGTCTGACGTCGATGCAGAAGAAATTCCATTTTCAGAGGAACTTAGTGAGCGGCGGCCTGTTCCCTTCTCTTGAACTCCATCTGATCGATCTGGTCCTGGTACTCCTGCACTACATTCTCGATCTCGACACGCTTCAGCTGTGTCAACGGCTCGCGCTGCAGCAACGCGTCGAAGAAGCCCTTTTTCTGGTAACGGTCGAGCAATTCACGGTTGACCTGCACCAGCTCGGTGTTTTTGGACTCGCACGATTGGATCAGCTCCGCCTGGCTGTTCACCGTGTCCTGAAGCTGATTCTTTTCGGATTCGGCCTGCCGCAGCTTCTGTCCGGTCTGCTGCAGGTTGTCGTTCAGCGCGGCATTGCTTTCCCGCGATTTAGCGAGCGCGGCCTCCGAGCTTTTCCTGACACCCGCGAGTTTTCTGTTAATCTCCGCAAGCTCGCTTTTCAGTTTGACATTCTCCGCCTGGGCCGCATCGCGCTCTAAAGACATCTGCCGCAGCATGCGCTGGGCTTTGGCCAGGACCTTCTGTTCTTCATTGTCAGCCGCCGAGGCGATGCCGGCGACAACGACCAGTACAGTCAGCATCAATGCGCGCATTATTACTTTGATTGGCATGTTGAAACGCGGCGGACTCTACTGACGCGAGGTGATTTGCAATCTGACCGGCTGCGGCAAGTCCGGGGGTATCTCGTCGCCGAGCGGGCCGACTTTCGCCAATGCCAGCTTGATGGATTGATCGAGCTTCTGATCGCCCGTGGAGTTGGCGAGTTCGAAACGCTCGATGCGGCCGTCCTGGCCAAGCCATAGCTTGACCGTCACGACGTAATTCGCGCTGCGCACCCGTTTGTCCGCGGACAAGGTCTTGTAGATCGATTCCTGGATGCGGTTCGCAAACGAAGAAAACGGATTCGAATCCA
>DASPRK010000245.1:0-4372 GCA_035624495.1 Methylomirabilis sp. (SeqCode) | reverse complement strand
GGCGGGCAATCTCGGCCGCGGGCTTGCGCCGGAACGACACGGCTTCGTTGATCACAGCAGTGGATTCCAGCATCCTATCAAGGAACTGCCATGAGCAACGCCGAACGCCAAGCCGCTGGTGTCATTTTTCGAAGCCGATATCAGCGAATTATCAAAGTGGATGTCAGCCGTGAATTGGATTGGTAGCAGGAGATCTAAGCCCAAAACTGCGGGAATGAAGGCTTACGCCTGTTGGGTCCTCACAGCCCGGTAAAGTGTGGCGCGGTGGACCTTGAGAAGCTTGGCCACTTCGGGGATCGATCGGCCTTCCTCGATCAGCCGTTTGGCGAGTTTGAGTTGTTCGCCGGTCAGTTTGAGGGGACGCCCGAACCGAACCCCACGCCCGTGGGCGGCCACACGCCCCGCCCGCGTGCGCTCATGGATCAGTTCCCGCTCGAATTCCGCAATGCCCGCAAAGACGGTGAGGACCATGCGTCCCGCCGGCGAGGTCGTATCCGCCCAGGGCTCATGGAGGGAGCGAAGGCCGGCTTCGGCCGCCTTTAACTGCTCGGCAATCTCCAGAAGATCCCGCGTCGAGCGAGCCAGCCGGTCGAGCCGGGAGACGACCACCACATCCCCGACCCGAAGCTGGTCCAGCAGGCGGTTGAGTTCCGGACGAGCCCGCTGCGCGCCGGAAATTTTCTCCTCGTAAAGGCGTTCGCAACCGGCGCCTTTCAGGGCCGCCCGTTGCAGGGTGAGATCTTGGTCCTCGGTGGACACCCGAGCGTAGCCGATGAGCATGGTTGAGCCACTTTGTTGCAAATATCATCGCAAAATAGTTTAGTTTCGCGACAGATTTATGCAACCGGCCCAGGTCCCATGTTTTCGGGCATTGCCGCAGGTGTCGCAAAACTTAGGACTTTTGCAACCATCGGAATCCCCAGACCCGTTCCAACTCCGCCCGGGCTTCAGGCGTCGCGGCAATCCGGTGCATCTCGTCCATCAACCGATTCCAAATATGACGCCAGGTCATCCGCGCGAGCTGTTCGAACGGAACGCCCGTGCCCTCGGACAGGCGCCGCAGCACGTCCGCCGCGGGTTCCTGAAGCTTGTCGCCGTGTGAGAGTCCGAGCACGCGGCAGCAGAAGTCGTCATAGCGCGCGCCATAGCAACCGGCGAGCCGATGCACATACGCTTCCAGCGTCTCGTAAGTGCGGGGCTGCGGATGCAACGGCCAGCGGAGCGTGCCCATCCGCCCGCACTCAACGCAACTCGCGTTCGACCATGCGGCGGCGCACGCTCGGCGGTTGATAATCGGTGCGCTCAAGAACGGCGCGGTCAATCCGTTCCGCCTCTTGCCGCAGGGCCGTGGCGGTGGCCCGGGCCAGCAGCAGGGCGATTTCGCCAATCGTGCCCTCTGACCGGCGTAGGATCAACTCGGGCAACGGCGCGGCCGCGAGCTGGGAAGGCTCGCGCAGCGGCAGCACGGTCTCGAAGCTCGCAAGCAAGCGCGCGAGTTCCTCGCCCAGTTCCCAGGGTGGCAGTAACAACGGGTGAAACCGGTTTTCAAGCTGGTCGTCACTGCGGATGGCCAAGTAGGCGTCACGGATGCCCAAGCAGACGAGCGGGATGCGCAGCTCGTTGCCGAGAAAGCGGAGCAGGTTCAACAGCTCGCGCTGTCGGCGGGCGTTCGCGGCAAGCAGGTTGTGAACCTCGTCGATCATCAGCAGGCGCATGCCGACCGCGCGCATGAGCCGCAGCGCCAGTGCCTCGCGGATATCGTTGCGTCCGTGCAGTCCGATCGGCGTACCGAGCGCGGCCAACAGCGCCGTATACAGACGCGTGGCCGTGGCCTCGGCGGGCATCTGAACCATGAGCACCGGAATGACCTCGTGCTCGCCGTCCTCGGAACGATATGGCGGATGGGTGCGCCGGAACTTCTCGGCGATCATCGTCTTGCCGTTATTGGTGGGGCCGACGATGAGGAGGTTCCGCGGGCGCAGTTTGCCGGGCTCATGGACGAACAGGGCTTCGATCTGCGCGAGTGCCTGGTGGGCGCGGGTGTAGCCGATCCAGTGCTCGACGCCAAGACCGGCCAGGCGTTCGGTGCCGGGTTGCAGGGCGAGCGCGCGGGCTTCCGGACGGAGATGTTCAAGGCTCACCATAGCTCGATATCGTCAAACGGGCGCACCGGGCCGAGATCGACCGCCGAGGCCGCCGGCTCGGGTGGTGTTGGCGCCACGTTCGGCGCGGCGAGCGCCGGTGCCAGTGTTGAAGCGGCTTGGCGCCGTGCTCGGTTGCGACGGGCGGTGCGAGTCAGCGTCTCGGCCTTGCGCTCGATTGCGCGCATCTCGTCGATCGCCGCGAACAGGCTTGCCTCGTCGATGGCCTCGCGCCGCTGCTCGCGCAAGCGCTTGCGCGCCAGCCTATGCTCCCACAGCGTGATGGCCGGACGCGACAGCATCCGATACGGCACATCGAGGTAGATATCGTTTTCCGCATCGAGTACGAAGATACGCGACAGATCGCGCGGATCACGGCGGATCAGCAGCCGGTCGGGCTGGTCGCGCCGCTGAATCCACGGGCGCAACGCCGGGCTGTAATAGGTGATGTGGTCGATCGTGATGCCGTCGCGCTGCAAGCTGCGGCGCACCACTGGCAGGAAGTCGATCAGGAAGGCACGGGGATCGTGCGGTACCGGCACGGTCTTGCCGCCGGCGGCGAGCGCCTGGAGGCCACGCTCGTAGAGATGTAGCGGGGTCTCGTCGTCCAGCCCTGCGTGGGCGCGCACGTGGTAATACTTGGTGATCGCCACGGCCAACCAGCGTTCCAGCTCCTCGAGCGTCAGGCACGCGGTTTCGTCGCTGTCATAATCGCCACGGTCGGCGGGATTGGAAAAGGTAGTGCCGGGCAACGTATGCACGAGCTGCATCAAGGTGCCGATCACGCGCTCGACGATACCGCCGAAATGGCACTGGCCCGGCGGGCGCCACTCGATGGCGATGCCGTGCTGCGCGCAGCCGCGCTCGAACGCGGCGGAGTGGAACTCGGCCGCGTTGTCGACGCCGAGACGCCGCGGCTTGCCGCGCACCGGCCAGTGCGCCTCGATGCCGCGCTGTTGCAACCACGGTGCCTTGTCGCTGGCCACTAACGTCAGGCACAGACCAACGCTGGTGGCCGACGGCGCTTCCAGCGACACGTGGAAGCCGGCGATGCAGCGGCTGAAGGCGTCGATGGCCACCGTGATCCACGGCCGACCGATCGGGGCACGGTCCACCGGATCGACGATGATCAAATCAACGGGCGTGTGGTCCATCTGGAGCCGATCGAGGGGTGCATCGGCCGGCGGCGTGATCCCATCGATCGGTTCGGCTTCCGGGTGCGGCTCCCCGCGCCGGCGCAGTTCGGCTGGCGATAGCACCTTCAGCCGCCGGCGGATCGTACTTTCCGAAGGTGGTTGCACTCCGGCGTGCAAGGCCTGGCGGCGGACTGCGCGCACGAATTCGGCCGCTGACCGCTTCTGCGGGGTGATGAACACGTCTTGGATCAGGCCACGGAGCAGAGTCTCACGTGAGGTCGCCAGGCGCCGTTTACCACGGCCGCCGTCAGAGCCGCCCGGCAGCACGGCGGTGAGCGCGCCATCGGTTTCGCGCAAGCGTTGTATCAGCCGATAGACCTGTCGCTCGGACAGACCCAACTCCGCCCCCGCGGCACGCGCCCGGAGGCGCGGACACGGCTGGAGTTCGGCCAAGGGGCGGAGGACCGCGGCGCGCCGGCGTGCTTCGTCCCAGTCCGGTTCGGCAATCTGCGAGAGGTCGGTCATGACATCCCATCTTGCGGCACACTGCCGTCGACTTAGAAAATTTGCGATGTATTGACATCGGGTTTGAACGCCACTGACATCGACTATGACAGCTTAGTCCACGTCAATCAAGGGATTGCGCGCGTAGTGATGACATCAACTTTGAAAAATGACAGTGGCGTTCGATGCGCCGCGAATACTTCACGCTACGCTTTAGTAAGAGCGGGGGGACAAGATATAGGCGGGTCGGCTGAAACTCCCCAGGCTGGTAGGGCCAGCCTTCAATCAACAAGAAGCAGAGGAGCTATTTCATAGCAAGCATGGGTTAGCTTGCTCTTATTCCGTGGCCAGCGTTTGTCGCCGTCCGCGGTGGTATTCGGACAACGTGGTGTTCGCCACGGCGATGGTCTGGACCTCCTCGGCCATTCTGGGCAGGTCCCTGCCAGGAACGGCAACATACATCTCATCCGCTCCCAAGTCGGTATAGACCCGGTTCCCAATGCATCCCGTGCTGGCGACCACACCGTGGGCCAGCGCGGCAGGAAGCGTCATACACGTCGGGCGGCCAAAAAGCGGAACCTGCGCCCCGAC
>DASPRK010000224.1:0-4869 GCA_035624495.1 Methylomirabilis sp. (SeqCode) | reverse complement strand
GTATTTCACGCCCGGTACGCCCTCGAGTCTCACGCCCTTTTCCATCAGGTACTCGTGGATGTCGAGCAGGCGGCAGCCGGGAAAGATTTTTTCGAATTGATAGCGCAACAGCTGATCCATGCAGGTGCCGCAGGACACCAGGACGGTCTTGATGTCGAGGTAATTGAGCGTGTTCGCGACGCGGTGGAACAGCACCTGGTTGTCGGTCGAGATCTGCGCGCCCCTTTTCGCATCGCCGCCCGCGGTCTGGGGATAGCCGCAGCACAGGTAACCCGGCGGCAGCACCGTCTGGCTGCCGACCTCGTACAACATTGCCAGTGTCGCCAATCCGATCTGGCTGAACAGCCGTTCCGAGCCGCAGCCGGGGAAATAGAACACCGCGTCTGATTCGTCGTTGACCTTGTCCGGGTCGCGCACGATGGCGACGTGCTTGCTGTCCTCGACTCCGATGAACGCGCGCATCGTCTGCGACGGCAGGTACCCCGGCAGCGGGCGCTTCACGAAGTGCACCGCCTGCGCCACCACCGGCGCGGCGCCGACCGTGGTGGCGGGGCGCGCCTCAAGGCGCGCGAACGGTTTGCTCAGGAGGCGATAGGCGAGGCGCTGCGCCGCGTAGCCCCAGCCGATCAGGAAGCGGCGCATCAGCTTGATGGTCGCCGGATCGGTAACGTTCAGGAACGCGAGCGAGGCGCGCGTCCCGAGGCTCAGGCGTTTCTGCCCGCGGGCGCGCAGCAGATTGCGCATGTGGATTGTGACGTCGCCGAAGTCAATGTCCACCGGGCAGGGTTTTTCGCACTTGTGGCACACGGTGCAGTGGTCGGCGACGTCGTTCATCTCGTCGAAGTGGCGGATCGAGATGCCACGGCGCGTCTGCTCCTCGTAGAGGAAGGCCTCGATGATCAGGCCGGCGGCGAGGATCTTGTTGCGCGGCGAGTACAGCAGGTTGGCGCGCGGCACGTGCGTGGTGCACACCGGCTTGCACTTGCCGCAGCGCAGGCAGTGCTTGATCTCGTCGTTGAGCGCGCCAAGCTCGCTCGCCTCGAGGATCAGCGCTTCCTGCTCCACCAGGCGCAGCGACGGCGTGTACGCGCCGTCGAGCGTGGCGCCCGGCAGCAGCTTGCCGCGGTTGAAGCGCCCCTCGGGATCGACCCCGTTCTTGTAGCGCGCGAACGCCTCGACCTCGGTCGCGTCAAGGTAGTGCAGCTTGGTGAGCCCGATGCCGTGCTCGCCCGAGATCACGCCGCCGAGCGACACCGCCATCCGCATCACCCGGTCCACGATGCGATGCGCTTCCTGGAGCATCGCGTAATCGTTGGAAAACACCGGGATGTTGGTGTGCACGTTGCCATCGCCGGCGTGCATGTGCAGGGCCACGAACAGGCGGCTGGCGCGCAGGCGCGCGTGGATTTCGTCAAAGCGCCGGTGCGCGCCCTCCAGATCGCCGCCGAGAAAGATGCTCTTCAAGGGCCGCTCCACTTCGCGGCGGTAGGAAATGCGCAGGTCGCGTCGCTGCAGCATATCGAAGAAGGTGTCGCCCGGGCGGATTTTGGCGCGTTCGGATTCGTCGAGTACCTCGGCGTTGCGGCGCGCGTCGGCGTCCAGGTTAACCAGGAGCGCGCGCCAGCGCGTGCGCACCGCCGTCAGGTGCTCGCGCGCGTCGCGTTTCTTGGCCTCCAGGATCGCGTCGCCCTCGGCGCTCGGCGCATAGTCGGGCAGTGCGCGCAGTTCGGGCGGGTTGCCGGCGAGATACTCGAGCACCGCATCGATCATCGCGAGCTTGTTGCGGGTCGACTGCTCGATGTTGATGCGGTCGATGCCGCGGCTGTAATCGGCCAGCCGTTCCAGCGGGATCACCACGTCCTCGTTGATCTTGAATGCGTTGGTATGGGCCGCGATCGCCGCGGTGCGCGCGCGGTCGGCCCAGAAACGCGCGCGCGCTTCCGGGCTCACGGCGATGAAGCCCTCGCCATCGTGCCGGTTGGCGAGCTGCACCACGTGCGAGGCGGCGCGCGCCACCGCGTCTGGGTCGTCCCCGGCGATGTCGGCCAGCAGCACCATCTTGGGGCGCTCGCGCCGCGCCGCCTTGGTGCTGTAGTTCACCGCCTTCACGTAACGCTCGTCGATATGTTCCAGGCCGGTCAGCGAAACGCCCGGCTCCGCGTCAACGTGGCGCTTGACCTCGACGATCGCCGCCACCGCCGGCGCGATGTCGGCGCCGAAAAACTCGAGGCAGACGGTGCGCAGAAAACGCGGCTGGCGGTGCAGCACGAATACCGCCGAGGTGATGATCCCGTCGCAACCTTCCTTCTGCACTCCCGGCAGGCCCCCGAGGAATTTCGAGGTGACGTCCTTGCCGAGACCGGGCTTGCGCAGCGCGCGCGCCGGTATGCGCAGCAGCGTCGGTTCGCCGACGCGGGATTTGCCATCGGCGGCGTAGCGGGTGAGACGGAACTGCGCCGTCTCCTGTTCGTGGATCTTGCCGAGATTGTGCTCCAGCCGTTCGACCTCGAGCCAGTGCGCGTCCGGCGTGACCATGCGCCAGCTCGCCAGATTGTCGACCGTGGTGCCCCACATCACCGCCTTCTTGCCGCCGGCGTTCATGGCGACGTTGCCGCCGATGGTGGAGGCGTCCTGCGAGGTCGGATCGACCGCGAACACCAGGCCGGCGTGTTCCGCGAGCTCGGCGACGCGGCGCGTGACCACCCCGGCCTCGGCGCGCACCGTCGGCACCGCGTCCGCCACGCCCGGAAGCCGCCGCGTCTCGACCGCGCCCAGGCCTTCGAGTTTTTCGGTGTTGATGATCGCGGTGTCGGCGTACAGCGGCACGGCGCTGCCGGTGTAGCCGGTGCCGCCGCCGCGCGGGATGATGGTGAGCCCGAGATCGATGCAGGCGCGCACGACGTGCACGATTTCGGCTTCCGTATCGGGCGTGATGACCACGAACGGCAGCTCGACGCGCCAGTCGCTCGCGTCGGTGACGTGGGAGACGCGCGCCATGCCGTCGAAGCCGATATTATCGCGGCGCGTGACCCTGGCGAGCCGCCGCAGCGCGCGCCGGCGCAAATCATTCTGCGCCGGCAGCCAGGCCTCGAACTTGCGCACCGCGGCACGCGCCGCCGCTTCGAGTTTCAGCGCCAGTGCATTGCCTTCGGCACGCGCCAGGATCTGGTCGAGACGATGATTCAGCGCGTGCGCGAGCGAGGCCCAGCGCTTGCGGTTCTCCATCAGATCGTCCTGAATGAAGGGATTGCGGGTGATGACCCACATGTCGCCCAGGACCTCGAACAGCATGCGCGCGGAACGGCCGGTGCGGCGCTGGTCGCGCAGGGTTTCCAAAATCTCCCACAGGTCCTTGCCCAGGAAGCGGATGACGATTTCGCGGTCGGAGAACGAGGTATAGTTGTACGGGATCTCGCGCAGTCGCCGGTTCGCAGCCGCGCCGGTTCCGGATGCGGTGATCGGGGAGGTGGATTTCATGGATGCGGAATAATTACGGTTCCTGTGGCGCGCGCGGCGCTGGCGGCGTGTATGATCTCACCCTGGACGACCGGCTGTCTCGCCTGGCAAGGGAATGACCCGGGCTGATCTATTGCACGCGGAACGCCCCGGCGACTCATCTTACAGTCAAGAGCGTTTTGGGATGAAACCCCACAGTTTGTGGCATTGCCTGAAAAATCGAGCCGCACTGCTGACGGGCGTGATTGTATTGTTGCTCGGCCACGCCGGCCCAGCGAACGCCGCCGACCCGTTCCTGGCCGGCATCGCGAGCGCGATTGTCCCGGGAACGGGGCAGGCGGCCAACGGCGATTATGGCGTGGCCGCGGCGCACTTCGGGGTTTTCGCGGCCTCCGTCTATGGCGTCATCCGTTACAAGGACCGTAGCGACTATCTGGACGCGGACCAGCGCTACGACTCCGCCAACAACCGCGAGTTCATCAACCAGACCACGCTGCGTTACGACTATGCGGCGCGGTTGGCGACCGACACCGCGCTGTATTCGGGTTACGGTGCCTATCGCGACGCGCGCAGCCGCGACAATTCCGGATACCGCACGCCGGCGCCGCGCGAGACACTGGGCGATCTGGCCCAGGCGCCGTTCTCGTTCAATTTTCTGTCGCGCCCCACGACCTTCATCCCGCTGGCAATCGAGGCGGCGCTGCTATACCGCGAAAACAACAGCAAGGACGCCTACGGCATTTACCGCGCCCAGGACGTGAGCGAACGCGATCTGCACGTGTTCAATCTTACCTCGAATGAAATGACGGCGGTCGGCGAGGAGGCGTTCTTCCGCGGTTTCCTGAACGACGACTTCAGCCACCGCTATGGTGACGGCTGGGGTGTAGTATGGTCCTCCGTGATATTCGGACTCGCGCACACCGGCCAGGGGCAGACCGCCAACGCCCTGCAGGCGACGGCGGCGGGGTTTTATTTCGGCTGGCTCCACCAGAAGAACGGTTACCAGGCGGGCGAGGGCGCGGCGCTGCACTACTGGTTCAATGTGCTGGCCGGCATCTCGGCGATCCACAATGGCGGCAGCGCCGAGCTCTTGCATATCGAGCTGCCGTTTTAGCTCGGCGTTGACGGCGTTTTATTTCACGGACGCGCGCGGTACATTGAAGGCCGCCCGCGACAAGGTAGCCGCGGCCCCGGGGTCATCCGGGGTGACCCACTTACGCCAACAGGAGGAAGGTATGCGCAAGCTTGTCCAATGGTGCGGGAGTCTGGGAGTGATCGTTTCGGTCGGCGCGTACGCGACCGGTTCCGCCCCGTCGACAAGACCACCGGAGGTGGAGTACTCGGCGGAACGGCTGATTTCGGCCGAGGATGGCGGCAGGAACATGCAGGTGAGCGCGCAAGTGAACTACGCCA
>DASPRK010000201.1:0-27022 GCA_035624495.1 Methylomirabilis sp. (SeqCode) | reverse complement strand
CTGCCATCACGCCGAACAGGGCGAATGTCCGCTGTTGCCGGCCAAGGCCGTCGCGCACAAAACCGCCGGCTGACCGAACCCGCTATCTTGTAAGCCCGGCGTACAGCATCGGCAACCGCTCCGGCAGACGGTTGACGTGGTCCACCACCATGTAGCCTTTGGTGCCGAAAATGCGCGCGACGTAATCGTCGGCATTGGGATCGAGCGTCAGGCAGAAAGTGCGCACGCCGCGGGCGGCGAGTTCCTCGACCGCCTTCTTGGTGTCATGACGCAGATACTGCGGGTCGCGCACGTCGATGTCGGCGGGTTCGCCGTCGGAGACGAGGAGGATGAGCTTCTTCTTCTCCGGTTGCTTCAGCAGGAATGAAGCCGCATGGCGCAGCGCCGCGCCCATGCGCGTGGACAGACCGCCTTGCATGCCGGCGAGCTTGGCCTTGACCTCGTCGCTATAGTGTTCGTCGAAATCCTTGAAGCGGTAGTACTGCACGTCGTGGCGGCCGTCGGAGGCAAAACCGTGAATCGCGAACGGATCGCCGACGCGGTCAATGGCCCACGACAGCAATGACGTCGCTTCGCGCGCCAGCTGGATCACCGGTTTCTCGGAGCCGCCCAGTTTTTCATTCGTCGATTCCGACAGGTCGAGCAGCACCAGTACCGCGAGGTCGCGCACCTTGCGCGCGATGCGGATGTTGATGCGCGTGTCCGGCGTCTGGCCCAGGCGGATATCGATCATGGCGCGGATCGCGGCGTTGAGATCGATCTCGTCGCCGTCTTCCTGGCGCCGGAAGCGCTGCACGCCTTCCGGCTGCAGCGCGTCGATGATGTGGCGCAGGCGTGAAGCGACGGGCTTGTGCTCACTCAAAATCGCATCCACCGTCGCGGCATCGCCCGTCTTGGGCCGTCGTTCCAGCACCGTGACCCAGTTGGGCCGGTGCAGCTGCACGCTGTAATCCCATTCCGGGTAGTGATAGGGCTCGGACACCGGGTCCTTGCCTTCAAGCTCGTTGATGGTGCAGCCTTCCTGGTCGAGGAAGAACGGCTCGTTCAACACCCAGACTTCCTGGGCGTCGTCGCCGGCCAGCTCGCAGTCGAGCTCATTAACCATGTCCATGGTGGTGACGTGCTTGCGCACCTGCCTGGGCGCCGGCACGTACTCGGCCTGTTGCCAGGCGATTTCATCGCTGGCCCAACAGTAGCGGTTATCGTCGCGGTACGGGACCGCCATCGACTCGAGCACGCGCAGCGACGGCACGCTGCCGCGCTCGCCCAGCCGGTTGTACAACGTCACGCCGAGGTCCCAGGAGAGCCGGTTGTCGTCCGCGCGTTTCCCGAACTCGTCGCGGAACACCGCGGCCATCTCGCGGATCAACCCGTCCTCGTCGTGGTAATCCTCGTCCAGCATCGCGTAGGCGAGCCGTTCGAGCAGGGCGACCACGGGATCGGTCGGACAGCTTACTTCGCGAACCTTCGCGTGGAACGGCGTCCACATCTGCTTCATGCCCGGGAATTCGCGGATCGCCAGACCCTCGACGCGCGCGTCCTCGAACACGCCGATGAGAAACATCTGCGCCGGGTTCAGCTGCTCCATGGACAGTGGCCTCTTGGTGTACACCAGATGGGCCGCCGCGTGCGCGGCGGCGGCGCGATACAGGTCCTTGCCCGGCAGGCCGGCGAAGTCGTCGTAGGCGTCCGGCAGATGAATTACGCGCTGCTCGATGAACGGCTTGTAGCCTTCGCGCGTTTCGTAGTCGCCCGAAGTCGGGCGCATGAAGAAATCCCGGCCCCAGAAGGCGCGCAGGTAAAAATTGAGCTTGCGCTGGTTGTCGATCAACAGCGTGCCGCGCCGCTCCTTCTGCAGCATTGCCTGGCTGTCGGCGCTCTTGAGATCGAAATACGCGAGTTGCGCCGGGAAATCGCGCATGTGCGCCTGCGCGCCCCACAGCGCCCACCGGCGCAGACCGCCGAGCGTGAGCTTGCCGAACAGCTCATCAAGATGCGCCAGCATCGGACGCAGGCCCCGCGGCACCTTGGCCGAGAGCTGGTGGATCAAGCCGAGATAGCCGCGCAGCAGCTCGGCGTCGCCGAGGCGGTTGGCGGCAGTCGGCAAGGTATCGAACATGAGCTGAATGACCTCGCCGCTCACCATCGAGGCGAGTTTCATGGCGCCGATGATGCAATCCTTGATGACATCTTCGCCGGCCTCCTTGGCGACGGCGGGCATGGCCTGGATATAGGTGATGACCAGTTCATTGCCGCGCCCGAGCTCGGCCAAGCCCTTTGCGCCTTCGAGCCAGTTGTGGAGGCCCTGCGGGCTCATCACACGCGCGGCTTCGTGGAAGCTCGCCGCGAGCGCGTCGCGCACGTGCGGATCCAGTTGCTGGAGTCGGTCTTTGTATTCGTCGAGGCTGATGGTCATGGCGGCATGCCCGGGAAGGCGAGGCCTTTCATTCGTCTTCGTCGTCGAGGTCGGGAGACCAGCCGAGCCCGCGCGCGCGTTTAACCGCCTCGTTATAAATGCGTTCGTGCCGCGCACGCAGCTCCGGCGGAAGCCGGCTGGCGAGATGGGCGTACGGTTCCCAGGCTTCGTGCACCTTGGCATACAGCTCGTCGAACTGCGGACGCTCCCAGCCCTCGCAGGTCTCCGCTTCCGGCAACAGCCCGAAGACCCACGCGTCCCGAATGATATGCCCGAGGTCGGTCATGCCGCCGTAGACGTCTTTGTGGATGCCGGGATACCTGATTTCGCCCATGGCGCGCGGACCGCGATTCAGAAATAGGTGTTGATCGCGGCATCCAGCGTATCGCGCATGTCCGGATCGTCGGTGATCGGACGCACCAGCGTCATCTGGCAGGCGGCGCGCGGCTCGATGCCGCGGGCGATCAGCTGGCCGGCATAGGCCAGCAGGCGCGTGGAGATGCCTTCGTCGAGGCCGTGACCCTTAAGATTGCGCGCGCGATGCGCGATCTGCACCAGTTTTTCCGCCGTGGCCTTGTCGACCTTGGTCTCGTGCTGGACGATCTCGGCCTCGATCCCGGCCTCCGGGTAATCGAAGTCGATGGCGCCGAAGCGCTGCTTGGTCGACTGTTTCAGGTCCTTCATCAGGCTCTGGTAACCCGGGTTATACGAGATCACCAGCTGGAAGTCCGGGTGGCAAGTCACGAGCTCGCCCTTCTTCTCGAGCGGCAGCTGGCGGCGGTGATCGGTGAGTGGATGGATCACGACGGTCGTGTCCTGGCGCGCTTCGACCACCTCATCGAGGTAACAGATCGCGCCGATGCGCGCCGCCACCGTGAGCGGACCGTCGTGCCACTTGGTGCCGCTGGCATCGAGGAGGAACCGTCCGACCAGGTCGCTCGCGGTCATGTCCTCGTTGCACGCCACCGTGATCAGCGGCTTCTTGAATTTCCACGCCATGTACTCAACGAAACGGCTCTTACCGCAACCGGTCGGGCCTTTCAGCATTACCGGCATGCGCGCGCTGTAGGCGGCTTCATACAGCTGCACTTCATTCGACACCGGCCGGTAATACGGTTCCTGTGCCACCAGGTACTGCACGACGCCGGCGGCGTCGTCGGTCTTGGCGCTGGTCGCTGCTTTGCTCATGTTCATCACCCTGGATAGGAAAGAAAAAGCCCCTGCCCGGACTTGCCGGACAAGGGCCATTTACGGCTCAGCGTGTCCGACGCTTACTTCATTTTGCCGCGGAAAATCACCATCGCGGCGCCTTGCGACTGCCTGTAATTGTCGTAACCAACCAGGCGCACATGGTTGTTCGGGTGTGCCTTGTGGCAGGCCTCGGCCTCGGCCAGGATCCTGTCCACGCTGGACTCGCCAAACATCGGCAGCTTCCACATGTACCAGTAGTAATCGAACGCGTTCTCCGGCTCGGTGTGCTCGATCGCCGGGTTCCATCCGCGCTTCACGATGTATTCCACCTGCTTGCGGATTTCATCGGTGTTCATCGCCGGCAGGTACGAGAAGGTCTCGAACTTGCGGCTCGCCACGTCGGTCAGGCTCGATTTGTAGTCTTGCATTTCGCTCATTGCTTTATCCTCAATTCGTTGACTGGATCCCGGATCGGGTCTGCGGCCCGTCCGGGATGACCTTGCGCTTAAAGCGCAAGGTCACTTGTGCGCCACGTCCAGCTTGTCCACCGTGTCGAACTCGAACTTGATCTCTTTCCACGTTTCCATGGCGATCTTCAGTTCCGGGCTTGACTGCGCGGCCTTGGTCAGGACGGCCTTGCCTTCCTTCTCGATGGGGATGCCCTGGTTGCGCGCCTCGACGCAGGCTTCCAGCGCCACGCGGTTGGCCGCCGCGCCCGCGGCGTTGCCCCACGGATGGCCGAGCGTGCCGCCGCCGAACTGCAGCACCGCGTCATCGCCGAAGATCGTGACCAGCGCCGGCATGTGCCACACGTGGATGCCGCCCGAGGCGACGGCGAACGCGCCGGGCATGGAGCCCCAGTCCTGGTCGAAGAAGATGCCGCGGCTGCGGTCTTCCTTCACGTACTTGTCGCGCAACAGGTCGATCCAGCCGAGGGTCGAGGCGCGATCGCCTTCGAGCTTGCCGACCACGGTGCCGGTGTGCAGGTGATCACCGCCCGAGAGGCGCAAGATCTTGGTCAGCACGCGGAAGTGGATGCCGTGGTGCGGGTTGCGGTCGAGCACGGCGTGCATGGCGCGATGGATGTGCAGCAGCATGCCGTTGTCACGGCACCAGTTGGCCAAGCCGGTGTTGGCGCAGAAGCCGCCGGTGATGTAGTCGTGCATGATGATCGGCGCGCCGATCGACTTGGCGTGCTCCGCGCGCTTGTACATCTCTTCCGGGGTCGGAGCGGTGACGTTGAGGTAGTGGCCCTTGCGCTCACCGGTTTCCTTCTCGGCCTTGTGGATTGCTTCCATGACGAAGTCGAAGCGCGCGCGCCAGCGCATGAAAGGCTGGCTGTTGACATTCTCGTCGTCCTTGGTGAAATCGAGACCGCCGCGCAGACACTCGTACACGGCGCGGCCGTAATTCTTGGCGGACAGGCCGAGCTTGGGCTTGATGGTGCAGCCGAGCAGCGGACGGCCGTACTTGTTCATGATGTCGCGCTCGACCTGAATGCCCTGGGGCGGCCCGCCGCAGGTCTTCACATAGGCGATCGGGAAGCGCACGTCCTCGAGACGCAGTGCGCGGATGGCCTTGAAGCCGAACACGTTGCCCACCAGCGAGGTGAACACGTTCACCACCGAACCTTCCTCGAACAGGTCGATGGGATAGGCCACGAAGGCGTAGAAGCAGGTATCGTCGCCCGGAACGTCTTCGATACGGTAGGCGCGGCCCTTGTAGTAGTCGAGGTCGGTAAGGAGGTCGGTCCAGACCGTGGTCCAGGTGCCGGTGGACGACTCGGCGGCTACCGCCGCGGCGGCCTCTTCGCGCGGCACGCCCGGCTGCGGCGTGATCTTGAAGCACGCCAGGATGTCGGTATCCAGCGGCTTGTAATCCGGCATCCAGTAGGTTTCGCGGTATTCCTTGACGCCCGCTTTGTACGTCTTCACTTTGCCTGACATAGAGGACTCCTCGTTAAAAATCGTTCGAATTCCGGGATTTCGCCCGTTTCCCCCGGGCGAACCTGTATCGTGGGCGCTAACCCTACTCTCCCCTTATCATAAATAACACTCACAATTTATGATTATTATGATAAGTTATTTCTTATATCTATATCGGGGCCGATACTTTGCACCTCACGCTGCGCCAACTCAAGGTCTTTGAAGCGGTCGCGCGTCACCTGAATTACACGCGCGCCGCCGAGGAGCTGCATCTCACCCAGCCGGCCGTGTCCATGCAGGTGAAACAACTGGAAGACAGCCTCGGGGCGGCGCTGTTCGAGCAGCTTGGCAAACGCATCCATCTGACCGAGTCCGGCCGCGAGGTCCTGGGTTACGCCCGCAATATCACCCAGCAGCTCGATGAGCTGGAAGCGGTGTTAAACCGCCAGAAGGGCCTGGCCGGTGGACGGCTGCGCATCTCGGTCGCCACCACCGCCAATTACTTCGTGCCGACCCTGCTCGGCAGTTTTTCCCGCCGCTACCCGGATGTCACCGTAAGCCTCGACGTCACCAATCGCGAAACCCTGTTGCGTCAGCTCGGCGAAAACCTGGTGGACCTCGTCATCATGGGCCGGCCGCCGGCGGAAGCCGACGTCGAGGCCGAAGTATTCCTGGAGAACCCGCTGGTCATCGTCGCGCCCCCGGAACATCCGCTCGCGCGCGCGAACAAGATTCCGCTGAAGCGTCTGCAGGAGGAAGTGTTCCTGGTGCGTGAGCTTGGCTCGGGTACGCGTATCGCCATGGAACGCTTCTTCACCGAGCGCGGCATGCACTTAAAAACCGGCATGGAGGTCGGCAGCAACGAGGCGATCAAACAGAGCGTGCAGGCGGGTCTGGGCTTGGGCCTGCTGTCGCGTGCCACGATCGAACAGGAACTGACGCTGAAACGTCTGGTCGTGCTCGATGTCGCCGAATTCCCCATTATGCGCCACTGGTATCTCGTGCACCGACGCGGCAAGCGCCTGTCCGCCGTGGCCGAAGCGTTCAGGCAGTTCATGCTCAAGGAAGCACACGGCCTGTTACAGGAACACTCGAAACCCGCGCGCACCGGCGAAACCAAAAATAAAAAGGGCAGCTCGCGCCGCCCTTGATGAAGGTATCGTTAGCAATCCAGTCAGCGCCGCGTCCGCCGCGCGATCCCGACCAAACCAAGCAAGCCCGAACCAAACAGCCACACCGCCGGCGGAATGGGGACGACGTTCTCGCTGACGACGAACTGGAAGTACTGGTTCAAGGGAAAGGTGTTGGCGCCCATGGTGGCATCGAACGTCGCTTGATCGAACCCGAGGAAAGGGTCGACCGCCGCGCCGCACGTGGCGGAACCTGTGATCGAGATTGCACTACAAGCTGCGGTTATGCTCACGCCAGCGTCAGAGTTCACGGGGACATTCACAGAGATTGTCTTGTCGAAACCACCTGTATTCGTATCTAAAAAGCCGAACTGGAATCCCTGTTGGGACGGGCCCACTCCGCCACCGAGGTAGGCGCTTCCCTCGGCTTCCGCACCCGCAGTCACATTGCCATAAGCGTTCAGGCCGCTGGCCGTGGCGTAGCCCTCGCCTTGCGCGCTGAACAGCACGGGTACACCTGCCGACGGCCACACCGGGACCGGTTTGAGCAACTGGATCTGAAACCAGTACTTGGCAGAGGCATTAAAGCCCGCGCTACCGCCACCGGTTGCCTCCGCGTTCCCGTTGACATTACCGATGAACGGAAATCCCGAACCGAATCCGGTATTGCCGTGGGCCACGGCGGTCGCGGATCCGCCGCCCGGAATTGAGACGCTGAGATCGCATGCGCCATCTTGTCCATACGGCAAATCCGACAGTCCTCCACTGTCAGTTGATGAACCAGCTTGGCAACTCCATGCAAGGCTAGTTGTGGCGACCGGGACCGCGGACGCCAGCGACGGCCAGAGAGACCACGTAGCGGCCAGAACAAGAACCAGCACCAAACGCGAATTGTCGCGATCGGTCCCGACGAACCTGCTGTTGATTTTGTCGCTCATGACACGTCCTCCTGAAAGCTGACGATTCAAATCACGCCGTGCGCACCTTGCGCCGCGCGATGCCGACCAAGCCGAGCAGCCCTGAACCGAACAGCCACACCGCCGGCGGGATCGGCACCGTGGCCGGCTCGAGAAACCCGGTGCCGTTCAGGGCGAAGGTCTTGCCTTCGAGATAGCTGTTGCCGGCAAGTGTCGGGTCGTAATAGATGTTGAAGTCGCTGGTGATGCTGGAGAGCTGGGACAGACCGCCGCCGAGATCGAACAGGCCGACGTAGAGCGCCGCCCCTGGATTTGCATTGCCGTCCCACAGATGCGTGCTCACGCCCGAGCTAAGCGTGAAGTCGCCCCAGGCAAAGTTGTTGGTGTAGCCGCTGTAGAGCGCGCCGAGGTCGGCGCCGGCGAGATACAGGTTCTGCGTGCCGGCGCCGTTCAGGATAAGGCTTGCGTCGCGCGTGTTCCACAGCGTGTTCTGCAGGCTGCGGTTTTCAAAGGTGCCACCCACGAAGAAACTGTCGTTCGCGTTGCCGACCCAGTAGCCGCTGTTGTTGATGAGCACGTTATTGAACAACAGAGTTGCGGGATCGGCCACGAGGTGGCCGGATTCAGTATAACTCCCGTTGATGGCGACCACGGTATTGGTGGCCTTGATCGTGCCCGTGTTGATGACAGCGCCGGAGACAATGCGCACACCGGCGCCACTCAGGTTGAAGTTGCCGGCGTTCTGGACGTCGGCGCTCAACGCGCCGCCGGAATAGTTCACTGTGCCGTTGACGCTGTTGTAGACATTGCCGGCCGTGAGCGTGCCGCCGGCGACGTTGACTGTGCCGCTGCCACCTCCCGCTCGGCCATTGGTGATAGCCGCAGCGGTAACGCTGCCGCCACTTAGAGTGTAAGTGCCGCTGCCGCCGGCGCCGTAGCCGAGCGCAAGCGCAACGGTGACCGAGTTCGTTCCGCCGCTCTGAGTAAAGCTGCCGGTGCCGGAGTAGCCGATGTATTCGGTATTACCGACCGTGAGACTGCCGCCGCTCAGGTTATAGCTGCCACTGCCGTTCGAGCCGAGGTACATGACCGAGCCGCCGCTGTGTGTGCCGCCACTCTGGGTGAAGCTGCCAGTGCCATAGGAACCGATGAATTCAACACTGGCCGTGGTGAGGCTGCCGCCGCTCAGTGTATAGCTGCCGTTACCGCTGGCGCTGACACCGATAGCCATACTATTGACGTTGTGTGTGCCACCGGTCTGGGTGAGGCTGCCGATGCCGGAAGAGCCGATGCCTTCGGAGTTGGCCGTCAGCGTCTTGCCCGCGCCCAGCGTGAAGCTGGCGTTCGAACCCGAGGCCACCGCGATCCCCAGGTTGTCGACGTCAATTGCGTTGCCCGCGACATTGAGCGTCCCGCCGTTGAGGATGAAGCTGCTGTTGCCGGCACCGTTCACGATGTTGCCGCCGACATTAATCGTTCCGCCGGAGAGTGTGTAACTGCCGCTGCTGCCGGAATTGACGCCGAGAGCGAGGTTTCCGGTTACGGTGTGTGTCCCGCCACTATGGGTGATACTGCCGGCCCCGGAAATACCGATGCTTTCGGTACCGACCGTGAGCGTCTTGCCGGCGACCAACGTGTAACTGCCGTTCGAACCCGAGGCATTTCCGACATTGAAGTAATCCACGTCAATAGAACTGCCCGAGACATTGAGCGTACCACCGTCGAGATTGAAGGTGCCGGTGCCAGCGCCGTTGACGATGTTGGTATTGATATTGAGCGTACCGCCCGCGAGCGTGTAGCTGCCGCTGCCGCCGGGCCCATCACCAAGAGTAAGACTGTAATTGGAATGCGTCCCGCCGTTTTGGGTGAAGCTACCACTACCGTAATAACCGACAGCTTCGGAACCGGTCTCGAGGCTGCCGCCATTCAGGGTAAAGCTGCCGTGGCCCGTGGAATTGTTGCCGATATAAAGACTGCTGCTGGTATGCGTTCCACTGTTCTGAGTGATGCTGCCGGTGCCGTAATCGCCGATGACTTCGACCCCGGCGGTCAGGGTCTTGCCGGCGCCCAAGGTGTAGCTGCCGTTCGAACCCGAGGCATGTCCGATATAGAAGTAGCCGATGTCGATCGAGCTGCCGGAGACATTAAGCGTGCCGCCGTCGAGATTGAAGAACCCGTAATAATTGGAGACGATGTTGCCGCCGACATTGAGAGTACCGCTCGCGAGCGTGTACGTTCCCCGACCGGTGAGATTAAGCGTGGGCGAAGCATCAACAAGCGCAAGATCGCCGTTGACCGTGTGGGTGCCGCCAGTCTGGGTGAAGGTGCTAGTGCCGGCCGGACCGATGGTTACCGAACTGGTCGTAAGACTGCCGCCGCTCAGGGCGTAGCTGCCGTTGCTCGTGGAGGTACGACCGAGAATAAGCGCACCGTTGACGGTGTGCGTCCCGCCGCTCTGGGTGAAGCTGCCGGTACCGGACCAGCCGATGTTTTCATCACCGGTTACCGAGAGATTGCCCGTGCCGGAGAGATTGTAGGTGCCGCTGCTGCCCGAGTTCATGCCGATACGGAGGCTATTGCTCACCGTGTGAGTCCCGCCAGTCTGGGAGAAGCTGCCGGTGCCCTGGTAGCCGATGTATTCGGCGCTGTTGACGACCGAGAGATTGCCCGTGCCGGAGAGATTGTAGGTGCCGCTAATGCCGGCGCCGTAGCCGAGGTAAAGTCCGGCGCTGACCGTGTTCGTCCCGCCACTCAAGGTATAGCTGCTACCGCTATTGGCGTAGCCGATGATTTGGATTTGGGCCGTGTTCGTCCCACCGCTCTGAGTGAAGCTGCCGGTACCTTGGTAGCCGATGTACTCTTGGCTGGCTGAAAGGGTCCCCGTGCCGCTCAGGGTGTAGACGCCGTTCGATCCGGTGCTTTGACCCAGCCACAAATACCCCACCGTGTTGCTGCCGGCGCTGAGCGCATAGCTGCCGGTGCCGGTCGAGCCGACAATTTCGTTGTTGGAGATCGTCAGGCTGCCGCCGGTCTGAAGGAAGCTGATGGTGTTCGCCGAACCGGAATTGATCAACAGCGAATTGGCCGCTTGGGTGCCGGTCACGCTGTCGAACCGCAAGAAGGTATTGGTCGCGCTGACCGGCCCGGCAATTACGTCGTCGGCCAGGACCGGCGCGCCGGTGGGAGACCAGCACGTGGTGATGTCCCAGTAGCTGCTGGTGCAGTTCCAGGTTTTGGTCACGGCATGCGCACCCAGCGAGCAGACGAGTCCGATCGAAGCGACGGCCATTCTAGATAGGTATTTCATGGCTCCTCCTCTCAACGGCATTTGGCGACGGCAACTGCGTTTGCGGTCAGTGGTGTGCGTCATGACAGCGATCTTCCATAGGTGTGCACGTGTGGCTGCCATACACGCACGAAGCGATGAGACCCGCACGATCGAACGTCCTGCAAGTGAAGAAGAAGGCACTGTTTGTTGGGCAAGGGAAACCGTCAGGCCCAAACGACACGACAACGAGGTAGCGGTTTGACTGGAAGAGGCGATCAAGCGCGCAGATGGGGAACAAGAACGATGCACCGGCCGGAGTGGGGTCACGCAGAAACGTAGAGGCGCCCCATGCCCCAAGCGTCCCCTTTGGCTTCCCTGCGTCACGGCTCCCTGTCTGTCGCCTTCGCTCTGAATCCATCACGCCCTCCTGAAACTGGCGTTGGTTCTCTCGGCGACTCATGCCGCGATGATCCATCACGGCGGGCCCAGTTACGACCCGTGCCCCTTTGTTCTTGTTATCCGGCGCACCTTATCTGAGAGGGTGATTCGTGGCATTGATCAAAATCAATATTGATAAAAATTATTCCTGAGTCATTTACTAGGCAAAGTATTACCTAGACGCCGAATGGGTAATGGCTCTGGCGGATCAACACCCGGGGTGTTGCAAGGCTGCGCGTCGGGGATTGCCGGCCAGCGAATAGAATCGAACAGGAACTGGAACTCAAGCGGCTGTCGCCGGCGACGCGAGCGTTCCGGGGTTTCGTGCTAAGCGAGGCGAAACAGCTTGCGGGACGTGATTTGGCGCGCTCGAAGCTTCAGCGCCGCGACAATACAAGCGGCGCGTGCCGCTCGAAGTGACAACCTCAGCTGGCGTAACGGCGCCAGTAGGTTTCGCGCCAATAATACAGAACGGTCGTATCTGCCAAGGGATAGGAGTCAGCGTAATCGACACCACGCTGCGGCTCCTCGACGTTGTCGCGCGCCGGATCCAACGGACGCCAACCCGCTTCGCGCGGTTCTTCGGCAAATGGCGCGCGTCCTTCGCCGCGATGACGCCGTTCCGCGACCCCGAGTTCCGCGAAATTCTGCTGGCCCTGTTCGAGCGAGACGTGATTGGAACTGCCCGGCAGGCGCGGAAAACGCAGTTGCGCCAGGTCATCTTCCCACAGGCAGATGGGGCATTTCTCGTGGTTCCCGGGCTGGCGCTGAAACACCCGGTAGCCGCAACAGGGACAAGGATATTTTTCGTAGTCCATATTCCAAAAATAGGCCTGTTGGCAGGGCAATGCAAATCAACGCGACAAAAACAAAGGGGCGGTCACCCGCCCCTTCGGGGTACCTCTGAGTTCTTCGATCCGTCTCAGTTCACTTTCGGATCAAGCTCGCCCTTGGCATAGCGATTGGTCATCGCTTCGAGCGACAACACCTTGATCTTGCTTGCCTGGCCGGCGCAACCGAAGGACTGATAACGGGCCTTGCAGATCTCCTTCATGCCCTTGGTCGAGGCGGCGAGCCACTTGCGCGGGTCGAATTCCTTTTTGTTCTCGGTCAGAAATTTGCGCACCGCGCCGGTCGAGGACATGCGCAGGTCGGTGTCGATATTCACCTTGCGCACGCCGTGCTTTATGCCTTGCACGATCTCCTCCACCGGCACGCCATAGGTCTGTCCCATGTCGCCGCCGTAGGTGTTGATGATCTTGAGCCAGTCCTGCGGCACCGAGCTGGAACCGTGCATCACCAGGTGCGTGTTCGGGATGCGCTTGTGGATCTGCTTGATGCGTTCGATGGCGAGGATGTCCCCGGTGGGCGGACGAGTGAATTTGTAGGCGCCGTGTGAGGTGCCGATCGCGATCGCGAGTGCGTCAACCTTGGTCTTCTTGACGAAGTCGGCGGCCTGGTCGGGATCGGTCAGAAGCTGCGAATGATCGAGCTTGCCCTCGGCGCCGGAGCCGTCTTCCTCGCCGGCCATGCCGGTCTCGAGGGAACCGAGGCAACCGAGTTCACCTTCCACCGACACGCCGCAGGCATGCGCCATGTCGACCACGCGCTTGGTGACGTCGACGTTGTATTCATAGGTGGCCGGGGTCTTCATGTCCTCCTTCAGCGAGCCGTCCATCATCACGGACGAAAAGCCGAGCTGGATCGAACGCTGGCACACCGCCGGCGAGGCGCCGTGGTCCTGGTGCATGACCACCGGGATGTGCGGCCATTCCTCGATCGCGGCCAGGATCAGGTGGCGCAGGAACGGCGCGCCCGCGTATTTGCGCGCGCCGGCCGAGGCCTGCACGATCACCGGGCTGTCGGTCTCGTGCGCCGCTTCCATGATGGCGCGCATCTGTTCGAGATTGTTGACGTTGAACGCCGGCACTCCATAGGTATGCTCGGCGGCATGATCCAGAAGCTGGCGCAAAGTGACTAAAGCCATGACGGTCTCCTAAAAAATTAACCAAAATAGAATCTACTGACGATCATGAGGGAACGGGCAGCCTGGAACCAGAGAACACGTGCGGGCTTCCGCACGTCGTCGTTCTGCTGCCCCCTCGGGTACCGCGGATATCTGTCTTAAATTTCAGTGCGACGCGTTATCCCGCTCATTCCCGGCCCACGGTCGGGCGACCGCGTGCCTGGGGCCAAAAAAAACGCGGCTAAGCCTATCAGCATGATCCGGCTTGTTCAAGAAAACTGCCTTCGCCGTCCGGCACGCCGCCGCCCGATACAAGCGGCGCGTCGAGGGGTATGATTCCACCAAATACCGTAAGGACAATGGTCAATCGTATGAACGGGCTCACGGTCTTTCCGCTGGATTCAAACACCCCGTAGCGCCCAGTGCCCATGGCGAATGCAGCGGCTCGCTCCCGTGGCGAAGCTCCTTCGGAGAGAGCCGCAGGGCCGCTGCAAGGTACACGGCGCACCGTGAGCCGCTTTGCCGCTGCCTCCGAAAGAGCTATCGCCTCGGGAGGCAGCGGCCTCGCGGCAATGGGCGCGGAGGCAGCCGCAACGAGCCATGTTTCCAGGAACGCTACTGCCGCCGTCTCCGAAGGGGCTGCCCGCTCCCGAGACGAAGGCTTTCGGAGCGGGCAGCCGGCGACTCAGTGAGTGAATCTCTGGAAGGGCAGCCCCGCTTCCTCCGTCCGAAGGAGCTTCGCCTCGGAAGGGAGTCGCCCTGCACTTCCGGATCCGGCGGCTAGTTCCAGCAGTTCCGGCAGTTTACGATTTCCACGGACGATGACAAGGAGGCGCATCATGAACTTACAGACGCTCCAGGCGACCGCCAAGGCGATGGTGGTCAAGGGCAAAGGGATACTGGCCATGGACGAAAGCACCGGCACGTGCAACAAGCGCTTCAAAAAAGCCGGCGTCGAGGAAACGGTCGAGAACCATCGTGCCTACCGCGACCTGCTGGTGACGACCCCGGGTCTTTCCGACCACATCAGCGCCGCCATCCTCTACGACGAAACCATCCGCCAGACCACGTTGAGCGGCGTGCCGTTCGCGCAGTATCTCGAAAAACACGGCATCCTCCCCGGCATCAAGGTGGACGGCGGCGCCAAGGACCTCGCCGGGCATCCGGGCGAGAAAGTCACCGAAGGGCTGGACGGGTTGCGCGAGCGTTTCGTCGAGTACCAGAAAATGGGGGCGCGTTTCGCCAAGTGGCGCGCCGTCATCACCATCGGCCCCGGCATCCCGACGCACGCCTGCATCCAGGCCAACGCGCACGCGCTCGCGCGCTATGCCGCGCTGGCGCAGGAGGTCGACCTCGTGCCCATCGTCGAACCCGAGGTGCTGATCGACGGCGATCATACGCTCGAGCGCTGCTACGAGGCGACGCGCGCGACGCTACGGCGGGTGTTCAGCGAACTCGCGATGCAGGGCGTGGCGTTCGAGGGCATGATCCTGAAGGCCAGCATGGTGATCTCCGGGAAGAGCTGTCCGCGGCAGGCTTCGGTCGAGGACGTGGCGCGTGAAACCGTGAGTTGCCTGCAGAACACGGTGCCGCCCGCGGTCGCGGGGATTGCATTCCTCTCCGGCGGCCAGGGCACCGAACAGGCGACCGCGAACCTGAACGCGATGAATGGGACGTACAAGAACCTGCCGTGGCCGCTGACCTTCTCCTACGCCCGCGCCCTGCAACAGCCGGCGCTCGACACCTGGCGCGGCAAACCCGGCAACGCCGCCGCCGCGCAGCGGCTGTTGTTGCACCGCGCCAAGCTCAACGGCGCGGCCACGCTCGGGCGGTACAGCGAGCAGATGGAGAAGGACGCCGCCTGATCGACGGCGGTTGCGCTTTCGTTTCTTTGCTGAACGGGGTCGGGACGCGCCGCTGAAGTTTCCCCGCCGGCGCGAACCTAGAATACCGGCAGATTGCCGACCGTCGCGATTTTCATGGCGTTGGTGCCTCCCAACACCCCGGTCAGATCGCCCTTGGTGATGATCACCATGTCCCCATCGCGCACCGTGCCCCGGCGGCGCAGCTCGTCGATGGCGGCGCGGTTGACCTCGGCATGATCGGAAGTGGTGATCTCGAAGGCGATCGGATAAACGCCGCGATAGAGCGTCACTTTTCGGCGCGTCTCGACATGGCTCGTCAAGGCGTAAATCGGGACATTCGAGCTGATGCGCGACATCCACAGCGGCGTGGCCCCGGATTCCGTCAGGGCGGCAATGGCGCACACCGGCAGATGATTGGCGGTATACATGGTCGCCATGGCAATGGCTTCGTCGACGCGGCGGAAGGTCTGGTCCATGCGGTGGCGCGACTGAATCGCCACTTCCTGCTGTTCGGCCACGCGGCACACCCGGTCCATGGCCGCGACCGCCGGCACCGGATATTTGCCGCGCGCGGTTTCGGCCGAGAGCATGATGGCGTCGGTGCCGTCGAGCACCGCGTTGGCGACGTCGGAGACCTCGGCGCGGGTCGGCACCGGGTTCTCGATCATGGATTCCATCATCTGGGTGGCGGTGATCGCCACCTTGTTCATCTGCCGCGCCAGATGAATGATGCGCTTCTGGATCGGCGGCACCGCGGCGTCCCCGATTTCCACCGCCAGGTCGCCGCGCGCGATCATGACCACGTCCGACGCGCCGATGATTTCCTCGATGTTCTGCACTGCCTCGGCACGCTCGATCTTGGCGACGATGCCACCCTTGCCGCCGGCGGCGCGGAACAGATCGCGCGCCTCGTTCACATCCGCGGCGCTGCGCGGAAAGGAAATGGCCAGATAATCGGCCGACATCCTGGCGGCAACCTTGATGTCCTCGCGGTCCTTGTCCGTCAGCGCCGCGGCGGAAAGGCCACCGCCCTGGCGGTTGATGCCCTTGTTGTTCGAGAGTTCGCCGCCGACCACCACGCGGCAGATGACTTTGCTGCCATCGACATTGTCGACCCACAGGGCGATGCGCCCGTCGTCGAGCAGCAGCGTCGCGCCGCGACTGACGTCCTGCGGCAGCATCTTGTAAGTGGTGCCGACGCAATCCGCGGAACCGGCTTCGAGCGGGTACTCCGCGTCGATGGTGAATCGCGCGCCTTCCCGGAGCGTAACCGGTCCGCCCTGGAACTTGCCGATGCGGATCTTCGGTCCCTGCAGGTCCACCAGCACGCCGATGGTCTTGCCGAGCGCCTGACCGCGCTCGCGCGCGATCTCGGCTCGCTTTTCGTGGACCTCGTGGCGGTCGTGCGAAAAATTGAGGCGCACGACGTCCACGCCGGCCTCGATCAGCTTGTCGATGATTTTCGGATCTTCCGTGGCCGGACCGATGGTGGCGACGATTTTGGTTCTTCGCAGCATATTATCGTGAGGCGATGAGGTTATGAGGGGTGGGGAGTATATCGTCTTGCTCGGTCGGCCTCACGCCCCGTTCCCCTCTCCTCACTTCTTGGTGCGCTGTTCGAGGATGTCCACCGCCGGCAGCTTCTTGCCTTCGAGAAACTCGAGGAACGCGCCGCCAGCCGTGGAGATATACGACACCTTGTCGTAAATGCCGTATTTCTGGATCGCGGCGATGGTGTCACCGCCACCCGCCAGCGTGAACGCGCTGGTCTTGGCAATCGCATCGGCTATGGTCTTGGTGCCGGCGCCGAACTGGTCGAACTCGAACACGCCGACCGGTCCGTTCCACACCACGGTGCCGGCCTTCATGATGATGCCGGCGAGTTCCTGGGCGCTCTTCGGGCCGATGTCGAAGATCATGTCGTCGTCCGCCACGCTACCCGCGTCCTTCAGCACCGCCTTTTCGTTGGCGTCGAATTTCTTGCCGACCACGACGTCGACCGCGATGGGAATCCGGGCGCCGCGCTTCTGCATCTTTTCCATCAGGCTCTTCGCGGTCGGGATGAGGTCGGCTTCGGCCAGCGACTTGCCGATTTTCTTGCCGGCCGCGGCCAGGAAGGTGTTGGCGATGCCGCCGCCGACTACCAGCTGGTCGACCTTCTCCGACAGCGACTCGAGCACGGTCAGCTTGGTCGAGACCTTGGAACCGCCGACGATGGCGACCATCGGACGCTTCGGGTTGAGGAGCGCCTTGGTGAGCGCATCCAGTTCCTCGGTAAGCAGAATGCCGGCGCAGGCGACCGGCGCGAACTTGGCCACGCCGTGGGTCGAACCTTCGGCGCGGTGTGCGGTGCCGAACGCGTCCATCACGAACACGTCGCACAGCTTGGCGTACTTCTGCGCGGTCTCGTCGACGTTCTTCTTCTCGCCCTTGTTGAAGCGCACGTTCTCGAGCAGCACCAGTTCGCCGGCCGCGACGTCGAAGCCGCCGTTGATCCAGTCCTTCACGAGGCGCACCGGTTTGCCGAGTTTCTTCGAGAGATCGTCGGCCACTGGCTTGAGCGAATTCTCCTCGCTGTACTCGCCCTCGGTCGGGCGGCCGAGATGCGACATCACCATCACCTTGGCGCCGGCTTTGAGGCAGTGGTTAAAAGTCGGCAGCGAGGCGGTGATGCGGGCGTCGGAAGTCACTTTGCCGTCTTTCACCGGCACGTTGAGATCGGCGCGGATCAAAACGCGCTTGCCCTTGAGATCGAGATCGGTCAGCTTGATGACGGACATATTTCCAAAACCCTTTTTTGGAATTTCAAACCGCGAGGAACGTCAAGGAAGCCGAGAAAGCGCGAATCGATCGACTCATCTTGGCGTTTCTTGGCGTCCTTGGCGGTTAAGAATTTACTTGGCGACGTGCTGCACGAAGCGCAGCATGTTGCAGGTGTAGCCGTACTCGTTGTCGTACCAGGCCACGACCTTGACGAAGGTCGGGTCCAGCGCGATGCCGGCCTCGGCGTCGAAGACCGACGGCAGGCTGTTGCCGCGGAAGTCGGTCGAGACCACCTTCTCGTCGGTGTAGCCGAGCACGCCCTTCAACTCGCCTTCGGAGGCCTTCTTCATGGCCGCGCAGATCTGCTCGTAGCTGGCTTCCTTGGCGAGCTCGACGGTCAGGTCGATCACCGACACGTCCGAGGTCGGCACGCGGAACGACATGCCGGTGAGCTTCTTGTTGAGCTCCGGAATGACCTTGCCGACGGCCTTGGCGGCGCCGGTCGAGGACGGGATGATGTTCTCCAGAATGCCGCGGCCGCCGCGCCAGTCCTTGCTCGAAGGACCGTCCACGGTCTTTTGTGTCGCGGTGGTGGCGTGCACAGTGCTCATGAGGCCGCGCTTGATGCCGAAGTTGTCGTGCAACACTTTGGCGACCGGCGCCAGGCAGTTGGTGGTGCAGGAGGCGGCCGAGACGATCTTCTCGCCGGCGTATTTGGCGTGGTTCACGCCGTAGACGAACATTGGGGTCTCGTCTTTGGAAGGGGCCGACTGCACGACTTTCCTGGCGCCAGCCTGAATGTGCTTCTCGCAGGTTTCCTTGGTCAGGAACAGGCCGGTGCACTCGATGACGATGTCGGCGCCGACTTCGCCCCACTTCAGCTCGGTCGGGTCCTTGACCGCGGTCAGGCGGATCTTCTTGCCGTTGACGACCAGGTTGTTGGCCTCGACCCTGATATCGCCTTGAAAGCGGCCGTGCACGGAGTCGTACTTCAGCATATAGGCCAGGTAGTTGGGCTCGAGCAGGTCGTTGATGCCGACGATCTCGATGTCCTTGAATTCCTTTGCGACCGCGCGGAACACCATGCGCCCGATGCGGCCGAACCCGTTGATACCGACTTTGATTGCCATAAGCAAATCTCCAGAAAGTTAAAGTTAAAATCCTTGAACCGCGAAGACGCCGAAAATGCCAGCCTTTTAGGATTAAAATTGTTATTCCTGGTGACTCTGGCGTCCGGGCGGTAAAAATTTCCTACAAGATCTCTTCGACCGCCTTGGCGACGTTCTCGCCGGTGAAGCCGAATTCCTTGAACAGCGCGCCGGCCGGGGCGGATTCGCCGAAGCGGTTGAGCCCCACGATCTTGCCGCCGAAACCGACGTACTTGTACCAGCCGTCGGTTACACCGGCCTCGACCGCCACGCGCCTGGTAATACCGTTCGGCAGCACCGATTCGCGGTAGGCGGAATCCTGGGCGTCAAACGCGTCGGTCGAAGGCATCGACACCACGCGCACGTTCTTGCCCTTGGCGGCGAGCAGCTTCTGTGCCTCGATCGCAATGCCGACTTCGGACCCGGTGGCAATGATGATGGCGTCCGGCTTACCGTTTGCGGCTTCGGCGAGCACGTAACCGCCGCGCCTGATGTTGGCGATCTGCTCGGCCGTGCGGTTCTGGTGCGGCAGGTTCTGGCGCGAGAAAATCAGGCACG
The DNA here is from genome assembly GCA_035624495.1 of Methylomirabilis sp. (SeqCode). Taxonomy (GTDB): domain Bacteria; phylum Pseudomonadota; class Gammaproteobacteria; order Acidiferrobacterales; family Sulfurifustaceae; genus Sulfuricaulis. Next base: position 7,437 of record DASPRK010000201.1, on the reverse strand, counting down.
AGGGCCCGGTCTTGCGCTCGATCGCGAGCCTCCAGGCCATGGCGGATTCAACCGCGTCGCACGGGCGCCATACCGACATGTTGGGGATCAAACGCAGCGTCGCGGTCTGCTCGACCGGCTGATGCGTCGGGCCATCCTCGCCGAGACCGATGGAGTCGTGGGTGTAGACGAAGAGCACGCGCTGCTTCATCAGCGCCGCCATGCGCAGGGCATTGCGCGCATACTCCGAGAACATCAGGAACGTGCCGCCGTAAGGGATGAACCCGCCGTGCAGCGCGATACCGTTCATTATCGCGCTCATGCCGAATTCGCGCACACCATAATAGATGTAATTGCCGTCGGACACGGTGCTCGAAACCGGCTTGCTGCCTTTCCACATGGTCAGGTTGGAGCCGGCCAGGTCGGCCGAGCCGCCCAGCAGCTCCGGCAGCACCGGCGCGTAACCGTTGATGGTGTTCTGGGAGGCCTTGCGCGAGGCAATGGTCTCGGCCTTGGCCACCACGCTCTTAACGAATTCCTCGGCCTTGGCGCTCCAGTCGGCCGGTAGTTCGCCCTTGATTACGCGCCGTTCGAATTCGGCGCCGAGCTCAGGGAACGCCCTTTTGTAGGCGGCAAATTTGTCGTTCCAGACCTTCTCCGTCGCCGCACCCTTGGCGCGAGCGTTCCAGCCGTCGTAAATCGATTGCGGAATCACGAACGGGTCGTGGTTCCAGCCAAGGTTCTCGCGTGTCGCCTTGATCTCGTCGGCGCCGAGCGGCGCGCCGTGGCAGTCGTGGCTGCCGCACAGGTTGGGCGCGCCGTAGCCGATCACGGTCTTGCAGCAGATCATAGACGGTTTGTCGTTCACCGAACGCGCTTCCAGGATTGCCTTTCTGACGGCTTCGGGGTTATGGCCGTCGACCTCGCGCACCACGTGCCAGCCGTAAGCTTCGAAGCGCTTGGGGGTTTCGTCGGTGAACCAGCCCTCGACGTGGCCGTCGATCGAGATGCCGTTGTCGTCGTAGAACGCGATGAGCTTGCCGAGACCGAGGGTGCCGGCGAGCGAGCAGGATTCGTGCGAAATACCTTCCATCAGGCAACCGTCGCCGAGGAATACATAAGTATAGTGATCAACGATGTGATGGCCGTCGCGATTGAACGTACCGGCCAGCACCTTCTCGGCGATCGCCATGCCGACGGCGTTGGTGATGCCCTGGCCGAGCGGACCGGTGGTGGTCTCGACGCCGGGCGCGTATCCGTATTCGGGATGACCCGGGGTCCTGGAGTGGAGCTGGCGGAAATTTTTGAGCTCCTCCATCGGCAAGTCGTAACCGGTCAGGTGCAGCAGCGAATAAAGCAGCATCGAGCCGTGGCCGTTGGACAGTACGAAGCGATCGCGATCCACCCACTTCGGGTTGGCCGGGTTGTGCCGGAGAAAGTCGTTCCACAGCACTTCGGCGATATCGGCCATGCCCATCGGCGCGCCGGGATGACCCGAGTTGGCCTTCTGCACCGCATCCATCGAGAGCGCGCGGATGGCATTCGCCAGCTCGCGCCGATTCGTTGATGCTTTGCTTTTGCCCGCCTGGTGGGCCTGGGTTTTCACTGTCATGGGTTGATCCTCAGTACCTGAAAACTTACGGGGCGCGACATCGGCGATTTCCGCGGAGGTCGCGTGCCCTAGTTAAAAACAAAAACTCCCTGGCACCATGTTGGGCTGTGCGATCGCCATAAAGGGAGCAGAAACCGGATACGCCAGATTGATGATGAAGATTGCCGTCCTGCTCTGCGGCACTAACGGCAATTCCAGGGCCTTGGCACGGCTCCTCAAATCGCGCGCATTTTCGCTCACGCTCGGTTTTAGGGCAATAGCCGAATGGGCTATGCCTGATCCGTTATCCGCCCATAAACTGAACTTTGTGCACGGACTGGCGCCCAGTGCCCGTTCGCTTCGGGATCCGGCGGCCAAAGCCGGATTTCAAAAAATATCTTTCTCGGCCGCCGCGGCATCCGGCATCCAGTTCTCGTGCAGCCAGATCTTCCAGCTCGAATGAAGCGCCGGCGTGACCGCTGCCACCACCGAACGCGGCGTAAGACCGTGACTGAAGACCGGCTCGCCTTCGAGGGTGCAGGCGCGGCCTCCGGCCTCGTCCAGAATCAGGTGACCGCCGGCGTAATCCCACAATTTCTGACCGCCATGCAGATACACATGAAAACGCCCGTCCGCAAGCCAGCACCATTCAAGGCTGCTGGCGCCGAAATTACGCTGCGAGCCGTACGGCGGACGCGCGCCAAGCCGGGCCGCGAGCGTGGGTTGCAGACGCTTGAAATCCACCACCGCGATACAGCGACGCAACATCTCTGGCGGCGGCGGTTCGTGCACGCCGAGCGCGATGTCATTGAGCCGCGCACCCTGCCCGCGGCGCGCCATGAAACATTCATCGCGCACCGGATCGTAGACCACACCGATTTCCGGACGCTCGTCGATCAGTAGCGCCACGGACACCGCGAAGAAGGGTATCCCGGTGGAGTAGTTGCTGGTGCCGTCGAGGGGGTCGACGCACCACAGGCCCTTGCTCGTTGTCGTGGTGAGCCGCTCGTGCTCGTGTCCCGCCATTTCCTCGCCGAGAAAATCGTACTCCGGCCAGCGCTGCGCCAGGTCCGACATGAGGCGATGCTGCATTGCCACGTCGGCCTCGGTCACCACGCTGCCGTCATGCTTGATGTGGCGCGCCACCTCGGCGAATCGCGGCATCAATTCCTCGCGCGCTGCGGTCCGCACGATGTCCCGTAGTGTATCCAGCGCCGGCAGCATCAGCGGTTCTCCCGGCCGATCTTGATGACGCGCGCCGGTCCGACAAACGTCGCCTTCTGCTCCAGCTCGTGCAAGGCCTTGTAAAATTCACTCTGTATGCGGCGCATGATCCCGGCGGCGACCGGTGAGTAGTAAACGGCTTCATAGGGAACCGGTTCCTCGATCGATCGGCGCGTCTGCGGCGCAAACCGCTGCCAGGCCAGCTCAATCAGGCGCCGGCCCTCACGGTCGACGAAAATGATCTCGTCCGCATCCAGTACCGCGAGGAACTGCATGGTGCGTATCGGGACGAACAGACAGCCGGTGGCGGCGCGCCTTAGCAGCCGATGCGCCAGGTTGTAGGGTTCCGCCGGGAGCGTGCGCGCTTCGCGGGAGCGCTCGGCGGGACGGAAGAACGTTTCCTCTACTATCATTTTTCAACCACAGATGAACACGAACAATTTTGTCTGGAACAAAAATTGGACAGTGGAGCAACGCGACGCTGGCCCGAGCGTGAACGAGCACACACACGGATCAAAAACTGAATCAGCCTTGGATGTTGCAGTTATCTGATCCGTAGTCATCCGTGTTTATCGGTGATCGCGCCTTCTAACCTTGCTCACTCTTTTTCGTGCTTCCACTTTATGGAGCAGCCCATGCTCGGGATCTGGTCCTTCGGGCCGTGGCCGGTCAGGGCGACCAGTTTCATGCCCTCGAACAGGTCGCGCCGTGCGTTCGGCACCGGCTCCTTGCGCGACTCGTCGAGCCGCCCGCGGTACTGGAGCCGGAGGTCCTTGTTGTACCCGAAGAAGTCCGGCGTGCACACCGCGCCGTAAGCCTTGGCCACGTCCTGCGTTTCGTCGTAAAGATACGGAAACGGGAAGTTCAGCGCCACGGCCACTTTCTTCATGTTATCGAAGGAATCCTCGGGGTAATCGGTCGGGTCGTTCGACATGATCGCCACCGTGTTGATGCCGTGGTCCTTCAGCTCGCGCACGTCGCGGATGATGCGGTCGCGCACCGCCTTCACGTACGGGCAGTGATTGCAGATGAACATCACCAGGATACCGCTCGGACCACGCGCTGTGTTCAGCGTCCAGATTTTCCCGTCCACGCCGGGGAGGCGGAAGTCCGGCGCCGGCTTGCCGAATTCACACACGGGGGTTTCCGTTCGCACCATGATCGACTCTCCGTCAAAAACGCCTTTGGTTAACACGGGCATCGGCGCCCGGTATCATTCAGTCTATGGATAACGAGTCTCTCACGCAACGTGACCTGCGCGTGGTGTGGCATCCGTGCACGCAGATGCGCGATCACGCCGATTATCCGCCGATACCCATACGCCGCGGGCAGGGCGCTTGGCTCGAGGATTTCGACGGCAAACGTTATCTCGACGCCATCAGTTCGTGGTGGGTCAACCTGTTCGGCCACGCGAACCCGCGCATCAACGCCGCGATCGAGGCGCAACTGCGCGAGTTGGAGCACGTGATTCTGGCGGGCTTCACGCATGAACCGGTGGTGCGCCTGTCCGAACGGCTGGTGGACATTGCGCCACCCGGCCTGGCACATTGTTCCTACGCCTCCGACGGATCGAGCGCGCTCGAAATCGCGCTCAAGATGAGTTTTCACTATTGGCGCAACCTCGGCGAGACACGGCGCACGCGCTTTATCAGCCTCGCGAACAGTTATCATGGCGAGACCCTGGGCGCGCTCGCGGTGGGCGACGTCGCACTGTACAAGGAAACCTACCGACCGCTGTTGCTCGAACCGATCACGGTCAAGTCACCGGACTGCTACTACCGTGACGTCGGCGAATCCTGGTCGGATTATTCCACAAGGGTGTTCGCCGAAATGGAAGCGGCACTCGCACACCATGCCGGCGCAGTCTGTGCCGTGGTGGTGGAGCCGCTGGTGCAATGCGCCGGGTCCATGCGCATGTACGATCCGGTGTATCTCGCGCTTCTGCGCCGGGCGTGCGACACGCATCGCGTGCACCTGATCGCGGACGAAATCGCCGTCGGGTTCGGTCGCACTGGCACGATGTTCGCGTGCGAATCGGCCGGCATCGCGCCGGATTTCCTGTGCCTCGGCAAGGGCCTGACCGGCGGGTATCTGCCACTGTCGGTGTGTCTCACGACGGACGCGATCTACCGCGCGTTTTACGACGAATACGCCGCGCGCAAGGCGTTCCTGCATTCGCATTCCTACACCGGCAACCCGCTTGCGTGCAGCGCGGCGCTCGCCACGCTCGACATTTTTCGCGACGACGACGTTCTCCGGCGTAACCGGGCGCTCATCGAGTGCCTGCAACGGGCCACGGAACGTTTTGCCGAGCACCCGCACGTGGCCGAGGTGCGCCAGACCGGCATGATCCTCGCGATCGAAATGGTACGGGACAAAGCAACCCGCGCGTCTTATCCGTGGCAGGAGCGGCGCGGACTGGCAGCTTATCACCATGCGCTGGCACGCGGCGCGCTTCTGCGGCCGCTAGGGGATGTCATTTATTTCATGCCGCCGTACGTGATCCGACCCGAAGAAGTTGATTTTCTCGCCGACGTTGCGTGGGAGGGAATCGAAATCGCGACCGGGAGTTGACTGGTTTCTCGTTTCGGGTTGCGGGGTCCGAGTCGAACGCGATGCCCGGAACGCGAAATCGCTTGTTACGGATAAAACGCCTTTTGCAGCGCTACCAGATCAGGGATGAACATGGAGCGATTGTCGATCTTGAGTCCGGAAGCGATATAGGAAGAGTTTGGCAGACCGGCCTCCGGTACCGGCGGTTGACTGCCGTCGAGGGCCTGCGGCCGCGGTTCGGCGGTCGCGAGCACGCCGTAGAATTCCCAATCCTTGCGTCCGCTCATGGGATAAAAGATCAGAATCTTGCCCCCGGCGCGGCCGCCTGGCGTCGGCGCGCCGAGCAACGCTTCGAAGGACACCACCGGCACTGCGAGCGTGCGCCAGCCGATCACGCCCAGCAGCCACGGCTCGCTGAAAGGGACCGCTGTCAGGGTCGAAAGATTGACCACCTCCGCCACCGATGCGCTCGGGATGAGCAAAGACATTCCCTCGAGTGGCACTTCAAGCGCGTGCAGGCGCGGGCCAGCGCGGCGCGCCTTCATGCCCCTTCCCCCAAGCTTTGCAGATAACTCGTGAGTGCTTCGGGGTTGAAGACCAAGATTACGCGATTGCCCGTTACCCAGGCCCCGGAAAACAGATGCCCGGCGCGCGTTGGCGGAAGACCAAGCGGCGTGAACGGGGAGATCACGGTCTCGGCGCGCGGCAGCAGCTGCACCTCGACCGCCACCAACCCCACGGCCTGGGGCTTGGCGTCGAGAAACACCGCCCGATGCCACTGCTGGTGTCGCGTAACGCGCAGGTTCGCGTCCAGGCAATAGGCCGGCAACCGCGTCGACCGCACCGAGCGCCACGCCACCACATTGCCATCAGGGGACTTGTTGGTAACGAGATTTTCGCGCTGCTCGATGGTAAAGCCCGCCACGCTGGGCAGCAGGTAGCTCACCCCGTCGAGCTGCATGCGCAGATACTGATTGGGATCGGCCAAGGTCGTTTTCCCCGAATGAAAATCCGCCGGCGCGGCTTACATCCTGCCTTTTGCCAGCAAACTGTCGATGTTCTGGAACAGCTCTTCTTCCTGATAGGGCTTGCTCATGTACATGTCCACCCCCAGTTCAAAGGCCTTGTCCCGATGCTTGGCCCCGGCGCGCGAGGTGATCATGATAATGGGGATATGCTTCAGACTCTCGTCGGAACGCACGCGCGTGGTTAGTTCATAGCCGTCCATGCGCGGCATCTCGATATCGACGAGCATCACGTCGGGGACGCGGTCGCGCAGCTGTTCCACCGCGTCGATGCCGTCTTTGGCGACCATGACGTCTATGCCGCGTTTCTGCAGATGCTTGCTGGTGACCTTGCGCACGGTGAGCGAATCGTCGACCACCATGACGACGGGGCGTTCCCGGACCTCTTCTGCCACCTTGCCCGGGGCGCGGTGTTCGAAATGCATGACGCCCTCGCGATACCACAAGCCGGGGACGTCCAGGATCAGGATGACGCGGCCGTCGCCGAGGATGGTCGCGCCGGCGAGTCCCTTGATCTCGGCGAGCTGCGGGCCGAGGGTCTTGATCACCACCTCGCGCGTCCCGCCGAGACCATCGACCTGGATCGCCACCTCGCGCGTGCCGGTACGCGCCAGCAGCACCGGCACCTTCTTGCCGTTGCGCGGCACCGACGGAATACCGAGGCGGGCGCCCAGGTTCATGTATGGATACACGCGGTCATGGTGGGAAAGCAGCGGATTCTTGCCCACGGCAATATTGGCGATTTTCTCCACCGGGAACTCGATGATGTTCACCACGGAACCGAGCGGCATCGCGAACAACTGGTCGCCGACGTAGACCATCAGCGCCTGAGTAATGGAGAGCGTCAGGGGAAGACGGATGATGAACGTCGTGCCGACTCCGGCTTCGGTATCCACCGACATGCTGCCGCCCAACTGCTTGACCTCGTTGTGCACCACGTCCATGCCGACGCCGCGGCCGGAGACATGGGTGATCTTCTCGGCCGTGGAAAAACCCGACATCAGGATGAACTGGATCAGTTCCTCCTCGCTCAGGTTGGCGTCGGCCGACATGAGACCGCGCTCG
>DASPRK010000190.1:0-10250 GCA_035624495.1 Methylomirabilis sp. (SeqCode) | reverse complement strand
CGGCCTCATCAACAACATCGATCCGCTGATGTACCGCATCATCTGGTGGGGCATGGGCCATTCCTCGCAGCAGATCAACGTTTCGGCGCACATCGCCGTGTGGTACCTCATCGCCGGCGTGGTGTTCGGCGCCAAGCCGCTGTCCGAGAAGGTCTCGCGCATGGCGTTCCTGCTCTACATATTGTTCCTGCAGCTCGCCAGCGCGCATCACCTGCTGGCCGACCCCGGGATCAGTTCCGAGTGGAAGGTCTTCAATACTTCCTACGCCATGTATTTGGCGGTGCTGGCCTCGATGATCCACGGGCTCACGGTGCCGGGCGCGGTCGAGGCGGCGCAGCGCAAGCGCGGTTTCAACAAGGGCCTGTTCGAGTGGCTGCGCAAGGCGCCCTGGGGCAACCCGACTTTCTCCGGCATGTTCCTGTCGCTGATTATCTTCGGCTTCCTCGGCGGGATCACCGGCGTGATGATGGGCACCGAGCAGCTGAACCTCATCATCCATAACACCCTGTACGTGCCGGGGCATTTCCACGCGACGGTCGTGGGCGGCACGACGCTGGCGTTCATGGCGCTGACCTACTGGCTGGTGCCGATACTGTTCCGGCGCGAAGTCGTCCTTCCGGGACTCGCGAAGTGGCAGCCGTACCTGTTCGGCTTCGGCATGATCGGCTTCACGCTGTTCATGATGGGCGCCGGCACGCTGGGCGTGCCGCGGCGTCACTGGGATATCTCGTTCAGCCAGGCGATCTTCCAGTACCAGTATCCGGAGGTCGCCTACCTGATGCTGGGGTTGATGGCCATCAGCGGCATACTCGCGATCGTGGGCGGAGGACTTTTCGTGCTGCAGATCGTGGCTTCGGTGCTGTTCGGCAAACGCCGTGGCGAGCAGAAGAGCGCCGTGCCGATGATCGCGGAACCGGTAGCAGCGGGGGTGCACGGGATCGGCATCGGCGGCATCTCGGTGCCCGGCACCCTGATCCTGGCGCTGGTGTTCCTGACGTCGTTCATTCTGTACTACTTCATCAACTGGAAATATCTGTCCCAGGTTTGGGGACTCAGCTGAAGGATTACCAACCGGGCTCCTCCTCCGGGCGTAGGGGGAGGACAGGCGGGGGTCGGCTGTAGGTGGCGCTTAACCAAAGACGCGAGACGTGTCTCGCGTCTTTGGGTTGGTCATAACGCGGTCGCATCCGAAACCAGCGACGTCGGTCGCTGGTTTCGGATGCGCGGGCCACTGGGCCGGTCCGCGCACAGGAAGCCGGGCAGGCGCGAGCCTGCCCGGTCATTCCTTAGTATCGACAGGTATACACATGCGGGCATCGTCTTTGATTCCGGCAGTCGCTTTGATCGGTCTCCTGGCTGGCACGCCGGCGAACGCCGCGGATGCGCATAATCCTGCCGCGCACGCCGCCGCGCCGGCGGCCGTCGGATCGTCCCCGAAGTTCGATGAAAAAAAAGCGCTCGCGATCAACCAGGCGGTGATCGGCAAACCGCTCGGCGACTACACGTTGGTCGGCGCCGACGGCCGTTCCGTGCGGCTGGCTGATTTCCGCGGCCGACCGCTGGTGATCAGCCTGGTCTACACCAGTTGCTATCACATCTGTCCGATGACCACGCAGCATCTGGCCAAGGTCGTGCGTGCCGCGCGCGCGGCGCTCGGCAACGACAGCTTCAGCGTGCTCACCATCGGCTTCGACACGCCCAACGACACCCCGGCGGCGATGCACCAGTTCGCGGTGGATCAGGGCGTCGACCTGCCGCATTGGCAGTTTGTCAGCGCCGACGCCGCGACCATGGCCGGCCTGACGAAGGATCTGGGTTTCATCGCCTACCGCGCGCCGCACGGGTTCGACCACTTGATCGTGGCCTCGGTGATCGATCCGCAGGGCCGCATCTATCGGCAGGTGTACGGCATGAATTTCGACACCCCGCTGCTGGTCGAGCCGCTGAAGGAACTGGTGTTCGGCGCGCCGACGGCGCCGTCGCTGCTCACACATCTGGGCAACCGCATCCGGCTGTTCTGCACCGTCTACGATCCCGCCACCGACAAGTACCGGTTCGATTATTCCATTTTCATGGGGATCATCATCGGCTTCAGCATCATCGCCACGGTAAGTTTTCTGGTGATCCGCGAGTGGCTCCGCAACCGCCTGCGCGCCCGCGCTTGACCTGCGTCATAGTTGATTTTCCGAGCGCAATGCTAAGGTTTACCGGCCCCATCCCGGGGTAATGGCATTCGCGGAGAACCGCATTGGTCGAAACGCTGCAGCATGCCGGTCGCCGGGTGTTTTCGCTTTTCGAGAACGCCTTCGATGCGGCCTTCGGTCCGAGGCTCAATCCGTTATTTCACCTCGGCGCGCTGTCGTTTTTATTTTTCTGGGTGGTGCTGGCGAGCGGCGTCTACCTTTATATCTTTTTCGAGACCAGCATCGACGGCGCCTACCGCTCGGTGGAGAGCCTCACGCATACCCAGTGGTACGCCGGCGGCATTGCCCGCAGCCTGCATCGTTACGCCTCCGACGCCATGGTGATCGCGGTGCTGCTGCACCTCCTGCGCGAGTTCACGCTCGACCGCTACCGCGGCGTGCGCTGGTACGCCTGGGTCACGGGCGTGCTCCTGCTGTGGCTGCTGTACGCTTCGGGCATCGGCGGCTATTGGCTGGCGTGGGACCGACTGGCGCAATACATCGCCGTCGTGACGACCGAGTGGCTCGACTGGCTGCCGCTGTTCGGCGAGTCGATCGCGCGCAACTTTCTGAACAGCACCACGGTGAACGACCGCTTCTTCTCGCTGCTGTCGTTCATTCATGTCAGCGTGCCGCTGTTCCTGCTGCTCGGGAGCTGGATCCACATCGTGCGCATCAGCCGCGCCCGGACCAACCCACCGCGTCCGCTCGCGATCGGCGCGCTGCTCGCCCTCGTAGCGCTCGCGGCCTTGCGCCCGGCGCTCAGTCAGGGCCCGGCGAACCTGGACACGGTGGTCAGCACGGTGTCGCTCGACTGGTTTTATCTGGCGGCGTATCCGCTGATCGACATCTGGTCGCGCGGGGCGGTGTGGGCCCTGCTGGCGGGCGGGACGCTGTTGCTCCTGCTGCTGCCGTGGCTGCCGCGCCGGCGGGAACAACCGGCGGCGACGGTGCATCTCGCGAACTGCAACGGCTGCGGGCGCTGCTTCGCCGACTGCCCATACAGCGCCGTGATTCTGCGACCGCGCAGCGACGGCCTGCCGTTCGAGACCGAGGCGGTGGTCGATGCGAGTCTGTGCACCGCTTGCGGGATCTGCGTCGGCGCCTGCCCGACCGCGACTCCGTTCCGGCGCTTGGCCGAACTGATTCCCGGCATCGACATGCCGCAGTTGACGGTGCGTGCGGTGCGCGAACGCACGTTGGCGGCCGCGGCGCCGCTCACCGGTACCGACCGGGTGATCGTGTACGGTTGTCACGGCGGTCCCGATCTCTCAATCCTGAACGGGGCGGGCGTCGCGGCGGTCACGCTGCCGTGTGTCGCGGCGTTGCCGCCGTCGTTCATCGATTTTGCGATCAGCCGCCATCACGCCGACGGCGTGCTGCTCGCAGGCTGCAAGGCAGGAGATTGTTATCAGCGGCTTGGCATTGAGTGGACCGAACAACGCCTGCAAGGCCGGCGTGACCCGTATCTGCGCGCGCGCGTGCCGGCGGCGCGCGTGGCGACGTGCTGGGCCGGACCGCGCGGCGCGGCGCAAGTCCTGCGTGAGCTCGCGGCATTCCGCGCGCGGCTGCGCAGCCTCGGTCCGTATCGCCGCGACGGCGAGACCCCGCCGCGGTCGCCGGTGCCGAACCCGGAGGTGGGCGATGTCGCTTATCGCGTGGGATGAAAAATTTTCCATCGGCATCGCGTCGGTCGATCACGAGCACCGCGAGCTGATCGGCCTGGTGAACGATGCCCACGATCGCCTGATGCGTCCCGGAGCGAAAGCCGCGGTGGCGGATTTTCTCGGCGAGATCTACGCGCGGATATCCGCGCATTTCGCGCTCGAGGAAAAACTGATGCGCGTCGAGCGTTACGACCGTTATGACGAGCACAAGGCGGATCACGAGCGCTTGCTCGACGACATCCGCGACATCATGGACGACTACGAGGACGAGCGGAACTTCGACGAGAATCGATTCGCGGAACGCCTGCGAACCTGGTTCACGGAGCACTTCCGCACGCACGACGCGCGGCTGCACCGGCATTTCGGATGAAGCGCGAACGAAACTGCAAGGAGAGTTGAACCATGCTGAAAAAGATTTTCCAGTATCTCGGGCAGGCGCTGTTCTACGGGCTGTTCGTCGCGGTCATTGGCTATTTCTCGACGTCGCCGGCGTACGTGCATTATCCGCCGGGCATGGCGTTGATCAAGGCGAGCTTCAGCCACGCCGGTCAGCCGAAGGAAGAATGCCATGTGCGCACGCCCGAGGAGCTGGCGAAACTGCCGCCCAACATGCGCCTGCCGGTGCAGTGCGGGCGCGAGCGCTCGCCGGTGCGGTTCGAGCTTGACCTGGACGGCAAGCCGATTTATTCGGCGGAGCTGCCGCCTTCCGGGCTCGCGCGTGACGGAATGTCGAGCGTTTACCAGCGGTTTCCGGTTCCCGCCGGGCCCCATCAGCTGCGGGCGCGGCTCAAAGACAGCGTGCGCGTGCCGGATTTCAACTACAGCAAGGAGGCCGACGTCACGCTCGCCCCGGGGCAGGTATTTGTGGTGGAATTCGATGCGGTGCGCGGCGGGTTTATTTTCCAATAAGGTCTGGAAACACGGATGAACACGAATAAACACAGATCAAGATTTCTTGACCTAATCCGTGTTCATCCAGGGTTGCGTCCTTGGCTCCGTAGTCGGCGCATCCATGCGCCACATCTATCTGTCGGTCCATAGATCATAAATTATGTATTTTTCCGACTTCACGCTCCCCGTCCCTGACAATGGCCGCCGCCAGCTGGCCACCGGCTGGCTGATGCTGGGCCTGTTGTCGCTGCTCGGCTCCGGCGTGTTTTCGGTGCTGCTGGTGCTGTCGCGCACGCCGTACATGCAGAGCGTCATCCCGTGGCTGGATTTTTTTCACACCGCGCTGGTGGTGCACGTGGACCTGTCGGTACTGGTGTGGTTCCTCGCGTTCGGCGGCGCCTTGTGGAGCCTCAATTCCACGCCGCGATGGCTCGGCGTCGGGAGGGTGGCGCTGTGGCTCGCGGCAGCCGGCGCGCTGGTGATGGCGGGCGCACCGTTCTTCGGCGCCGGGCAGCCGCTGATGAGCAACTACGTTCCGGTGCTGCAGCATCCGTTGTTCCTGGCCGGGCTCGTGATCTTCGCCGCCGGCTTCGGTCTGCTGGCGTTGCGCGCGATGGCGGCGATCCCGCCGGTGGGGCCGTGGATGCAGGGCGCGGCGGCGTTGCGCTTCGGCCTCAACACCGCGGCGGTGTCGGCCATGCTCGCGCTCATCGCCTTCGTCTGGTCGTATCTGACCGTGCCGGAATATCTGCACGACAAGCCGTACTTCGAGATGCTGTTCTGGGGCGGCGGCCACGTGCTGCAATTCACCTATACGTTGCTGATGCTGGTGGCGTGGCTGTGGCTGGCCTCGGCCTCCGGAATCCGTCTGGCGGTCAGTCCGCGCGTGGCGCTGATCCTGTTCGGTTTCGGCCTGATCGCGGTGTTCTTCACGCCCATCATCTATTACGCCTACCCGGTGACCGCGGTCGAGCACAGGAAGCTCTTCACGTGGCTGATGCAATACGGTGGCAGTCTCGCCACGCTGCCGCTCGCGGTCGCGCTGCTGCACGGCCTGTGGCGCGGGCCGCGCGCCGAGAGCGAGGCGCAGCCGCTGCGCGCGGCGCTGATCGCCTCGATGATCCTGTTCGGCGCCGGTGGCGCGATCGGTTTTCTCATCCGCGGCACCAACGTCACCATCCCCGCGCACTACCATGGCAGTATCGTGGGCGTGACGCTCGCGTTCATGGGGCTCGCCTATCACCTGCTGCCGCAGCTCGGTTACCGCGCCGTCGAGGTGAAGTGGGCGCGCGTACAGCCCTGGCTCTACGGCGGCGGACAGTTCCTGCACGTCATGGGCCTGGTGATCTCGGGCGGTTACGGCGTACAGCGCAAGGTCGCCGGCGCGGAGCAGGCGCTCGATTCCACCGGACGCGTCGTCGGCATGGGTCTGATGGGGATCGGCGGGCTGATCGCGATCGCCGGCGGCTTCCTGTTTCTGTACGTCTGTTATCGCGCCATGCGACCCGCGCGCGTGAGTCGTGAGTCGTCATTAGTCTAAATCGTGAACCGTAGTAACCCGTGCATCCCACGATTCACGAATTACGGTTCACGGTTGACTCCCCGAAAGGGATATCCCGCTATCCACGATGGTGAAACGCGCGGCGGAAAGCGTTTCGCTTGACCTAGGTCAATCACTCCCGTCTCGCGTTTCCTAATCATGACCGCCTTGGTCACGGCGCGTGGCCGATTTCCTGCCGCTCACGATCGCAGCAGTCGTCGTTCCGATGCGCCAGCCAGGATCGCAACCCATTCCTGAATTGGTGGAGATCGCTCATGAGCAAAAAGCCGCACGCAACCCCGATGCTGGATCAACTGGAAAGCGGCCCTTGGCCGAGCTTCGTCACCGGCCTGAAGCGTCTGGCCAGGGACAAGGAGATGGTGGTGGATCTGCTCGGGCAGCTCGAGCACTCGTACCAGACCCGCAAGGGCTACTGGAAGGGCGGCACCGCGAGTGTGATTGGGTACGGCGGCGGCGTGATCCCGCGGTTTTCCGAAATCGCCGACAAGTTCCCGAAATCAGCCGAGTTTCACACGCTGCGCATCATGCCGCCGCCCGGCATGCACTACAACACCGACGTCCTGCGCAAATTCTGCGACATCTGGGAGCAACACGGTTCCGGCCTGATCGCGCTGCACGGACAGAGCGGCGACATCATGCTGCAGGGTTGCTCCACGGAAAACATCCAGAAGGCTTTCGACGAGGTCAACGAGCTCGGCTTCGACCTGGGCGGCGCCGGGCCGGCGGTGCGCACCTCGATGTCCTGCGTCGGGCACGCGCGCTGCGAGCACTCCTGCTTCGACGAGGGCCGCGCGCACCGCGCCGTGGTGAACAACTTCATCGACGACATCCACCGTCCGGCGCTGCCGTACAAGTTCAAGTTCAAGTTCTCCGGCTGCGCCAACGACTGCATGAACTCGATCCAGCGTTCCGACATGGCCGTCATCGGCACCTGGCGCGACGACATCCAGGTGAACCAGGCCGAGGTCAAGAATTTCGTCAAGGCCAGGGGCCGCGAATACGTGGTCAACAACGTGATTTCCCGCTGCCCGACGCGCGCCCTGACCCTGAAGAACGACGACAGCCTCGAGATCGACAACCGCAATTGCGTCAAGTGCATGCACTGCATCAACGTCATGACCCGGGCGCTGTCGCCGGGCCAGGACCGCGGCGTGACCATCCTCGTGGGCGGCAAGCGCACGCTCAAGATCGGCGATCTCATGGGCACCGTGATCGTGCCGTTCATGAAACTCGAGACCGACGAGGACTTCGAGCGCATCACCGAGCTCGGCAAGAACATCATCGATTTCTGGGCCGAAAACGGGCTGGAGCACGAGCGCTGCGGCGAGATGATCGAACGCATCGGGCTGAACAATTTCCTCGAGGGCGTCGGCATCGAGGTCGATCCGAACATGGTCAACTACCCGCGCACCAACCCGTTCGTCCGCATGGACGGCTGGGACGAGGAGGTTGCGCGGCTGAAGCAGGCCAAGACGGGTTGAAACGGGAAACAGCCACGGATCTATCGAGGATTTGCACATGACGACACAACCACGTATGCCCATCGAGTCCGGCGTGCCGGACCATTTCCAGTACATGCACCCGACCCTGCGGCGCAACTACGGCCAGTGGGCCTGGCACGAACGCCCGCGCCCGGGCGTGTTGCACCACGTGTCGCACACCGGCGACGAGGTCTGGACCGTGCGCGCCGGCACGCAGCGCCAGATGGACGTCGGCACGATCCGCAAGCTGTGCGACATCGCGGATAAATATGCCGACGGTTACGTACGCTTCACCATCCGCTCCAATATCGAGTTCATGGTGGCGGACGAGAACAGGGTCAAGCCGCTGATCGCGGCGCTCGAGAAGGAAGGTTTCCCGATCGGCGGCACCGGCAACTCCGTGTCCATGATCTCGCACACCCAGGGCTGGCTGCATTGCGACATCCCCGGGACCGACGCCTCGGGCGTGGTCAAGTCGTTGATGGATGAGCTGCATCAGGAATTCGTCAGCGAGGACATGCCGAACCGGGTCAAGATCACGACCTCCTGCTGCCAGATTAACTGCGGCGGCCAGGGCGACATCGCCATCAACATCCAGCACACCAAGCCGCCGAAGATCAATCACGATCTCGTGGCCAACGTGTGCGAGCGTCCTTCGGTCGTGGCCCGCTGCCCGGTGGCGGCGATCCGCCCCGCGATGGTCAACGGCCGGCCGTCGCTCGAAGTCGACGAGAAGAAATGCGTCTGCTGCGGCGCCTGCTATCCTCCCTGCCCGCCGATGCAGATCAACGATCCGGAGCATTCGAAGATCGCCATCTGGGTCGGCGGCAAGAACGCGAACGCGCGCAGCAAACCCATGTTCCACAAACTGGTCGCGGCCGGCATCCCGAACAATCCGCCGCGCTGGCCGGAAGCCGCCGCGATCGTGAAAAACATCCTGCGGGTCTACAAGGAAGATGCGCACGACTGGGAGCGCATGGGCGAGTGGGTCGAGCGCATCGGGTGGCCGCGGTTTTTCGAGCTGACCGAACTGCCGTTCACCAAGTATCACCTCGACAACTGGCGCGGTTCACGGCATAGCCTGAACTCCTCGACGCATATTCGCTTCTGACGGAAGTTTTTTTGTGGGCGCGCAAAAGGCGAGGGGAAATTCCTCGCCTTTTGCATTGGGGCGGTTACGATCGCATGAAGTGGCCGATCAGCCGGAAGCTCGCGAGCGCCAGCACCAGAATGATGACGAAGAAGATGATCGAGCGGTATTCGAAAGGCTTGCCGCGCATAACCTCGATGCGATTGAGCATCCAGTCGGAGGCGAAGTAAAGCCCGATGCCCACGAGCGTGAAGTAGACGATATCCACGAGATTGCGCCGGTTATTTCAGGGACCTGCGTGATTCTAGCGCCCCGCGCTGTCCTGCCATTGACGGA
Source organism: Methylomirabilis sp. (SeqCode) (assembly GCA_035624495.1). Taxonomy (GTDB): domain Bacteria; phylum Pseudomonadota; class Gammaproteobacteria; order Acidiferrobacterales; family Sulfurifustaceae; genus Sulfuricaulis. The sequence goes on along the minus strand of DASPRK010000190.1, from coordinate 1,041 downwards.
GGTCAAAGCCCCTATTCTGTCCTTGTATCAATATTTCGTTTCTGGAATCCTGACCGATAACCCTATAGTTATCCCGTGAAATCCCCGGTGTCCGTCATCCGCCTTTTAATGTTGTGCCTGCTGCTGGGTGTGGCGGCGTCGGCCCAGGGCCAGACCATTGCTGAGCAGTATCCGCAGCTCAAAGACTTTTTTCCGCAGGCGGATCGTTTCGGCGAAATCGAGGGCGACCCGCCCGCGGCCGCCATTTACCAGGGCGAGCATCTGCTCGGCTACGCCTATCTCACGGGTGACATCATCCGCATCCCGGCCTATTCCGGGCATCCGATCAACACACTGGTCGGCTTCGACGTCACCGGCCGCATCGTCGGCATCCGCATCGTCGAGCACCAGGAGCCGATCCTGCTGGTCGGTATCTCCGAGGAAAGGTTGCGCCAGTTCGTCGGCCAGTACCAGGGCAAATCGGTGTTCGATCGCACCGTGATCGGCGCCGGGGGCCCAGACGACACGGTCATCGACACCATCTCCGGCGCCACCATCACCGTCATGGTGGAAAACGCGACACTCCAGCGCACGCTGCGCCTGGTGGCCGAATCGCGCGGGCTGAAACCGCCACCGGTAGCACCCGCGTCTCCCGCCGCCGACATCCAGACAACATCGACGCTGCCATCGCCGGCACAGACCGCGTTGACGAACGCCACACCCCAGCCGGCGCGCGCGATCCCGGCACGGGAAACGCCGGCGTCCTCCGCGCCGAAAGCGAAAAAACACGCACCATTGCTGGCGCCGGAAGAAACGATATGGAAAGCGGTGTGGCGCAAGCGCACGTGGCAGATCGCGGTGCTGGTCGCCGGTCTCGCAGTCCTGACCGCGGTGCTGGTGTTCCAGGACTGGCTCGCGAAACACCCGCGGCTGCTGACCTGGGTGCGCGACGGTTATCTGTTGTTCACCATCTTTTTCATCGGCTGGTATTCGCTGGCGCAGCTGTCGGTTGTCAACGTGCTGACCTTCGCGCACGCGATCATGCACGACTTCCAGTGGGAG
>DASPRK010000171.1:0-25972 GCA_035624495.1 Methylomirabilis sp. (SeqCode) | reverse complement strand
GATGACAATCAGGTCGAGCGATGCCTGGTCGAGGTGGCGCAACATTTCCTCGACCCGCGGTTCGCGGGCACTTGCGGTTTCCGTCACTAGGGCCCAGCGGCGGCGCGAAGCCACCAGCATCTGCGCGGCGCCGGCCTTGCGGAGCTCGTAGCTGTCCTTGCCCGGGATGTCGGTATCGAAACTGTGGTGCGCGTGCTTCACCACGCCGACCCGCAAACCGCGCGCTTTCAGCAGCGGCAGCAGCTGGCGCAGCAGCGTGGTTTTGCCGGTGCCGCTGTATGCCGCGAAACCGAGCAGCGGGATGGCGCGCTTCATGGCGCCGTCTCCGCCAGCCGGGCTTCAAGCGCCGTGCGTTCCTCGGCGTGGTTCACGTTGATGAACGCCTGCGCCGAGTCACGAAAGTCGGCGACCGCCAGGCGGTGGCGCGTGAACCATTGGTCGATCTTGCGTCCGCCGGTACCGAGAAAATCGAGCAAATCGGCGCCGAGCTCGCGGTGCACGAGCAAGAACACCGGATGCGCGCGCTCGCCGTCGTGGGCCACGGCGATCGCGGCCCGTTCACCCGTGAGTGCCCGGGCGAGACGCGCCACCAGATCGAATGGCAACAACGGCGAATCGCATGGGACCGTGACCACGTAGGGCGTGGTCGCCGCCTGCATTCCGCTCGCGACCCCCGCGAGCGGTCCGAGAAAGCCGCTGAACCGGTCCGGCAACACGGGAAACCCGAGACGGGCGTAAGCGTCGCGATTGCGGTTGGCATTGACGAGCAGCACGCCCACCTGCGGTTTGAGACGCGCTACGACATGAGTAATCATGGGTTCGCCGCGCAGCGGCACCAGGCCCTTGTCGGCGCCGCCCATGCGACTGCCGCGCCCGCCGGCGAGGATGACGCCGGTAATGTCAGTCTGTGGTATGCCTGTTTCGCTCATTGCCTTGCATCTCCGGAACCTGGCGACCAATGTCGCACGACGTAGTCGAACACGAGGCCGACGACGAACGCGACCCCGACGTTCCATAGCGCGAGCGCGGCGGTGGCCAGTATCACGACCCGGTCCGTGCGATGCGTCCGCACAAGGGTGGACCCGGGCCCCCATGCGAGCTGCTCGCCCGCGAGCAACAGGATAACGCCGAGGATCGGAGTTGGAAACATCCGGAACAGCGTCTGGATGGAGCCGCTGAAGAAAATCGCCAGCACCAGTAGGATCGAGCCGAGGATGATCATCGCGCCGCCGGTGCGTGCGCCGAAGCGCACGTGCCCCGCCATGCCGCCGGCACCGTGGCACATGGGCACGCCGCCGAGTGCGGCGCTGACGAGATTCATGATCCCGGTCGAAAGCATGACTTTGCGCTCGTTTACCGGCCGGTCCGGGAACAACCGGTTGTTCTCGCGCGTGATGGCAATGACGGCGTTGCCAAAGGTCAGCGGCACCTGGGGCAACGCGAGCAGCAGCGTTCCGGTGGCTAGATCGACCCACGAGACGCTGCCCAATGAGAAGCCGGGCAACCGCAGCTCCGGCTCACTCGCACGCAACTCGCGTGCGAGCGCGGGATCCTGGAACAGCGCGATGACGGCGCCGAAGCCAAGCAACAGCAGCATGGCCGGGATGGTGGGACGGGTCAGGAGCAGGAGCGTTCCCCCGAGCGCGGCGCCGGCAAGCAGCCAGCCATCCGCCATCATGCGAATGGCGACCAGCATGAGGCTGAGTCCGAGGCCGAGCACGATACCCGCGACGACACTGTTACTGACCCAGGAGCTCAGGCGCTTCGCGAAACCGGAGGCGCCCAGCAGCAGCCAGAGCGCGCCGGTGATCAGGCCCGCTGCGCCGACGGCATTGGCCGTGATCGCAGCGTTTCCGGCTTGCGCCGTGGCGACGGCGCCGATGGCTTTCATCGGCTGCACCGGAAAAGGCGTGTCGTAGTAGGAACCCGAGACGATCATTACGAATCCGAATGCGAACAGGACGCCGCAGGGATCCATGCCCACCACGCTCACGTAGCCGACGATGAACGGTATCAGGGTGCCGAGATCGCCGAAGGCTCCGGCCCACTCGAAACGGTTGAACTGGTTACGCGCTCCCACGAGTGTGGCTTCGGCAACGGCTTCGTCGGTGGCCGCGGGGGATTGTACCCCGGTCATCCGTTCAGCCGGTTTCATCGCCCACCTTCATCTCAAAATAAGCCGCGTGGCCTTGCTCTTCGGTATTGCGTGGACGGCCCCCGGCGCTGGCGCGCGGCACCGTTCGTGTCGGCACGACCAGTCGACCTGCGCGCAGATCGAGATGTTCGTCGGCAATACCTGCCAGCGGCAGCAGCTCGTGGCTCGTTACCACCATCCCCACCTGCTCGGACTTGAGGCGCTTGATCAGGAAACCCGTGCGGTTGCGCGATTCATCGTCCAACCCGGCGAAAGGTTCATCGAGCAGCAGCACGCGCGGCGACAGCACCAGCGCGCGCGTCAGCGCGACGCGTTGTTTTTCGCCGCCGGAGAGTTCGCGTGCGTTGCGGCCGGCAAGATGGGACAGCCCGCACAATTCCAGTGCCCGCTCCACGCGTTTGCCGATTTGCGCGCGGGGCAGACCGAATCCGTGGTGCAAGCCGTAGGTGACGTTATCCATTACGCTGCGATCGAACAGATAGGCCTGCTGGTGCAGATAAATCACGTCGCGCCGGTAGCGGCGCCGCGCGGCCGGCCATGCCAGGCTCGTGCCGAGGTAATCCACGAGCGCATGATCCGGCGGCTCCAGGCCCGAGATAATCTTGAGCAACGTGGTCTTGCCCGCGCCGTTGGGTCCGGTGAGCAGCAGGCAGCCGCCGGCGTGGATGTCCAGGGCCTCGATATCGAGCAGCTGCCGGCCGGTGGGTAGTGTCTTGCGTATGTCCCGGAGCCGGAGCAGAGGTGGGGAAAGTTCCGCGGCATTCATCGCATTTCCCCTTTGCCTTGCAGCATCCCGAGAAACACATTCAGCAGCAGCGCCAGCACTAGCAGCACCAGTCCGAGCGCGATGCCTTGCGCGAATTCGCCCTTGCTCGTTTCCAGCGCGATGGCGGTCGGGATGTTGCGGGTGAAGTTCTCGATGTTGCCGCCGACCATGATCGAGGTGCCGACCTCGGTGACGATCCGCGCGAATGCCGCGATCGCGACTGCCAGGAGGCCAAAACGCAGCTCGGCCAGCACCGTGAGCATCGCGCGCCACGGTGGCGCACCCAAGGTGCGCGCGGTTTCCCAGGCGCGCCGGTCGGCGGCCGCGAGCACGCCGTGCGCCATCGGCACCACGAACAGGAACGCGATCACGACTTGTCCGATCACCATCGCCGCTTGCGTGAACAGGAGGTGCAGGTCGCCGAACAGGCCGCGGCGGGAGAGCAACATGTATACCAGCAGTCCCACTACCACCGTTGGAATCGACTGCAGACTCTGGAGAGTCGAGATCAACGGCAGGCGCGCCGGGAAACGCGCGTAAGCGAGCAGGAACGCCAGCACCACCGCGACCGGCGCGGAAATCAGGATCGCGCTGACCGAAACCCGGAACGAGACGCCGATAATGTTCCACAGCGCGGCGTCGCCCACCACCAGCAAGTGTAACGCGCGCAGCGTGGCTTCTCCGAGACCGTCCATGAGCGGTGCTCGACTACGGTTTGCCCTCGGCGGCGACTTTGGCAGGGATGGCCGTGGGAACGAACAGCTCTTGGCCGGCGACGCGGAACTGCGCCACGAGACGCTGGCCCTCGACTGAAGTCAGCCAGCTGATCAAAGCCATAGCGCCCGTATAATTCACTTCGGGATAACGCGCCGGGTTGACCGCGATGACGTGATAAGGATTGAACAGTTGCTCGTCGCCTTGCACCGCGATCTGCAATCCTACCTTGCTCTGCAGCGCCAGCCAGGTGGCGCGGTCGACCAGGGTGTAGCCGTGGAGCTCATCGGTCATGAGCAGTACCTTGCCCATACCCTGACCGGCCGCCTTGTACCAATCGCCTTGCGGGTTGATCCCGGTTTCCTTCCACAGCACTTTTTCCTTCTTGTTGGTTCCCGAGTCGTCACCGCGCGAAACGAAGACCGAGCGCGTTTTGGCGATTTTTTCCAAGGCGGCCCTGGCGTCCCTGGTCCCGCGAATCCCGGCGGGATCGTTTTTCGGCCCCACGATAATGAAATCGTTGTACATCACGTAGCGGCGGTTCACGCCGTAATCGCTGGCCATGAATTTTTCCTCGGCCGGCGGGGCATGTACCAGCAGAACGTCGGCATCACCGTCCTGGCCCATGCGCAGGGCCTTGCCGGTGCCGACGGCGACGACCTGCACCTGGTAGCCGGAGCTTTTCTCGAAGGCGGGCAGCAGATACTTGAGCAGGCCGGAATTGTCGGTGCTGGTCGTGGTCGCAAGCCGCAAAACCGTTTGTTCCGCGTGTGCCGGCGACAGGAGTAGCGCGAAGATTGCGGCCGTCAGCCAAATCAGCGGAATACGAGGTATACGCATATCGTGCCTCACTTTGTGGGGTAATAATTCTCGACAATTGCAACTACGGTGCCAGTGAAGGGGTTCGTTAAACACCGTGCTTTTTTGGATTGTGAGATGCACGTGCATTGACAGTCGCGTCAAATTGACGCACCTTACTGCTGATATGTGTCGAAATGACACACAGGATGACGAGTTTTAAATTCCTCGCGTCATCGTTATCGGAAGTAGCGCAGATTCCCGCCGGCGTTGTCTATATCATGTACGCCGGCATGTACCGTGTGGTTCCACGAGTGGGAGAACTCAATGAACCAGATGGCCGATCCATTATCTGTTGGTGGTACTCGCCGTCCTGCCGTCGATGCGCTGGTGAAACGCCAGACCGCTGTCCTGATCGTGGATGACGAACCCGGAATCCGCAATTTTCTGCAGCGCGCGCTGGCGCGCGAGTACGGCTTGGTCGAGGCAGTCGACTCGATGGAAGCGGCCGAAGAATTGCGTCAGCGTTGCCGGTTCGATATCCTGATCGTGGACATCAGCCTGCCGGGCCGCTCCGGCTTGGAGTGGGTCGAAAGTCTGCGGGCCGCCGGAGATAACACCACGGTCATTTTCATTACCGCCTACGCCGATTTGAACGCGACCATCGGCGCGTTGCGCGCCGGTGCCGCCGATTTCATCCTCAAGCCGTTTCGCATTGAGCAACTTCTGGCGGCGGCGGAACGCTGTCTGGCGCGCGCGCTCGCGCGGCGTCGGGCCGATGCGCGAAACGGCGAGCCCGCCGGTTCAGCACACGTCGGCGATGTTGCCCTGATCGGGAATAGTCCGCCGATGCAGGAGGTGGATCGCGTCATCCGGCTGGTGGCGCCGATACCGAGCTCGGTGCTGATCGAAGGTGAAACCGGCACCGGCAAGGAACTGGCGGCCGCGGCGATCCACCGCTTCAGCCAGCGGCGCGGCAGCTTCGTGGCGGTGAACTGCGTGGCGATCGCCCCGGAATTGTTCGAAAGCGAGCTTTTCGGCCACACCAAGGGCGCATTCACCGGCGCGCACCAGGCGCGCGAGGGCCTCTTCTGCGCCGCGCGCGGCGGGACGCTGTTTCTCGACGAGATCTCGGAGTTGCCGCCGCCGATGCAGGCGAAGCTGCTGCGCGCGCTTGAAAGCCGCCGTATCCGTCCGGTGGGCGCGGACCGCGAGCTCCCCGTGGACGTGCGACTGCTCACGGCGACCAATCGCGATCTGGCGCAGGCCGTGCGCGCCGGGGCCTTCCGCGAGGACTTGTACTTCCGTCTCAACGTGGTGCGCCTGCGCATGCCGGCGTTGCGTGATCGCGTCGCCGATATCCCGGAACTGGTGGCGTTTTTCTCGCGCATGTTGTCGGGGACGCTGGGAGTGGCGCCGTATGTATTCAGCGGCGAGGAACTCGCGCGGCTGCAGGCGTATCCGTGGCCCGGCAACGTGCGCGAGCTCAAGAACGTCGTGGAGCGGACGCTGCTGCTCGGGCGTCCGCCGTGGGAAACCCTGGATCGCGGCACGTCGTGCGCGGGATCGGAGACCGCAAGCGGCGGGTTTCCTGCCGAGTGGACCCTCGACCAAGTGGAAAAACATCATACGCTGCGCGTGCTTGGCATCACGCACGGCAACAAGTCGGAAGCGGCACGCCGGCTTGGAATATCGCGTAAGACGCTTGAACGCAAGCTGATCGCCTGGCCGGAGACGGAACGACCGGATTAGCGGGCGTCGCGCGCTGGAGGTAACCGGCCCGTGTGGAAAACCCTGCGTGATCGCTACCGTTCGGCGCTGCGCTACAAGCTGCTGGTGCTAGTGCTGCTGCCCTTGTCGCTCGCGATGGCCGCGGCGCTGGGTTACACGCTCTACTGGCTCAACGGTTATACCCTGGAATCCCTGTTCTTCTCGGCGCACGACGACTTGGCGGTCGCGCGCGGCGCGCTGCGCCAGATCGGCGGTGATTACCAGATCCCCCTGCAACAACTGGCGCAGTCGCCGCAGTTCAGGCAGGCGTTGCGAAAATCCGATGGAGCTGCCGTCAAGCGCATGTTGCGCCAGGTGCGTGACGACAGGGGGTTCGCATTCCTGCATCTCACCGGGGTGGCGGGGGATTGGCTGTACGAGCCGGCCGGAGGCGCCGGCCGCAGCAGCAAACCCAGTCCGCTGACCGATCGCGCGGCGCGCGGCATTGCCGATGTCGCGCTCGAGGTGTTCACGGAGGAAGACCTGGGCCGCGAGAACGCCGGGCTGGTGTCACAGGCCCCTGTGGCGCCGCCGGGCAGCGCGCCCGGAACACCCGCCGTGCAGCGGCAGGCGTTGATGTTGCGGGTGGCGCAGCCGCTCACCGACGACCAGGGCCGTGTGCGCATGGTGCTCGACGGCGCGGTGATGCTCAACCACAACACGACCTTGCTCGACGCGATCCGCGCGCGCGTGTTCGCAAACGGGGGGCTGCCGGCCGGTGCGGAGCCGCTCGTGACGCTGATACTCGGCGATGTTCGCATCGCTGGCTCTACCGCCGACGTGGTTGCTCCGGAAGGCGAGCGCGTATCCCTGCGCACGAACATGCACACGCAGGACAGCAGCGGTATCTGGACCCGGAGCGATCGCCTCGGCGGAGACGAATTCATCTCGGGCTACGGGCCGCTTTATGACGTCAACGGCCAGCATATCGGCGCGTTGCACGTCGGCTTCCGCGAGGGCGCGTTTCGGGCTGCGCATTATCAGGCGGCGGCGCTGCTGCTGGCGTTATTCCTCGCCGCCACGGCGCTGGCGGCGTGGATCGCGGTGCGCGGCGTGCGCACCATCTTCGGGCCGATCGAGCGCATGACCGCGGTGGTGCGCGCGACGCAGGCCGGCGAGGACCGGCGCATCGGCCCAGTCGGCGCGCACGATGAGATCGGCGAGCTGGCGCGCCAGTTCGACGCCATGCTCGACCTGCTGCAGCAGCGCAACCGCGAAATCCAGCGCGCCGCCCAAGCGCTCGAGGTCAAGGTGGCGGCGCGCACCTGGGAGCTGGCGCGCAAGAATGACGAGCTGCTGGCAACGGTGTCGCAACTGGCGCAGACGCGCGAGCAGCTGGTGTTCGCGGAAAGGCTATCGGCGCTCGGTCAGATGGCAACCGGTGTGGCGCACGAGATCAATAACCCGGCGGCGGTGATCCTCGGCAACCTGGAAGTGCTGACGACCGAGCTGGGAGAGGGCGCGCGACCCGTGGCGCGCGAGATCGAGCTCATCGCGCAACAGGTCGAGCGCATCCGCCATATCGTGACCAGCCTGCTGCAGTTCGCGCGCGCTGCCCCGGCGGAACGCCCGGTCGAGGACGCGGACATCAATATCGTGGTCCGGGACGTACTGCCGCTGGTGGCGCATGTCCTGAAGGGAAAATCCATCCGGCTGTCGACTCGGCTCGCGGCGCGCGGTATCGTCGGCATCAACGTTTTCGACCTGGAGCAGGTGCTGATCAACCTGATCGTGAACGCCGCGAACGCCGTGAGCGAAGACGGTTCGATCGAAATCGCCACGATGGATGCCGAAAACGGCGGGGCCACGATCAGCGTACGCGACAACGGCCCGGGGATCGCGCCGGAGCAGCTCAAGCGCATCTTCGATCCGTTTTTCACCACCGATCCACGCCACGGCATCGGCCTGGGGTTGTCGGTGAGTTACGGTCTGGTGAGCCGCTACGGCGGGCACATCACGGTGGAGTCGCGCCTCGGACAAGGCAGCGTGTTTCGGGTGACGCTGTTGCGTCGCCCGGTGTCGATGAACCAGGCGGTGCCCGCGGCCGACGACGGCCGCGTCAGCACCGCGACCGCGTCAGACACGGAGGCGATCTATGGATGAAATGGCCCTCAACGAGGAAACACTCAACATCGAGATCCGGAAATTCCTGAAGAAAGTCGGAATCACTTCGCAGCGCGAAATCGAGCAGGCGGTTCGCACGGCGCGCGCGGAGGGGCTGATCCGGGGCAACGAGACGCTGCCGGTCCACGTGACGCTGTCGATCCCGGCGCTGCATCTCACGCATCGGGTGGACGGCGACATCGCGCTCGGTTGAGGGTCAGCCGTCGCCGATGAGCTTGCCGCAGTCGCTGAAGTCGTAGCCGCCCAGCAGCTGCGCCCAGCGCTGGCATTCACCGCCGCGCAGCAGGTCGCGCAGTTTGTGGAACAGCGTGCGGAAGTACACTCCGCGGCGCAGAACCAGATCGTAGGCCTCCCATCCGATCGGGAGGAATTCCAGGCCGAACTCGGCGGCGGCCGAACATACCCCGGGCGCGACGTCGGCCTGATCCATCGCGATCAGGGCCGCCGCCTCACGTTCCGAATGGGCGCGCGCGGTCACGCGCAACACCGACGGGTCGACGCCCTGGCGCGCCAGCGTCTCGCGCAGGAAGCGCTGCGAACCGGCGCCTTCCTGGCGCATAGCCCAACGCACCCCGTTCGCGAACAACGATGCCAGGTCGCCGTCCGCAGGGCGTACGCCGGGCGCGAGGATCAACCCCTGCTGCCGGTAAAATGCGCGTTCCACGATCCATTCGCGCTGTTGCGGATACTGGCGGATCACCGCTAGATGCCGCTGCTCGCTCTCGCCAGCCGGGCCCCAGTGCATGGCGCACACATCAGCGCGCCGGCGCGCGAGCAACGACAGTCCCAGCTGGGTGCCGGTGCTGGTGTAGCCGATGAGGGCGCGGCCCTGGACTTCGTTCACCAGGTGCGCGATCGCGCGGTACAACAGCGGATCGTCGCTGCCGGCGATCAGCAGGCGGTCGGCGAGCACGCCGCCGTGGCTCGACTCCATGAGCCACTGGTCGATGAGGTCGCGTGGAAACAGCCATTTTCCGGTGATCTTGGTGGCGGGAATGACGCCCTCGGCGGCGAGCGCGTAAATTTTCTTTTCGTGCACGTCGAGATATTCCGCGACCTGCTTGACGGTCAGAAAACGGGAGTTCGACGACGTCAGGGGCGGCGTGGTTTGGTCCGCGGTGTCGACAGTCGGGGTCACGCTCACGACGATTCCACCGCGGTTTCGGCCATCGGCCGCACCGGCGGGCGCGCGTCGAACAGCACGGCGTCAGCGCCCTGGTAGACGAGAAAATGATTTCCCTTGGCGCGCGCGATCATGACAATGCCCAGCTCGCGCGCGAGCTCGAGTCCCATGTGCGTGATGCCGGAACGCGACAGCAGCACCGGGATGCCCATGTGCGCCGCCTTCATGACGATCTCCGAGGTCAGCCGTCCGGTGGTGTAGAAGATCTTGTCGTGACCGGAGATGCGGTCGAGCCACATGCGCCCGGCGATCGCGTCCGCGGCGTTGTGGCGCCCGACGTCCTCGACGAAGATCAGCGGCAGGGTTTCGCGGCACAGAGCGCAGCCGTGCACCCCGCCAGCCGAGCGATAGATTTCGTTGTGATCGGACAGCGCGCGCAACAAGCCGTAGATAAGCGACTGGCGCACCTGCACGCGCGGCAGGCGCACATCGTAGAGCTTATCGAGGGTGCAGGAGAACACCGTGCCCTGGCCGCAGCCGGTGGTCACGGTGCGCTTCGCAAGCTTCTTCTCCCAGTTGACGATGCCGTGTCCGTGGTGGGTATCCACTTGCACCAGGTTGCGATCCCAGTCCACGGCCACGGCGCGGATGTCCTCGATGCGCTCGATGAGGCGCTGGTTGCGCAGGTAGCCGAGCGCCAGCTCTTCAGGACGCGTGCCAAGGGTCATGAGCGTCACCACCTCGCGCCCGTCGACCTTGAGCGTCAAGGGAAATTCCCCGGCGATCTGCAGGTCGCGCGGTTCGCCATATTCGTCCAGTGCCGTGACCGGGTGCGTCGGCGCAAGTCCCGCGCGGCTCATGACCGGGCGATACAGGGCGGCGTCCATGTCAGCCTCCGGTGACGTTCATGTGGCGCAGGATCACCGGTGGTTGCGCGAGATTGAAGTCGTGGCCTTTCGGCTTGATGGCCATGGCGCCGACAATGGTCTCCTTGAGGCGCGCCAGGTCTCCCGGAAACCCGCGGACCACGGCCCGCAGGTCGGCGGAGAATTCCTGCCCCAGGCACAGCAGCAAGCGGCCTTCGGTCGTCAGGCGCACGCGGTTGCAGGCGCCGCAAAAGTTGTGCGAGTGCGGCGAGATGAAACCGACGCGCGTGTCGCTGCCGGCGACGCGGTAGTAACGCGACGGGCCGCCGGTGGTTTCGGTCGTCGGCAGCAGCGTGAATTCCCGCTCCAGGTCGGCCTTTATGTGATCACTGGAGTAATACGCCTCGGCGCGGTCGTGGTCGCTGATCACGCCGAGCGGCATCTCCTCGATGAAGCTCAGGTCCATGCCGCGGTCGATGGCGAAGCGGGTCAGCCCCGTGACTTCGTCGTGATTGCGGTTTTTCAGGATCACGGCGTTGAGCTTGAGCCGCTCAAAGCCGGCGCGTTGTGCGGCCTCAATTCCGCGCAACACCTTGGCCAGGTCGCCGACGCGGGTGATGTGGCGGAAGCGCTCCGGGTCGAGCGTGTCGAGGCTGATATTCAGGCGCCGCACGTTGGCCGCGCGCAGCGCGTCGGCGTAGTGCTCGAGTTGCGAGCCGTTGGTGGTCATCACCAGTTCCCGTAGCCCGGACAGGCGCCCGATCTCGCGCACCAGCCACAGGACGTCATGGCGCACCAGCGGTTCGCCGCCGGTGAGGCGAATCTTCGTCACGCCGAGCTCGGTGAAGGCGCGAGCGACCAGCAGGATTTCTTCGAGCGATAGCACCTCGGTGCGCGGCAGGAACGTCATGGCCTCGCTCATGCAGTAGACGCAGCGGAAATCGCAGCGGTCGGTGACCGATATCCGCACGTAATTCACGTGCCGGTCGAAGCGGTCGATGAGGCGGGTCGGTATGGAATCGGTGGTGTGCACGCAAGCTCCGGTGGATGCGCGTCGTGACGGTCGGCAGCAAGAAATATACCGCTGCGGCATCGGCGGTGAAACCCGCGATTTGATCGATAGGCGGACGCTATCAAGCCGCGCGCTCCAAATTATACATTACATGAATGGGTCAAAATGACGCAATTGTGAAATCACTGCGTTGTTTTGTACCAATAGTTTTAATGTGTCTTAGCGAATTTTTCTGGCTTTAACGGCACCGGAGGTGAAATGCACGCTGGTACATAACTTGCCATGTCCGGGAATCACGACGACCGTTATGCGGGGACACGCCTGCACGAGATGAACGCGGCACCTACCACTGGCACGAACAACCGCATCATGCTCGCGGTGCTCACCGTGCACGAGGCGGTGCACGGCAACCCATGGATCACCGAGCGCTGGCGCGTGCTGGGCGTCGTAGCGGGCGATTCGCTGGGCACGGCGCGCGAACGGCGCGCGGTGCGCTCCGGGCCGGAGGCGCAGGAGTATCTCTGGACCGGCCTGCCGCTTTGTCTGAACGTATCCGAGGCCGACAGCTATTACTACAACCTGATCGGGGACAACCCGTCTGTGTATGTCTTCGGGCATCGCGACGACGACGGCGAATTCGTTCCGATCCAGGTCAGCATCGAGTATATCGACGCCATGGCGCACGGCGAATCGGGGAACGAGGTGTGTGCGGTGCCGATGCCGCCGGATATCTATCGCCACGTCGAGGAGTTCGTGCTCGAACACTTCGTACCGGAAGAACCGCGCCAGCGCCGCAAGCGCGACGAGGGCAGGCGCGGCGGAGGCCAGCGTGAGCCGAACGACTGACAAACCCATGTCGGCTGCGCCCCCCGAGACCGGTGAAATCGCCGCGCCGCGGGCGGAAGGACTGTTGCACCGCTGGTCGCGGCGTAAGACGCAGGAGCGCCGGGAAACGCCGCCGGCACCCGCGGATGCTGAACCAACCGGCGTAACGGAGCCCTCTGCGCCGGAGAATCCGCCGGATATACCGGTGCTGACGGACGCCGATATGCCCCCAATCGACTCGCTGGACAAGGACTCGGACTATCGTCCCTTCCTGTCGCCCGGCGTGAGCGAGGCGTTGCGCACGCGCGCGTTGCGCCGCCTGTTTCATTCGGGGCTGTTCAACGAACGCTGCCCGCTCGAAAGCGAATACTACGACTGCCACGGCTACGAGCCGCTCGGTTCCGTGATCACCCACGAGATGCGCGAGGAAATGGAGCGCGCCGCGGCCGCGCTCAAGGACCAGGCGCGGCAGGCGGTGTTCGAACCTGATAAACCCACCGCGGGACCTGCCGCATCCGGTCCCGAACCGGCGACAAACCAAACCGCTGCATCATCCGCGCCTGATCCCGGCGCGGTGAAGGAAGGCTGACATGGGCGCACTGCCTGGTGAAAACCTGGAAATAACTCTTGCCGAAAAAACTCCGGACGGCCGCGCCCGGCGCGCGGCGCTCGCGGCCCGGCAACAGGTGGAGGTAACGCCGACGTCGGCAGTGGACTATCGTTCGAGCGGCGCGGTGGTGGTGATCGGTCCGCCGGCCGAAGCGCTGGCGGCGGCCGCGCGGCTGGCGCCGCCGTTGCGCTGTACCGTGGTACTTGCGCCCGACGCGGGATTGGCGGCGGCAGATGCGCACAGGGCGCACGATTTTCCGGTTCTTCACGAAAAGGTGATCCAGGTCACGGGCCATCTCGGCCAGTTCGCCGTGATCATCGCAGCCGACGTGCCAGGCGGTGCCTTGAATCTGCTGCAGAAACTGGAAAGTCCGCTGACGCATTTCGACCTGGTGCTCGATCTCACCAACCCGCCGTTCCTGCGTCACGAATTGCCGCCGCTCGGCTATTACGCGCCGGGTGCTGATGCCGCGGCGCTCGAACGCGCGCTTATCGAGCTTCAGGAAATGGTCGGCGAATTCGAGAAGCCGCGGTTCTTCCGTTACAACCCGGAAATCTGCGCGCACGGCGAAAGTGGCCTGACCGGATGCACCCGCTGCCTCGATGCCTGTCCGACCTACGCCATCATCTCGATGCGCGACGAGATAAGCGTCGATCCCTACCTGTGCCAGGGCGCGGGCCTTTGCGCGACGGTATGCCCGACGGGCGCCATGACCTACGTGTATCCGACGATCGCCGATCAGCTGCGGCGGCTGGCGGCGTCGCTCAAGGCTTATTACACCGCCGGTGGTACGCACCCGGTGCTGCTGTTGCACGACGCCGAATCCGGGCGCGAACGCCTGGCGCGGCTTGCGCCGCGCCTGCCAGAGAACGCGATCCCCTTCGAACTGGCCGAGCTCGGTTCGCTCGGCATGGAGGCGTGGCTGGCGGCGCTGGCCTATGGCGCCGAGTGTGTCGCGCTGTTGCCGGGCGTGCCGCCGGCGCGCAGCACCCTCGGCGCGGTGTCCGAGCAGATTATGTTCGCCGGCGCAATCCTCGACGGCATGGGATATCTAGCCGACCTGATACGCGTGATCGAGGGTGACGATCAGACAGTGCTGGACGAGCTGGCCGCGATACCGCCACGGCGCGCGACGCCGCGCGCGACGTTTGCCAGTGTCGACGAGAAACGCACATTGCTGCGACTCGCCGTCGAACATCTGCATGCGTCAGCGCCGGCACCGCGCGTTGCCGTTGCGTTGCCCGCGGGCGCGCCGTTCGGCGAGGTTCTGGTCGACCGCGCCGCCTGCACGCTGTGCATGTCGTGCGTCAGCGTCTGTCCGGTGGGAGCCTTATCCGACGGCGGCGACATGCCGCAGCTCAATTTCATCGAGGGCAATTGCGTGCAGTGCGGATTGTGCCAGACCGCCTGTCCGGAGCACGCGATCCGGCTAGCGCCGCGTTACCTGTACGACGCCGGGGGGCGGCGCGCGGCGCGTGCGCTCAATCAGGAGGAGCCGTTTTATTGCGTCGTCTGTGGCAAGCCGTTCGCCACGCGCAAGCTGATGGACCGGATGACGGAGAAGCTGCAGGGCCACTGGATGTACCAGGAAAACGGAGCGTTGCGACGCGTGCAGATGTGCGGTGACTGCCGAGTGCGCGAGGTTTTTCGCGCCGAAACCAGGCGCCGCGAGGGTGTCGAATGAACCGGCCAGAACGTTACGCCGTTGTGTCATTTTGTCCCGGTCATCGGCGTCGCAAGATGCATGGCTTGGACTCTGTTGTCCTTTGTTACCGAATGAATCCACAGAATGATGGTCTGTTTCTTGCTCTGGAGCGTGTGCCAGATCGGAGGCTGTCATGACCGCAAACCGGGAAGCGCTCTTCGATCAAACGCTCGACGAAGCCGAGCAGGCGCGCGCCGATGTATACGCACTGCTGGGCGGTCTCCTGGCGAAGCCGCCGGATGCCGCGCTGGTGGGAATGCTGCAGCGAATACAGGTGGCGGACACTGGAGGCGACGGCACGATGGCGGCGGCCTGGGCGACCCTGAAGCAGAGCGCCGGGAATGCCCGGATCGAGGCGCTCGCGGAGGAGTATCAGGATCTCTTCGTCGGGATCGGGCGCGGCGAGCTGGTACCGTACGGGTCATGGTACATGACCGGATTTCTGATGGAGAAGCCGCTGGCTGAGTTGCGCGTGGATTTGCGGCGCTTCGGATTGCAGCGGCAGGACGAGGCGCACGAACCGGAGGATCACGCCGCGGCCTTGTGCGAAACCATGAGCCTGCTGGCCGCGAGCGGCGCGGATGTGACGTATGAGCAGCAGCGCGAGTTTTTCGCCAAGCACGTCGGGCCGTGGATGGCGCGGTTCTTCGGCGATATGGCGGTGGCACCCTCGGCGCGGTTTTATCGCGCGGTGGCGCTGCTGGGGGAACGGTTTATCGAGGTCGAGCGCACGCACTTTTCGATGCTCATGTGACTCGACCGAATGGCAAGGCAATGACAGAGACGAGGGCAACATCATGAGCAAGGAACATTCGAGCAGCGGGCCGGGGCGCGCCAAGGGTCGTCGCGAATTTCTGAAAAAAATGATGCTCGGCGGCGGTGCGGCGGCGGTCGCGCTGATGACCACCCGCGAAGTCGCGGCGCAACCGAAGCCCGGACCGCAAGCGGCGAAGCAGCCGGAATCGAAAGGCTACCGCGTCACGCCGCATATCGAGCATTACTACCGCACGGCCGGGCTGTAACCGGCACGGCGGCATACAGCACGAGTCAGGAGGAAGGCGAGCCATGAAGCTGACACGCAAACCGGATTCGCATTCGAACCAGGCCACCACGACGGGCGGTTCGGCGCTCGCGGGAGTGATCGACCGGCGCACGTTCCTGCGGCGCTCGGGGATCGCCCTCGGCGGCATAGCGGCCGCGTCGGCGTTGCCTTTCTCGATCATGAAGAAAGCGAATGCCAAGACCGATAAGGACATCGACCCGAAGTCACCGGCGACGAACATCCGCAGTATCTGCACCCATTGCTCGGTCGGTTGTGGCATCATCGCCACGATTCAGGAGGGCGTGTGGACGCGTCAGGAACCGGCCTTCGACCATCCGTTCAACCTCGGCGCGCATTGCGCCAAGGGCGCCTCGGTGCGCGAACACGCCATCGGCGAGCGGCGCCTGAAATACCCGATGAAGCTGGTGGACGGCAAGTGGCAGCGCATCTCGTGGGACCAGGCGATCAACGAGGTCGGCGACAAGATGCTCGCGTTGCGCAAACAGCACGGTCCGGATGCGGTTTTCATTACCGGCGGTTCCAAGCACAACAACGAGCAGTCCTACCTGCAGCGCAAATTCTTCGCGTTCTGGGGCTCGAACAACTGCGACCACCAGGCACGCATCTGCCACTCCACCACCGTCGCCGGCACCGCGGCGAGCTTCGGTTACGGCGCCATGACCAACTCCTACAACGACCAGCACAACTGCAAGTCGATGCTGTTCATCGGCAGCAACGCCGCCGAGGCGCACCCGGTGGCGATGCAGCACGTGCTGCGCGGCAAGGAGAACGGCGCCAAGATCATCGTGGTCGAACCGCGCTTCACGCGCACCGCGGCGCACGCCGATTACTACGTGCGCATTCGCTCCGGCACCGATACCGCGTTCATGTGGGGCGTACTGTGGCACATCTTCGAGAACGGCTGGGAGGACAAGGAATTCATCCGCCAACGGGTGTACGGCATGAACGACGTGCGCGAGATGGTCAAGAAATATCCGCCCGACGTGGTGGCGGACGTCACCGGCGCGTCCAAGGAGCAGATCGCCAAGGTCGCGGAGCTGATGGCAAAGAACCGCCCCGGCACGCTGGTGTGGTGCATGGGCGGCACGCAGCATCATCACGGCACCGCGAACGTGCGCTCTTACAACTGTCTGCAGCTCGCGCTCGGCAACGTCGGCATCTCCGGTGGCGGCTCGAACATCTACCGCGGCCACGACAACGTGCAGGGCGCGACCGATGTCGGCCCGAACGGCCACACGCTGCCCGGTTACTACGGTCTCGAGGAGGGGGCGTGGAAGCACTGGTGCCGGGTGTGGGACGTGGATTACGACTGGCTGGCGGCGCGGTTCGACGCGCGCGAGTACGACGACGGCAAGGGCGGCAAGATCAAGCCCATGAACATGAACGGCATCACGGTGTCGCGCTGGCACGACGCAGTGCTGGAGGATCCCGCGAACATGTCGCAGCGCAGTCCGCTGAAAATGGTGATCTTCATGGGGCACGCGCCTAACAGCCAGAGCCGCGGCGTGAACGAACGCAAGGCCTTCGACAAGCTGGAGGCGCTGGTGATCATCGATCCGTATCCAACCGTGTCGTCGGTGATGGGTGATCGAAAGAACAACACCTGGCTGCTGCCGGCGACAACGCAGTACGAGACCTATGGCTCGGTGACCGCCTCGAACCGCTCCTTGCAGTGGCGCGACAAGGTGATCGAACCGGTGTTCGAGTGCAAGACCGACCAGGAGATCCTGTACCTCTTTGCGAAGAAGCTTGGCTTCGAGAAGGAGATGTTCAAGCACCTCCGCGTAGAGAAGAACGAGCCGAATCTCGAGGACACACTGCGCGAGATCAACCGCGGGACCTTCACCATCGGCTACAGCGGCCAGAGTCCGGAGCGCCTTAAGCTGCACCAGCAGAACTGGGGCACGTTCAACACCACCTCGTTGCTGGCCGAGGGCGGTCCGTGCAACGGCGAGTACTACGGCCTGCCGTGGCCGTGCTGGGGCACGCCGCAGCTCAAGCATCCGGGCACGCCGCTGCTTTACGACACGCACAAACCGGTGGCGAAAGGCGGTCTCAACTTCCGCGCCCTCTGGGGCGTGGAGAAGGACGGCGTGAACATGCTGGCCGAGGGCAGTTACGCCGTCGGCGCCGAGATCCACGACGGCTACCCCGAGTTCAGCTACGGCGTCCTCAAGAAACTCGGCTGGGACAAGGACCTCACGAAAAAGGAGCTCGACACCATCCTCAAGATCGGCAAGGACAAGCCGGACGGCGTCAACTGGAAGATCGATCTCTCGGGCGGCATCATCCGAGTGGCGATCAAACACGGTTGCGCCCCGTTCGGCAACGGCAAGGCGCGCGCCAAGTGCTGGGAGCTGCCGGACCCGGTGCCGGTGCACCGCGAGCCGCTGTACACGCCGCGCTACGACCTGGTGGCGAAGTTCCCGACCTATCCGGACAAGAAACTCTTCTATCGCCTGCCGACGCGCTACGCCTCGATCCAGGCCAAGGACTACTCGAAGGAGTTTCCGCTGATTCTCACGAGCGGGCGTCTCACCGAGTTCGAGGGCGGCGGCGACGAGACTCGGTCCAACCCGTGGCTCGCCGAGCTGCAACAGCACATGTTCGCCGAGATCAATCCGGTCGACGCCAACAACGCCGGCGTGCGCGACGGCCAGATGGTCTGGGTCGAGGGCCCGGAGGGCGGCAAGATCAAGGTCATGGCCATGGTCACGCGCCGCGTCGGTGCGGGCACGGTGTGGTGTCCGTTCCACTTCGGCGGCTGGTTCGAGGGAAAGGATCTGCGCGAGAAGTATCCGCCGGGCGCCGACCCGTACGTGCTGGGCGAGGCGGTCAACACCGCGACCACCTACGGTTACGACGCGGTGACCATGATGCAGGAAACCAAGACCACCCTGTGCCGCGTGCGGCCGGCATGAATTAAGTAAGGAGGCAGAGTCATGGCAAGAATGAAATTCCTGTGTGACGCGGAACGCTGCATCGAGTGCAACGGTTGCGTGACCGCGTGCAAGAACGAGCACGAGGTACCGTGGGGCGTCAACCGCCGTCGAGTCGTAGTACTGGACGATGGCGTGCCGGGGGAGAAGTCGATCTCGGTGGCGTGCATGCACTGCACCGACGCACCGTGCGCCGCGGTCTGCCCGGTCGACTGTTTCTACACCACGCCCGACGGCATCGTGCTGCACAACAAGGACCTGTGCATCGGTTGCGGCTACTGCTTCTATGCCTGTCCCTTCGGCGCGCCGCAGTATCCGCAGGCCTCGGCCTTCGGCGTGCGTGGCAAGATGGACAAGTGCACCTTTTGCGCCGGCGGCCCGGAGCCGGACAATTCGATCGAGGAATACAAGAAGTACGGACGCAACCGCATCGCCGAGGGCAAGCTGCCGCTTTGCGCCGAAATGTGCGCGACCAAGGCACTGGTCGCGGGCGACGGTGACGTGGTCGCCGACATCTACCGCAAACGCGTACTGAAGCGCGGCGGGCGGCCGCAGACCTGGGGCTGGGAAGTCGCCTACAAGGGTTGAGGTGCGTGCATGAATACGATGATGAACCGCCGGGACGCCAGGAAAAACCACAGGTGCGTGAAACTGATGATAGCGCTGGTCATGATGACTGGGGCTCTGCTCGCCGGCTGTTACGAGTCATCAAAGGTAGTTCTGCACAAGCCGGGCGTGTACAAGGGTCCGACCGATCCGCTGGTGGCGAAGCAGGCCAGCCCGGAACAGCAGCAACAACTGCTGGCGCGCTTCAACCAGGTCCAGACGGACCGTTGAGGCGCGCCGCCATGACTGCGACGCGGCTGACGAGATGGGTGATGTTCCTGTTGGCTGTGTTACCGGTGCTGGCGGCGTGCACGGGCGGCTCTGTACATGAGCCGTGGACGGGTGGCCGCGGCGGACAGGTCAAGCAGAAATGGGAAAGTCCGCCGTCGCCGAACCGCGATGACGAGATGCGCACCCGATTGCTGACGACCCAAAGCGATCACTGAACCACGAGGAGGTCCGGGCATGGCCAGAACGACATCAAGCAACCATTCACCCGTCTCCGCGCGCACACGCCGCCGGCGCACCCTACTCTGGAGCCTCGCATTGATACTGGCCGGGGCGATGGTGTTGCCGTTGGGCGGTTATCTGTACCTCGCGTCCAGGCCGGCCTTTGCGCAATCGGCCGCGCCGGAACAGCAGCCGACCAATCCGCGCGCGAATTACTGGCGCGCCGTGCGCGGCGGCATGCAGGGATATACCGCCGCGTCGGGGCCGTACACCAAGGATGTCCTGATACAGAACGGCGGGCAGAACTGGCGGGAAATCCGTAACGGACCGGTTTCGACCTACACGCCGTGGATACTGGCGGTGATGATACTGGCGATCGGCCTGCATTACTTCATCCGCGGCCCGAGCCGCCTCGTACAGCCGCGGTCGGGCGCCAAAGTGGAACGCTGGAGCCTGCCGGAACGCGTGTTGCACTGGTACACCGCGACGCTGTTTATCCTGATGGCGATCACTGGCCTGAGCGTCCTGTTCGGTCGCGCGGTATTGGTTCCGGTACTCGGGCTTGACGGCAACGCCGCCTACGCCGCGTTTGCGATCGCGGTGCACAATTACCTCGGCCCGTTCTTCGTGGTCGGTGTGCTGCTCGAAATCATCGCCTGGTTCCGCTACAACATCCCGAACCGGACGGACGTGGAGTGGTTCAAGCAGGGGGGTGGCGTCATCGGGAACAAACATCCCTCTGCCGGGCGCCTGAACGGCGGTGAAAAGGCCTGGTACTGGATCATCACGACTGTCGGCGTGGCGGTGTGCCTCACGGGCCTGGTGCTCGACTTTCCGAACTTCGGACAGAGCCGCGAGGCCATGCAGCTGGCCAACGTCATCCATGCCGTGTGCGCCATCGGCTGGCTCGCGATCGCGCTCGGACACATCTATATCGGCACGCTCGGCGCCGAAGGCGCGCTCGAAGGCATGACCACCGGATACGTCAGCGTGGAGTGGGCCAAGCAGCATCACGACCTCTGGTACGAGGAAGTTTCGCGCGAAGGCGTGGCGGCGACGGGCAAGCCGGCGGGCACGCGACCGCGGCCAGCGTCGAGCTGAAAGTGCTTTGGTGGCGGCATGGCGCTATCCGCCAATTCATCCTCATGCGCCCGGGAGCACTGCCATGAGAAAAACGTTGATCCTGATTCCCGCGTTGCTTTCATTCGTAGTAGCGTCGGCACTGGCCGACTCGGTCACGGTGACGATGCACGCCATCGATGCGAAAGGCGTTGGCCACTCGGTCGGGACCATCCGCGTGGAAGACAGCACCGACGGCCTCGCGCTGACCACCGACCTCAAGGGCCTGCCGCCCGGCGCGCACGGGTTTCACGTGCACGAGAATCCGAGCTGCCTGCCGAAGGAAAAGGACGGAAAAATGACCGCCGGCCTCGCCGCTGGCGGTCACTACGATCCGCAAAAGACCGGCAAGCACGAAGGACCGCAGGGCGCGGGTCACGCGGGCGATCTGCCGGTGCTGACCGTGGCCGCCGACGGCAGCGCTAGGCTGAAGCTGGTCGCGCCGCGGCTGAAGCTGGCCGACATCAAGGACCGATCGCTGATGATTCACGCCGGCGGCGACAATTATTCCGATCAGCCGCAACCGCTCGGCGGCGGTGGCGCGCGCATCGCCTGTGGCGTGGTGAAGTAGTTTGGGAGATTGAATGACGATTCAGCTGCGCGAGATGGATTTCGATCCGTGCACGGAGCTCGCCAGCTATCAGGACCAGGTGGTGGGCCGGCGCGGGCAGTACGGAGCCGTCGTCAGTTTCGTCGGCACGATGCGCGATTTCAACGAAGGGCGCGCCGTGCAATCCATGACGCTCGAACACTACTCCGGGATGACGGAAAAAAACCTGGAGCAGATCAGCGTCGAAGCCCGGCGGCGCTGGGATATTCTCGATACCTTGATCATCCACCGCGTCGGCGAGGTGCGTCCGAACGATCCCATCGTGCTGGTCGCGGTATGGGCGGCGCATCGTGCCGCCGCCTTCGAGGCCTGCCGCTACCTGATCGAGGAGCTCAAGGCGCGCGCGCCATTCTGGAAAAACGAGCGGCTTCGCGAAACCTCCCGTTGGGTCAAACGCAACACGCCGGCGGCGTGACCTCGATGCGGCCGCGGCGATAGAGTGAGGTGGCGCATCGGCGGGGCCATGACGGCTTCTGTATTCACGTCGCGATACGTTTACTTCTGCGCTGCCGCGATGTTGATGCTGAGCGTCGCCTGGGCCGGACCGGATGAAGAATGGATTCGGGCCATCGCTCAGCGCGACCTCCACGCCATTGAGCAGCGGCTCTCGCAGAATTCAAGACTAGTCAATCTGGCTACCAAGGATGGAAAAACCGCACTGATGGTGGCAGCTGCGGCCGCGCGCACGGATCTGGCACGCGCTTTGCTCGCTGCGGGCGCCGATGTAAATGCCGCCAACGCGCGAGGCGGGACGGCGTTGATGTACGCCGCCACCGAAGGCACGCCAGAAACGGTCGCTACACTGCTGGCGCACGGCGCGGCGGTGAACACCCGGGCCGAAAACGGCTGGACCGCCGTGACACTGGCTTCTGCCACGGGGCAGGCAGCCGTTGTCCGGCAGCTGCTCGAAGCCGGCGCGGATGCCAATGCCGCGGATGTCTACGGTTGGACACCGCTGATGCGAGCGGTGGACTCGGATCGCATCGAGGTGATTCGCGTTGTGCTTCAGAACAAATCAGTGCGCGTGAATGCCCGTGACGATCAGGGTGAAACCGCACTGCACCACGCCGCGGCCGTAGGTTCACTGGAAATCGTGCGCCTGTTGCTCGCCCACGGCGCAGACCCGCGCTCCAAGGACGCTTTCGGTCGCACGCCGGCCATGGTGGCGGCGGCCGAAGGACATGCCAAGTTGGCGGATTGTCTAGACCGCTCCCGAGGCCAGTAATTCTTTCCCGCGCGATGACTAGCATAGCACCTGCGTATGACAGTACCGGGTGAGGGGCATGACCGTGGCGGTGCGCGTGACCGGTTCGCGGACGTTCTGGGTCTTGAACTCGAGCGTCAGCCGGAACGCAAACTTCTCGAAGAACCGGTCGAACATTTCTCCCCCGGAGACGCCGATCGCGTAAAGCGATCCGTCGCGGTCGTCGTACTCCAGCTCAACCGCCGCCAACGGCTGCGGTGCCGGCCCGCCGAGCACGCGCGCGCCGCGCAACGGGTCATACACGCTTTTTTCTGAACAGCAGTAGATGACCTGCGAGCGTTGTTCCGTCGCTTGGTCTTTATTTTGGAAACTTACGTTATTGTGCCGATAATTGATGAAGCTGACCTCGTCGGCAGGATACGACATCTTGTGCGCGCAGATGGCGGAGAAGGCGACGATGGAACGCTCCGGCCCCACGCCACCGCGCCATTCATACGATTTACCGGCTTCGGTTTTCAGCAGCGCCTGTTGTTCCGTCGGGCGGCCGAGATTCAGGAGGAAGCAGGGCGTGGCGATATACGGATAGTGGAACAGGTAATTTTCACCCACCTTCAGGTGGGCTGGTGTTACCGGACTACCGTCGGGGTCCATGAGGCGGACGCGCTGATAGCGGCGTAACTCGGCACCCGTTTGCGCCAGCAGATCCGGGTTGGCGCCGATCATGGCCAGCGTCGAAGCGCACAGCCGCACGAAACCGCGGCGGCTCAGCTTTGGGTCTTGGCTCATGATGGACACCTCCGGTGTTCCGGGAATGCCCCGTTGCAGGGCGTGCCAAGTGAGTACGCCTTCATTCAAGCAGAATCCGCTCGCTGAAGTAAATCCCCCGGTCGCCGCCGGCCTAATCACGCGTGATCCGTGTTGTTACGTCTTGTATGAAATGGTGTGGCCGGCGTGGTATCGCTGACCGCCGGACGAAGGTGTACGATCATGATCATGCGTTTTCCGCGCCTCATTCGTCTCGATGACTCGGACAGCCGGGTCTACGAGAAACTGGCCGTCCCGGGCGAATGGGCGGTGACGGGTTCGTTCGTGTTCCTCAACGTGGATCCGGACTCATTGACCGGCAAGCAACAGCAGGCGTTTCACCACGGATTTTTAGGCACGACGAGTTTCGGGTGGGGCACGCTGGTGATGGTGGACGAAATCGATGAGCGCGAGCACCAGGAGGTTGTCGAGCGTCTGGCCGATCATTTCATGCGCCATTACGGCGCGCCGGATCGGGAGGCGGCTTTGGCCGCCGCGCGCGAGGAAGCCGGCTTTGCCGCCAGCTTGTGCAGCCACGAAATACATACGCTCCTCGCGATGGAGCGCGACGTCGAAGACGAGTGCATCGTAGAAAGTTTCCGGGTCGTGCGTCCACCGGACGCGTCCGATCATTCATCCGTGAAGATCTGGGGCGTCGAAAACGACTGAGCCGCCGACACCAACGCTCAGCTTTTCGGCATGTGCGCCGTTCCGCCGGGCCGGCGCCCGATCCAGTAAGTCAGGTCATCCGCAATATCCATCGCGTCATTGGTGGCGATGACTTCGAAATCGCTGAAAGCCTTGGCCAGCTCGCCCGGCGCCAACAGGTACTCGGGATTAAAGGCCGGGTTGGCGCGCCGCCAGTTAAGGTTGAACGTCTGATAAATCATCAGCCCGCCCGGCATCAGCGCTTCCTTGAGCAACGGCAGCAGCGGTCGGCTTAGGAACCGCATGACCAGTATCAGGTTGAAACGGTGGCGAATTAGCGCGAACCGGTCGAGATCGGCGGCGACGAAGTGCACCGGCAGCGCGCGGTCGCGTGCGGTGGCGCGCCCGTATTGCAGGCCTACCAAGCTGCCGTCCACGGCCAACACGTCATAGCCGCCGCGCGCCAGGAACAGAGCGTTGTGACCGACACCGCAAGCGACGTCGAGCGCCCATCCGTTTCCGCCCAGCAGGTGGGCATACTGCGTCAGAAGCGGGTCCGGGGCAAAGTCCGGGTGCGGATTGCCGGCGGCATACTTGCGATTCCAGCGTTCGCGATCGGCCAGGGCCATGGCTATTTGCAGACAGAAGGGGCGGACGGCGATGGGGGCATCATATATATAATGATATCGCCGGTGATCCCCGAGAAAACAGGCGGCCGGGATCGTGGACGGGCGCCGGTTGGTGGAATTCGGAACGGCCGCCGGGCGGCGGTACTTCCATAGACGGGTAAGCTACAATTTCGTCATGCAATCCTCTCCGTCGGCGCATACATCCCGTGACACGCTGCGGATCGACGCCGCCACCGGCCTGATTCGGGGCGTCCGTTACGTTCCTTCCCCGAACTTCGATGCCCGTCCCGAAGGCGCACCCATCGATACCCTGGTGATTCACGCCATCAGCCTGCCGCCGGGAAAATTCGGCGGTCCCGGGATCGAGCAGCTGTTCTGCAATCGCCTCGACCCGCGCGAGCATCCCTATTACGATGAGATCAACGATCTGAAAGTCTCGGCGCACGTGCTGATCCGCCGCGACGGCGAGCTGGTGCAGTTCGTGCCATTGCACGAGCGCGCCTGGCACGCCGGCCGGTCGTATTGTGACGGGCGCGCGCGCGTGAACGATTTTTCCATTGGCATCGAGCTGGAGGGCGATGACGCGCTGGCATTCGAAGACGCCCAGTACCAGGCGCTGGTCGGGCTGACACGCGCCATCCGCGAAACCTATCCCGCGATCACGCCGGCGCGAATATACGGTCACGGCGACATTGCCCCGGGGCGCAAGACCGACCCCGGCCCGCGTTTCGACTGGAAACGTTATCTCGCCACTGTTTAGGACTTGCGCGGCGACGGACTGGGCCGTTACATTTATACGTCGCACGGAATGGACGCGGTTGACATGACCAAGATACTGATAGCGGTTTTGCTGGCGATCCTGCTGGATCACCTGATCCCCGATCGTCACGGGTTCAAGCCCTTTGCGTGGTACCGCGACTGGGCCGAGTCGATCGAGGAACGCTTCAACGGCGGCCGGCGCATACATGGCGTGGGCGCCGTGGTGTTGGCGATTTTGCCGATCGTGGCGGGTGTGTTCCTGGTGGATTACGTGCTGGGTCAGCTCGCCTGGATATTGCAGTTCGCCTTCGACGTGGTGGTGCTGTATCTGTGCGTCGATGTGCAGCGTCTCGGGAAAACCGCCAACGGGGTTTCGGAGGCGCTCGAAGCCGGCGACCTGGAGGAAGCGGACGAAAAATTGCGCGATCTGACCGGCAAAGGCGCGCCGGAAAAGATCGAGTCCAGCGTCGCGCGCGCCACGGTCGAGGGCGTGCTCAAGCAGGGTAACTCGTTGATTGTTTCGCCGATCTTTTGGTTCGTGCTGCTCGGTCCGTTCGGCGCCGTGATGCAGCGCTTGAGCGCCATCCTCGACTCGCTGTGGGGGCACCGTTACGAGCGCTTCGCCGAGTTCGGCTGGGCGGCGGCGCGCTTCGACGACGTTCTGGGATGGATA
>DASPRK010000167.1:0-4578 GCA_035624495.1 Methylomirabilis sp. (SeqCode) | reverse complement strand
GCACGGAGCCTGCCCGCGCCGTCGAGCCAGTGTGGGCGAGCGCGGTGGTCCCCGTCGAAGGGGACCGCTCGACCGCAGGGCGGCCGCGGCGTGCCGCAGGCGGAGCCGGAGGCACAATCATTGCGCCGTGTCCCGAGGGGCGCGAGGGGGACTGGGAAGTCCCGTCGCGCCATACTGAGGGCCGGCGCACACTGACGCCACGCCGTCCACGTCGGTCCGTTCGACCCATGTGTGGTCGTTGTCTAGGCGCTTCAGGATCCGCAGGACCTCGCGGCGTACCGGTCCGAACCGCTTCCACCGTTAGGAGACGAGCAGATCCGTGGTTGCTAGCGTCACGGCAAAAACGATAGATTTTTTGTGGTATCGCGGCTTTGATCGGAGACAACGACTGAGATGCAGCATGCGATGGCCACAAATGGCGAGTCCCGGAGGTGGAGGAGGACGCCGCGCCGGAAAACCCTGGCGCACCACGATTGCCGAGGAAAAGGTTGCGCTGGACAAGAGTTTATGAAGAACTTTTTTGGCGACCGGTGGAGGCGCGAATGTCGGCGTTAACACTCACGGCCCGGTCAGCGGTGAGGGAATGAACCCAGGCTTGGCGTTGCCCGAAACCGAGGCATGTCGCGCCCGGGCGCGATGGCGCGAAGTGATTCTGACTTCCCGCGCCCTAACCAGCCACGCGCGCCAATGATATCAAAACCGCTCACAATGCCATGCGCCGAACAGGCCGTGACCACTCCGTGATGTCCGAGCCCCTTATCCTGTTCCTCTGCGGTGACGTGATGTCGGGCCGGGGAATTGACCAGGTTTTGCCGCACCCCTGCGATCCACGGCTCTACGAGCCGTACGTTCGCGACGCGCGACATTACGTGGAACTGGCGGAGCGGGCGAACGGCCCGATTCCCCGACCCGTCGACTTTTCCTATGTCTGGGGCGATGCCATCGCGGAACTGGAGCGCCGGGTGCCCGACGCGCGGATCATCAACCTCGAGACGGCGGTAACGAGAAGTAACGATTACTGGCGAAACAAAGGCATAAACTACCGGATGAGCCCGCAGAACCTTCCATGTCTGACGGCCGCAGGTATCCATGCGTGTGCCTTGGCGAACAACCATGTGTTGGATTGGGGTTACACCGGACTCGACGAAACGCTGCAGGCGCTGGGAGAGGCGAAATTGAAAACGGCCGGCGCGGGCCGGGATGTCACCCAGGCGGCGGCGCCCGCGCTGCTGCAAACCCGAGGCACCGGCAGAGTGATTATGTTCTCGTTCGGGTTAGAGAACAGCGGGATACCGTCGCGCTGGTCGGCCGCCGAGGACAAGCCGGGCATAAACCTGCTGCGAGACCTGACCGACGCGACCGTCAGATGCATCAAGGAAGACGTGGAACGCGTGAAACGCGCCGGCGATATCGCTGTGGCATCGATCCATTGGGGAAGCAACTGGGGCTATGCGATCAATTCGGAAGAAAGGGAATTCGCCCGCGGACTTATCGATCACGCGGGCATTGACGTGATCCACGGCCATTCCTCCCACCATCCGAGGGGCATCGAGGTCTATCGGGACAAACTGATCTTGTATGGTTGTGGGGACTTCCTGGACGATTACGAAGGCATCGGCGGATATGAAGAATTCCGGAGCGATCTCGTTTTGATGTACTTTGTCAGCATGGACCGGCGCACGGGAAAGCTCGACGATCTGCAAATGGTCCCCATGCAGATTAAACGCTTCCGGCTCCATCGGACGTCTGAGGCGGATGCTCGCTGGCTGGGCGAGCGGATGACCAGAGAATGCGCGAGGCTGGGAAGCTCTGTGGAATTGGGCGCCGACAACGTGCTAATGCTCAAGTGGGGGCTATGACGGACGTCCACGCTCCGGCGGCGAACCGCGGCTTGACGTCGTGAACCCGATGAACAAGGGGGCTTCGGGTCGCTCTGGCGATGGACTGGGTGCTGTTGATAATGAACCCGTGTTCGGGATTCCGCTGCCGCATCAAGCCGCATCAAACAGATCGCAGATGTTGCGCCTGCCGAACGACCGCAACGGCATACTCGGAACCAAAACTCGATAGAGCTACATTGCCGTGGTCCCCTGATTTGTTGGTGTTGCGGGTCGGACAAATCCGTGTCAAAGCCGCAACAGTAGAACAGTCACTACCACAGGCCGGTAGGGGTCGGGTGCACCCAAAACTTGGCGGCGATCTCGTGGTTAGTCTCCTCACCCTGCAGTACCTCGAATGCCACCTTGGCCTTGGACCGCGGGAAACGGTTACGATCGGTCTGGGTAATGGAGTTCTGCCACTCAAAGATAACCGCAAGGCCTGGTGTCCACTGGGACACTGTCCGGGAATCGGGGTTCATTTTGTTTCCACGCGTGCTTCTACGTTTTAGCGCGCGAGCCGGGCCATAAAACAACAAGTTAGTAAATGGCTCTCAACTTAAAAGTCGGCGGCCGGGAGCTCGATTCGTTGCATATTGGCCCGCCCTCGCTCGCCAAGAGTCGTCAAAGCACACCAAATCACCACATTCTCCCCGCGTTTCTTTGTTGGGCGCCTCGCTCTCCGACAGGTCAGCGATTGCCGTATTTCGCGGCAACCTTGGAACCTGTCGCATAGTTATCGCCGCTGAAACCGATAGTAAACAAGCCCGCCATAATTTGATGCAGATCAATACACGCACCTTTTTCGGGGACGATAATTTTTGTCGACCGCTTGCAGACGGCCGATAAGCAGCAAACGGGTGAACAACTGGACAAGGCATTCCGGAGCATGCGCACCATCCGAAAGTTCAAGGAACGCGTGCACAAGGAGTTCGACGCGGGGCCAATGCTCTGCTTCGTGCATCGGTATGCCATCAGGCACCGCGGTCACGGCCATTCGATCGACGAAGGAGCAGAGTCATGAACACTCTCTGGATCGTTATCATCGGGGTGCTGACCATTTACCTGGCCTACAACTTCTACGCCAAACGCATCGACCGTAGCGTTATCCGGGCCGATGTCAAGCGGGCGACGCCGGCGCGGATGTACATGGACGGCGTCGACTTCATGCCGACCAGCCGGAACGTCCTGTTCGGTTATCACTTCAAGGCGATCGCCGCTGCCGGGCCCATCGTCGGACCGATCACCGCCGCGAATCTCTGGGGGTGGTCGCCCTCGCTGGCCTGGCTGGTCCTGGGCGTCAGCTTCATCGGCTGGGTGAGCGACTACTCGGCCATCATGGTCGCGGTGCGCAACGACGGGAACAGCCTGTCGGCGATCGCGCACCGTCTCATCGCTCCTCGCACGCGCACGATTCTGTTCGTATTCATCTTCTTCTACCTGCTGCTGCTGGCTGGGGCGTTCATCGGGATCCTGGCGCCGATTCTGGCCGCGCGCCCGGACGTGCCGTTCGGCATCGTGATGCTCGCCCTGATGGGACTCCTCGCCGGCCAAATGATGTACCGCTGGAAATATGGAATTATCGGCGTCACGTTCCTGGTCGTCGCCATTACGCTCGGCGCCATGGCGCTCGGACCCATGGGGCAGCATCGCGATGAGCAGGGCAAGCTTGTGAATGGCCCGGTGGCGGCGGCCGTGGCATCGTTGAACAACGCGGTGGACGCCATCAGCGACCACCAGCCGCTTTTCGCGGTCGTGGACCCGACGGGGGCGGATGCGAGGATCCCGGCCCCGGGCAAGGACGGCGTGCGACCGACGACGCCTGCGTATAACGCCGCCACCGGCCAGATTAACACGCTGCCGAATTACCTCCTGTGGACGGTGTTCCTGTTCGTCTTCTGCTATCTCGGGGCGAATCTGCCGATCTGGCGGTTCGCGCAGCCCGTGAACTACATCGGCTTTTGGATCACGCTGATCACCGTTCTACTGAGCGTGGTGGGGATGGTTGTCGCGCCGGTAGTCGGCATGAAGGACGCCGCGGGCAACCTGATCGGCGCGTTTGCGCTGCCCGCCTTCAAGGCCCTCGGCTTCGGGATGCAGACGGGGGCCGCATGGCAACCGCTGTGGCCGATGCTCTTCGTGACCATCGCGTGCGGAGCCATTTCGGGCTGGCACGCCCTGGTCGGCTCGGTCGGGACCGCGCGGCAGCTCGAATACGAGACCGACTGCCTACCGGTCGGCGCGGGCGCGATGTTCGGCGAATACACCCTGGCGCTGCTGTCGCTCACCGCCGTCTCCATCGCCGGTGCAGGCGGCGGCGGCGGCCGGTTTGCGTTGGGCGTCGGCAAGCTCATCTACGCCGGAACCTTCGGGCTGATCCCGGAAATCTACGGTACCGCGCTCGGGTTCGGCACGTTCGTGATCATCGTGCTCACGGTAACAGTCCTAGTCTTCCGCGTAATGCGTGTGACTCTCACCGAGTGGGTCGGCGATGCCATCCCGCTGGTGCGGAACATGAATGTGTCGAGCTTGATCTCGATGACCCTCACCGCCGCCCTCGTGCTGACCGGCACGTGGGTCTACCTCTGGCAGATGTTTGGCGCGTCCAATCAGTTGATGGCAGCCCTGAGCCTGCTCGTGGTGGTGGTGTGGCTCAAATCAGAGAAGCGCAACCCGACCTACGCGCTGCTGCCGATGATCT
>DASPRK010000154.1:0-18862 GCA_035624495.1 Methylomirabilis sp. (SeqCode) | reverse complement strand
CCAAGCTGGCGGCGGCCGAAAAGGCCGCGCGTTCGGGCGCGGCGACGGTAATTGTCTCGGGACGCGAGGAAAATGTGATCGCGCGGACACTGGACGGCGAGGCGATCGGTACGCACCTCAAGGCCGCGCAGGAACGCGTGGTGGCGCGCAAGCAGTGGCTCGCGGGGCAGGCCCGCGTCGCCGGCAGACTGTGGCTGGACGCGGGCGCGGTCAAGGTTATTCGCGAGAACGGCAAGAGTTTGTTACCGGTCGGGGTGAAGGCGGTCGAAGGTGCATTTACCCGCGGGGAAGTCGTTTCGTGTCTCGATTCCGACGGGCGCGAGGTGGCGCGCGGGTTGGTGAACTACGGTTCGGAGGATACCGCGCGGATCATCGGGCGGGCCAGCGACAAGATCGAGTCCATGCTGGGCTACGTCGACGAACCAGAGCTGATCCATCGCGACAACATGGTGATTTTGTAGCCAGGATTCGTAAACAAAAAAGCCGGCGATGCCGGACTTTTTGTTTTGAGACAGGCGGTGAATTACGCCAGTGTGCGCAGTTGCTGGTTGAGTCCGCTCTTGTAGCGCGCGGCCGCGTTTTTGTGGATAAGCCCCTTGCCCGCGAGGCGATCAATCACGGAAGCGGCATCACGAAACGCCTGCTTCGCCGCGTCTTTGTTCTTGGCGGCGATCGCCGCGCGGACTTTCTTGATCCGGCTGCGCAATTCGGTGCGTTGCGCGGCGTTACGGGTGCGGTGCGCCTCCGCCTGGCGCGCGCGCTTCTTTGCCTGTGCTGTGTTGGCCAACGTCGTCTCCTGAGGATGTCTGCAAGGGCCGGCAACTATGCTGATTTTGGCCGTATTTGTCAATCCCGCGAAGGCCGGCCCGGTGCGATCGGCCCGGTCGCCCGCAGCTTCGGTGCCATGGTCACATCCTGTATGATCGCGGCTTTTATGGAATCCTTCAGAGATATGCCGCCGTGAGCCGCAAGCTCCTCAAGTCCACGGCCGTCACCGGTGGTATGACGCTGCTGTCGCGTGTCAGCGGACTGATCCGCGACATGTTGTTCGCCAGTCTGATCGGAGCCGGCGCCGGGATCGCGGCCGACGCTTTTTACGTGGCCTTCCGCATCCCTAATTTTCTGCGACGCATTTTCGGCGAAGGCGCGTTTTCCCAGAGCTTCATCCCGGTATTTGCCGAGTACAAGACCAAGTACACGGCCGCGGAAACGCGAGCCTTTGTCGATCACATGACGGGGATTCTCGGTGTCATCCTCTTCGTGGTGACGCTGATCGGTGTTCTCGCCGCGCCGATCCTCGTCATGATTCTCGCCCCGGGTTTTCTCGACGAACCGCAAAAGTACGGCCTCACGGTACAGATGTTGCGCATCACGTTCCCGTATCTCTTCTTCATCTCGCTCGTGGCGATGGCGGCGGGCATTCTCAACACCTACGGAAAATTCGGCGCGGCCGCCTTCACACCGGTATTGCTCAATCTGAGCATGATCGGGGCGGCCGTGTGGCTTGCCCCTCGCCTCGACGAGCCGGTCCTCGCGCTCGCGTGGGGCGTGTTTATCGCCGGGGTGGTGCAACTGCTGTTTCAGATCCCGTTTCTGCGCGGTCTCAAAATGCTGCCGCGCCCGCGCCTGCATCTGCGAGAGCGCCATCACGGCGTTGCGCGTGTATTCAAACTCATGCTGCCGGCAATCTTCGGCGTCTCCGTGGCCCAGATCAATTTGCTGGTGAATACGTTGCTCGCGTCCTTTCTCGTCACCGGCAGCGTTTCGTGGCTCTATTATTCCGACCGCTTGATGGAATTCCCGCTCGGCGTGTTCGGGATCGCGCTCGGCACGGTCATTCTGCCGAGCTTGGCGCGTCGCCACGCACGCAACTCACGAGAAGAATTTTCCCACCTGCTCGATTGGGGGTTGCGCTGGGTGTGCCTGATCGGGATTCCAGCCTCGGTCGCGCTGGTGATTCTCTCCGAACCATTGTTGGCGACGTTCTTTCATTTTGGCGCCTTCGGCGACAACGACGTGCGCATGAGCGCCAACGCCTTGATGGCGTTCTCCTTCGGGTTGCTCGGATTCATTTTGATCAAGGTGCTGGCCCCGGGATTCTACGCGCGCCAGGACACGAAGACGCCGATGCGTATTGGTGTGATTGCCCTGGTAGTGAACATCCTGCTGAGTCTGTTGTTGTTCATCCCTCTCAAGCACGTCGGGTTGGCGCTGGCGATATCGCTATCAGCGTTCGTGAACGCAGGACTGTTGTTCATTACGCTGCGCCGTCATGATGTGTATCGACCGCTTCCTGGCTGGGGTTCGTTCCTGGCGCGGGTCACAGCGGCGAGTGGTGTGATGGGCGCGGTTCTGTTCTGGGGCGTGGGCGATCTCGACACTTGGCTGCACGCGACAGCCGTGCAGCGGGCATTGCGCTTGTCAATATGGGTCATAGCAGGTGCAGCCGCATATTTATTGACCGCGACGGCGTTAGGAGTACGATTGGCACAATTGCTGCTCAAGAAAGGAGATGGAGCACCGACTGATGACTAGTGCGGCTCAGATTTACCAGATTTCCGCGTGCAATAATCCGCGCGTCTTCACGTTGACGGAAGCGGAAGAACTTTTTCCGCTGGTCTGGAAAATCACCGAGGAGGCCTATCGCGAATTGGAGCCTGTACGCCGCCTCCTGGATTCGATGGTGCCGAGCAATCCCCAGATCCGCAAGGTGGAAAAGGAATACGAGACTATCGTCCGCCGCTGGATGGGTAAAATGGAGCGGCTCGGGCTCGTTGTCAAAGGGCTGTGGCTGGCGGATTTCGACACAGGCGACGGTTACCTTTGCTGGAAGTTTCCGGAATTGCGCATCGCGCATTACCACAGTTACCACGAAGGCTTCGGCGGGCGTCGTCCGTTGCAGGATATCATCGAAGAGCTCGATCCTGACTGGGCTCATCTTTAAACAAGTCGGCCCCGGTGCACGCTTGTTCTCGTCCGCGCGAGACGGTAACCTTTCTCCTTTGTTCCCGGCCATAACCTGAAACAGCCCCATGGAGCTCATACGCGGGTGGCACAACCTGAGGCCGCAACATCGCGGCTGTGTCGCCACGATCGGCAATTTTGACGGCGTGCATCTCGGCCACCAGGCGGTCATCGGTCAGCTGGCGGAGAAGGCGCAGGAACTCGGTTTGCCCACCCAAGTCATCCTTTTCGAACCGCAGCCGCAGGAATTCTTCCAGCCGCAGGCGGCGGTGCCGCGCCTGATGCGCCTGCGCGAAAAATTGCAGGCGCTGCGCCGCTACTCCGTCGACCGCGTGTTGTGCCTGCGTTTCGACGCCAGATTCGCTGCCATGGAGCCGGAGGAGTTCATCCGGCGCATCCTGATCGATGGACTCGGTGTGCGTTATCTCGTGGTGGGTGATGATTTCCGTTTCGGCCACAAACGCCGCGGCGATTTCGACATGCTCGCCGCCGCCGGGGCGAAACACGGGTTTCAGGTGGTAAACATGCACACCGTGACTATCGACGAAGAACGTGTCTCGAGCACCCGGATCCGCGCCATGCTCGCCGCCGGTAATCTGACCCCAGCGGAAAAGCTTCTGGGGCGACCCTACCGCATGTGCGGGCGCGTCGCCCACGGTGACAAACTCGGCCGTACCCTGGGGTTTCCGACCGCCAATATTCATCTGCATCGCAAGGTGACTCCAATCACCGGTATTTTCGCGGTCGAGGTGTTTGGCCTCAGAATCGAACCGGCGCCAGGGGCGGCCAACGTCGGCACCCGCCCGACGGTAGGCGGAACACGCACGCTCCTGGAGGTGCACTTGCTCGACTTCACTGAAGATATCTATGGAGAGCAGGTGCAGGTGAATTTCCTGCGCAAGTTCCGCGACGAGAAGCGGTTTGACTCGCTCGATGAGCTGAGACGCTGGATCGCCCAGGATGTCGAAGACGTGCGCGCGTTTTTCCGGGAATATCATCCGTCAAGTCGGTCGAACGGCTACCGGGAGAAAACCGCCTGAATCTTCCTCATTAAGGTGTCGTAGTGAACGATTATAAGAATACGCTCAATCTGCCGCAGACGGATTTTCCCATGAAGGCCAATCTCGCCGCGCGCGAGCCGGAAATCCTGAAGTGCTGGCAGGAGATGAACCTCTACAAAAAGCTGCGTGAGCAGGGTCGTGGCAGGCAAAAATATGTTTTGCACGACGGTCCGCCATACGCCAACGGCGACATCCACATCGGCCACGCGGTCAACAAGATCCTCAAGGACATTATTGTCAAGTCGCGAACCTTGAGCGGGTTCGATGCGCCCTATATTCCCGGCTGGGACTGCCACGGACTGCCGATCGAGCTCGCCGTCGAAAAGAAGATCGGCAAGGCCGGCTTGCAGGTGGACCCGGCAAAATTCCGGCAGGCATGCCGGGAGTACGCGCGCATCCAGGTCGATCGCCAGCGTGAGGACTTCATGCGCCTCGGCGTGACCGGCGACTGGGACCGGCCGTATCTCACGATGGATTTCCGGTTCGAGGCCGACATCATCCGCGCCCTCGGTCGGGTGATCGCCAACGGCCACGTCGTGCGCGGTCACAAGCCGGTGCACTGGTGCAGCGACTGCGGTTCGGCGCTTGCCGAAGCCGAAGTCGAATACATGGACAAGACCTCGCCCGCTATCGATGTGCGTTTCGTAGTGGCCGATCCCGCGGAGTTTCTGGCGCGTTGCGAGCACGCGCCGGGACGCGCGGGCGATGGTCCGATCAGCGTGATCATCTGGACCACCACGCCGTGGACGCTGCCGGCCAACCAAGCGGTAGCGCTGCATCCGGACCTGGAATATGTCCTGCTGCAATGCAATGGACCGCGGGGCCATGAGCGCCTGCTGATCGCCGACCCGCTCGTCAAGGACGCGATGGGTCGTTACGGCATCGACGACTACCGCGTCGTCGCCAACTGCCGCGGCAAGGACCTGGAAGGCGTGAGACTCAAGCATCCGTTCTACGAACGCGAGGTGCCTATCATTCTCGGCGAGCACGTGACGACTGACGCTGGCACCGGCGCGGTGCATACGGCGCCCGGACACGGCTTGGAAGACCACGTCGTCGGAGAACGTTATGGACTGCCGGTCGACAACCCTGTCGGCGAGGACGGGAAGTTTCTGCCGGGAACGGAACTGTTCGCCGGCGAGCATGTGTTCAAAGCCAACGATCACGTAATCGAGGTGCTCAAGGCCCGCGGCGCGCTGCTGCATGCGGAAGCGGTCAATCACAGCTATCCGCATTGCTGGCGTCACAAGACGCCCATCATTTTCCGCGCCACCTCGCAGTGGTTCATCAGCATGGAGCGCTTGCGCGAACCGGCCCTGCGGGCGATCGCCAATACCGAGTGGACGCCTGAATGGGGCGAGGCGCGCATTCAGGGAATGGTGGAAAACCGCCCCGATTGGTGCATTTCGCGCCAACGCGCCTGGGGCGTGCCCATCCCGCTTTTTGTGCATAAACAGTCCGGTGAGGCGCATCCGGAAACCGAACGCCTGATCGAGGAAGTCGCCAAACGGGTCGAGGCGCGCGGCATCGAAGCCTGGTTCGATCTTGAACCGGAAGAACTGCTCGCCGCCCAAGCAGCCGAGTATTACAAAGTCAGCGACACGCTGGATGTCTGGTTCGACTCGGGCGTGACGCATTTCTGCGTGCTCGAGCGCCGCCCGGAATTGCGGTCGCCGGCCGATCTGTATCTCGAGGGTTCGGATCAACATCGCGGGTGGTTCCAATCCTCGCTCCTGACCTCGGTGGCGATGCGTGGGCAAGCGCCTTACCAAGGCGTTCTCACTCATGGTTTCACCGTCGACGGCAAGGGTCGCAAGATGTCGAAGTCGCTTGGCAACGTCGTGGTACCACAGAAGGTAATCAGAGTGATGGGGGCCGATGTATTACGTCTATGGGTTGCGGCGACCGATTATCGCGCCGAGATGGGAATTTCCGACGAAATCCTCACGCGCATGGCGGATTCGTATCGGCGCATTCGCAATACCGCGCGCTATCTGTTGGCGAACCTGTCGCGTTTTGACGTCGACGATGCACTGCCGGGCAAGGACATGCTCGCGCTCGATCAATGGGCATTGCAGCGCGCAAGTGACCTGCAACGAGAGGTGCTGGAGGCCTATGAGCAGTTCCAGTTTCACCTGATCTATCAGAAGCTGCACCAGTTCTGCGTGGTGGACATGGGCGGTTTTTATCTCGACATCCTCAAGGACCGGATGTACACGATGCCGATGACCAGCCGCGGCCGACGTTCGGCGCAGACGGCGATGTTCCATATCCTCGAAGCACTGGTGCGCTGGCTCGCGCCGGTACTCTCCTTTACGGCGGAAGAGATCTGGCGCCACATGCCGGGGCAGCGCGGCGAATCGGTGTTTCTCGAGACTTGGCATGAATTGCCGGCGCCGCCGGCAGACGAACTAGACCCGCAATTCTGGGCCGACGTTATCAGCGCGCGTATCGCGGTGGCGCGAGAGCTCGAGAAACTGCGGGTCGCCGGCGGCATCGGATCCGGTCTCGACGCGGAGGTGGACCTTTATTGCGATCCTTCATGGTTCGAAAGACTGCGCCGTCTTGGCGATGAGTTGCGATTTGTATTAATTACTTCTTATGCGCGCGCGCAGCCATTGGAGAAAAAGACAGCCGATGCAGTCGAAACGGAGATCAAGGGTCTCTATGTGCAGGTCGCGCCTTCATCGTATCCCAAGTGCGTACGTTGCTGGCATCATCGTGGAGATGTTGGGATGAATAAAGACCATCCGCAACTCTGTGCTCGCTGCGTGCAAAACATCACCGGCCCGGGTGAACCACGGAGCTACGCCTGATGCGGCGCTTTCTGTGGATCGCGATCGTCGTTTTCGTTCTGGACCAGTTGACGAAACATGTTGCCGCAGACTACCTAATTCGCCATGGAGAATTGAAGCTTGTTCCGTTTTTGAATCTCTCGTTGGTGCACAATACCGGCGCCGCCTTTGGCATGCTCAGTCAGGCGAGTGGCTGGCAGAATCTGTTTTTCATCGCGGTCGCCATGATCGCCTGCGTCGTGATCTTGCTGGTCATGCAGCGCCTGCGCCCGGCGGACGCACCGCTGGCGGTCGCATTGATGCTGATCTTGGGCGGCGCGCTTGGCAACCTTCTCGATCGGTTGATCCATGGATACGTAATTGATTTTATTGATGTCTATTATGGGACATGGCACTGGCCGGCGTTCAACGTTGCGGATTCAGCCATTACCATTGGTGCTGCGCTGCTATTGCTCGACACATTGGGATGGCGTCCATGGACGGCGCGCCGTAGGTGAAAACGCGCCGATGAGCGTTGATGGCAAATAACTCATGTACAGCTAGAATGAGTTAATGGTGTGTAATCGGCGCGATAGAACATTCAATTCCGCGCCACCCTTTATCCAGTAAAGGAGTTTGCGATATGTCCATGTCCGTGAAATTTTTTTTGCCAGTCGTAGCTTCGGGAATGTTGTTTGCTCCTCAATGGGCGACTGCGGTCGATCATCCCAACAATGACAAAATCGACCCAAAGGATCCGGTGGTGATGTGCCAGAAAGATTGTAAGAGCGAGAAAAGGAATGAATCCTATGAAGCATGCATGCTGAAGTGTCAGGATCTGAAGAAAAATCAGGCTCCAGCCACCCCTAATCCAAAAAAGTAATTCGATTCCTCTGTATTCTGCTCAGCGCCCGGTATTCCGGGCGTTGTTTTTTCCGTCCCCGAAGACGCCTTCATCCGGTATCTCCCGAGCGGCTGTCTGATCCCGCTGCTGTCTGCGTCAAAACAGGGTATCATGATGCAATGCAGGTATATCTCGCCAATCCCCGCGGTTTTTGCGCCGGTGTCGACCGCGCCATCGAGATCGTCGAGCGAGCACTGGAAATCTTCGGGGCCCCCATATATGTGCGCCACGAAGTTGTACACAATCGTTTCGTCGTGGATGATTTGCGCGCCAAGGGCGCGGTTTTTGTCGACGATCTGGAACAGATACCTGCAGGTGCGACAGTCATTTTCAGCGCCCACGGCGTTTCACGCAGCGTTCGGGAGGAGGCGGCGCACCGCGATCTACGGGTATTCGACGCAACCTGTCCCCTGGTGACCAAAGTGCATATGGAGGTGACGCGTCACCGTAACAACAGAACCGAGTGTGTTCTGATTGGCCACGCCGGCCATCCCGAAGTGGAGGGGACCATGGGCCAAGCGGAGGGCGGGATATACCTCGTTGAATCGGTGGCGGACGTCGATCGACTTCAAGTCACGAATGACGACAATCTCGCCTACGTGACCCAAACCACGCTTTCGATGGATGACACAGTCAAGATCGTCGCCGCCCTGCGTAGGCGTTTTCCTCGCATCAAGGGGCCGAAAAAAGATGATATCTGCTACGCCACGCAAAACCGTCAGGACGCCGTGAAAACCCTGGCGAAAACCGTCGAGGTAATGCTGGTAGTCGGCTCGTCGAATAGTTCCAATTCCAACCGTCTGCGCGAAGTCGCGGAAGGACAGGGTGTGCGCGCGTACATGATAGATGGGCCGGAAGATATTCGTCGTGAATGGCTGATCGGCGTGCACAAGCTCGGGCTGACCGCCGGCGCATCGGCACCTGAACTCCTGGTTCAGCGAATCGTCGCGCGTTTACGGGAATGGGGAGCGTCGCTGGTTGAAGAAAGCCCAGGACAGGCCGAGAACGTGAGCTTTCCGGTTCCTCGGGATCTGCGATCCCGTACCGCGCCTTGATCTATTCCTGGCCAATGAAATAAATGGCGGCAAGTGGACAATTACTTGCTGGTCCAACTTACCCAGGATCCTAAATTTTTTTTGTTCCACTGCCTGGTTCCCATCGCGTCGATTCTGAGGGCGCCATCGTTTGCCTGAACCGTACTGGCGACAGGTGTGGCGGTGAGAGTGACCCCGCAGTCAAATAGGGCGCCACCCGCACTGCAGCCGCCTTGAAGATTTCCTGCCGCCGGGGCGCCGACGCTGTAATACCCATTTTCAGACGTTAGACCTCCGACAACCAATATACCGTCGGCGGAAGTGGCGCCGCAGGAGCTTGAACTGCTGGTCTGTATTGTCGCCGCGTAATAATGGCAATCGGAATAAAACTTTTCCTGTTGATTGATCATGGCCAAAAGCAGATTTCTGCCCTCGGCACGGCGGGCCTGGGCCGTGTAATCGCGATAACTGGGATAAGCGATCGCCGCAATGATGCCGACAATGACCACGGCAATCATCAGTTCGATCAAGGTAAAACCAAGGGAAAGACGTTTCTTCATGGTTCTAATCCTGAAATGGTCTTAACGGTCAATCTAGAGTTTAGTTTTCCCGCACGACCACGGCCCCTTCCGCGTTTTCGCGCGGGAGGGGTCGTATCGTTCGTTCCTTTCAAGTCCGATACCGTTTCAATCATGCCAGAACGATTTTTGCGGACCTGGCGATTGCCCGATCGGTACTTGAGTCGAGCCGCCGCTCACGTTCACCAGGCCCGTGGCGCCGCCGGGTCTGACCACGACTACCACTTCTGAGGGGATGCCACCGCCGATTTGCGCCGACCGCTCCACGCTGCCGTCGTTGTTCAGGTCGAGAGTGGCCGTACCGTCGAGGTAGTTCAGGGCATAGACCTTGGCCACGCCTTCCGAGGCGGCGCAGGTCGCCGTGGCGGTCGTGTCGTTTGACGGCGTAAAGGTAGTGACGTTGAGCACGCCTTCAAAGATCGTGGTCTTGGCCAGCCCCTTTTCGCCGATCCAGGTAGTTGTCAGCCCGTTCGGCAGTGTGATGTTGCTCGACTCCTGGAGATCGATATACCACCCCTTCTTGGTCTTGATGGCCGCCAACGCCGTCGTATAGTTCGAACCGGCGGGATCCTGCAGATCGTTAGCCGTTGCATCGTATAGGTCCGCGTCGATGAGCGCGCTCGGTAACGTCGACGGAGAACCCGTCGGGTAGTTGACGTCCCGGAAGGCGTATATACGGTTGTGAACCGCTTCCTGTACCGGGCTGAGGTTGGTGGTCAACATGTCCAGCGGGTCCTCACGGTCGCCACTCACAATGGTAACCAGGTCGTAGAGCGCCGTGGAGGAGAAAACCGCATCCTCCACCGGCGCCACTTCCGGCGGGTAGAAGAACTTGCGCCGGTTCTGGTTGGTGGTGGCGGAACACGGCGGACTGGCGGCGCGAGTGCTGCCGGTACAGCTGATATCGGCAAACACGTAACCCGCAGTTGAACCGTTGGTACCCGTGGCTATATTTGTGGCCAGATCGATGCGCCAGATCTGCCCCCCGGTGTCGCCGACATAAATGCGGTCCATGCGCCCGTCACCGTCCGTGTCGAGGACCGCCAGGTCCGAAGGGATGCTGTATTGCATGTTCGACAGGACGAGGTTGGCGGTGCTGTCGCTGCTGGCCCACCACAGGCGCGATCCGGTGAGCGGGTCAACTATGAAGATGGCGTCGCCCATGCTGTCCGTTCCCGCAGGGATGCCATTGTCCTGGTTGGTGTCATAGCCACCGCCGAAGAGCAGCACTGTCCGCGATTTGGTGTGATCGATTGTGGTATTACCGTCATCACATTCAGTGCTGCTGCTGCAGGCATAGCGGATACGCGCCACCGTCGGTCTGGACCAGGTCTGACCGAGCTTGGTGTAGGATCCGCTGCCACCCTGGATGACCCACATCAATTTGGGCGTCACAGTATCGGTCTGGCTGGTCATCTTGGCGCTCGGAGTGACATCGAAGGCATAGATATTTCGCCCGCCACGCCGCATGCCGATGAACATGTACATCTTATCGCCGGCGCTGGGATCGATGATGCCGTCATTATTGATGTCCATGGTCCAGAATGACGGTGTGCCGTCCAGCCCGACGATATGATCACCGTCAGCGCCCTGCGACAGGTTGTATTGCTGGCTCAGCATTTCATTGGGGATGAACACCCATTCTTCCGCGCCCGTGCCGCTGTTGATCATGTGCAGGGTGCCATCGTTTGTTCCGACGAACAATTTGACGATGGGTTTGTTGGGATCGGGAGCGCCCAACAGTGTCAGTTCAAAGCCGAAGGTTATCGCGGCTGGGCGACTGTGGAGCGGGTCGGCAAACGCCCAGCGCGAGTCGGTGGTAACGGCGTCGCTTTTGTTGTCGTAATCATATTGGTTGACTGTCGTCCAATTGTCATAGATATCCTGACTAAGCATCCATTTGATCAGGTTGTCGACGTCGGTGCTCGTGGCCGTTGACGGCAGACCCAGAACGGTGGGATCAGCCACAGCCGCACTGCGCAGCGCATTGGTGCTCGCTGTGCTGACGAGGAAAGGTGTAGCCGGCGCCGAGGACGAGAGGCTGCTGTAGCCACCCATGTATGTGTATACATTGCGTGCGCTGACATTGGAGACATGAGAACCCGCGCCCCCCACTGTTACGTTGGCGCCATCCTGGGTTGAGTTTGTTGCCCAGTAACTGACGGCCGTGTCCTTAATCTTGGAGTTCAGATCGATGGCAGACGCGTTGTTGGAGTCGATAATGTCGCCGAACGTACAGGTACCGGCATCCGATTGGGTTTTATTGCACAACGTGAATTTCTTTACGTTTCCGTCCCAAGCGACCGAGCTCGAGGGCTTGAAAAACGCGAAATAGACTTCGTCACGGTTGTATAGTTTGTTGAACGCATTGATCGAAAGGCTCGGCGACGTGAAGGACGTGTTAACCTGCAGAATATCCGTGAGTGCGTTTTGGAGCGCCGTGGACAACTGATCGGCATCGTCGGCATTATAGTATTTGCCGCCGCCTTTGTTGGCGGTCTGCTGCAATAGCGCGAGGCCACTGGGGGAGATATCGCCGCCGAAACCAATCGTGTAGGTGTTGACCAGCTGGTTGCCTGGCAGACCTGAATAGACATCATGGGTGTGCATCCACCCGGATAGGTCATCAATGCAGCTGGTCACCGTGGAGCCATCGGTTGCCGTGGTGGTGTCGCAGCTCTGACCAATAAGGCCAGTCACATTGCTGTCGGCGGCGGTGTCATTCGTCGGATCGCCGTCGGTGACATAGAGGATGTAGGCCGTCTGGCAACCGTATTTAAACGGCGAAATATAAGTTCCATCGTTGTACGAGGCATTCCCGGCGGCGATCGCGTCATATAAACCGCCGTTGTTACAGGCGCTGCTCGCCGTGTTCTGTGCACAAGAATCCTGGTGCGGTGTTTGGGTCGGCGAGGGGTTGCCGAAGGTCACACCCAGGCCTGCGTAATAACGGTATGCCTCCCACATGGTCTCGGCCAAGGGCGTAAAGGTGTTGGCCGTCAGGCTGTTTACCACGTTTTTCATGGCCGTGCGACGCGCATCATCCATCGTATCGATACGGAACAAGACGCGTCCACCGTCTGGTGATGGGCCGTCTTGGTTGAATACCGTCAGGCCAAACCGAAACGATTTATTCGCATCAATGATGCTTTTTACCGTATCTTTCGCAACGCTTATGCGTGTCTTGGTCACCAGCAGCGCGGAGTTATTCCAGTAATTCATGTAATTAGCACGGTAA
Source organism: Methylomirabilis sp. (SeqCode) (assembly GCA_035624495.1). Taxonomy (GTDB): domain Bacteria; phylum Pseudomonadota; class Gammaproteobacteria; order Acidiferrobacterales; family Sulfurifustaceae; genus Sulfuricaulis. The sequence goes on along the minus strand of DASPRK010000154.1, from coordinate 6,309 downwards.
AGCGTCGGCGTAGATTTACTGGTGAAATTGGCCCAGCTGAATGCTGTTCCCGACGAGGCGTAAGCGGTTGAAGTGGAGTTACGGGGATATAAGTTATCGGCCGAAGCTTGGCCGTTAGTATTTCCGTCGGCCTGACAATCCACGTAGGTAATCGTGCTGTCATCTTGATTATTCAGCGACTTCCAGCCCTTTTGGTTATTGTTTCCGCTGCCATACCAGCGCGCGATTCTGGTAGAACCATAGAAACCGCTGGATGCCAACGCCGACGCTGAATCCAAACAGTAGTTCTTGCTGGATGCGAACCAGTCACTGGAAGAGTTGCTCGGGGGCGCGCTGTTGAACGACCAGTAAATACGGCCGCTGATGGAAGAACAATTGCTGGGCCTGCCTGCGGCGGCGCCACTGACGCCGGTCAGCGTGTCAAGACTGGAGCTGCAGTAGTTAATTGCGGGATCGTAAGCGGGCCGGGTGCTGCTGATCACGGTATTCATACTGCCCGAGTTATCGAGGATGATCATCACGTTGGGCGCGTCGTCCCGCGCCACCTGTGGAGCCATGAGATAGATGTCAGTGTCCTTGGCGTAGGTTTGGGCGATACCCAAGAAACTGATTATCAGGGCAATTAACGAAGACGAAGATAAGGACAGGTTACGTGTTTTCATGGCTGATTACCTATTTCAAAGAATGATGGCGCATCAATTTTGAGCGGGCGCTGGCTGCGTGACGCCCTGATGGACCGTGTAGTTGGCTCTTCCATACGTTCCCTGACCGAGTTGTCCTTGACTGACAAGATCGATGTTCGCCGTGCTTACGCTTCCGTAACCGGATGATCTCGAGTTCCGCTGGGGTTTTTGTGTAATCTGAATCAGTGACGTCGTGACCGTGGCTTGCCCGCTTTTACCGCTATCGAAGGTGCAGGGATTACATACAGTGGTACTGCCGCCGCTCAGGTCGAAACCTTGAGCGTTGCTGTCGAGCGTCTTATCCACTCCGGATTCGGCTGCCTGGAAAGCTCGCGTCATGTCTTGGATGTTCCCCGCCATTTTCTGTTCGAGTGAAGACGTACTCATGGCGGTTACTCCAAGAATGGTTAGAATCAGCAGGATGACCAATGCCATGGCCAATGCTGCCCCCTTTTGCCTTATCGGGAAAAGCATCTCCCCGCTGGAGAAAAACGAGATATTGGAATCAGTTTGATTCATGTTTGTTTCTCAGTGTCACGGTAGCAAGGAATACCCTGCGTTTGTTCCTGTCGCCGGGCCCCGTGTAATCGTCGTTACCGTCGCTGTCGATATCGTAGGCAGCGGTATCGGTGTCCGTGTTTTCCGCCTTGTTGCTGGTAGTCATCGCCAATATTCCGACGCGAACGCTGACGACTTTGGGCCAGTCGGCCGCTGCGATACTGTCGGGTTTCACGTAAACGTTGGGAATGCCGTCGGGAGGTGTGTCGGTATCGAGCCCATAAAGTATTCGCATGTTCTCGATGCCTTCCACGAGCTCTTGCTGGCCTTCGGTACCGTCACGGAACAAAGAGGGCAGGCCGCTGGCGCCGGTGCCGATGTAATAGCGCCGATAGATGAATTTGATGACTTTGCCTCCAGAGGGCCCATAGAGATGTCCCAACGAGGCGGAGGAATTACCTGGAGTGCCGCCAGAAGTATCATGCGCAAGTTCTATATTGCCGCTCGCGGTATTTTTATCTGTGACCTGAAAGATATCGGCATGCGAACAATCCGCGACCGCAATGACGTCGTATTTATTTATCGGGTTTGTGGAGGCGATGGTCACGGGATCATTCAAATCCGCCATTTCTTTGGTTATGTCAAAGGAGGCATCGGATGGGTTTGCGAGTGTAACCGCGATAGCGTCGGTGCCGGTGCATATGCTGCCGATTGTGTTTGGACACGCGCTGTCTTGACTGGTGACCGAGTTACTACCCGTAGGCATGGAGGTATTACCAGAGGGATTCCAAGCGCTGTTACCGGCCTTCAGACCCTCGATGGGAATGGTGAGTTGGATGGGCAGACTAGCGGTGCTGTTTAATGAGTTGGTTAACGTGGTGCTATCAAAGTCGCTTACGCAGCCATAGTAGCCGGCCATGCGCAGATCCTTCATGAGGTATTGCATAGCGAAACGGGCATTTTCCTGAAGGCGTGCCAGACGGTCCTGAACGTTGTAACTCTTTTTGCTTGTAATGAATATTCCCGACACGGCCACAAGAATGATCAGACCGATAGTGATGGCCACCATCAGTTCCACCAGGCTGAACCCTTTTGCTTTATGTGTCATGAGCGCATGCGGTTTCATAGCTGTACGACCCAGGTCTGCGTGCGGGGAATGTCTTTTTCAGTCCAATTGATCGTCACCCTGGCCAGATTGTTGGCGTCGACATTTAAGGTGCTGCGCGTCGTGGAAACTCCCGGTAAGTATTTTTCCTGCATGGCGTACCATCTCCAGAGGTCATATTTCGCCAGCGCCTGTGCATTGCAGGCGCTGCTGCAATCGCAGGTCGCCAAAGTGCAGGAGGCGATTTTGCTGGTGTAATCAGAGTTGCCAGCAATGTTGTAGTCGCCATTACTGGTGCCGGTAGGGTTGGCGCGCATCCGGTCGATGATGTCATAGGCCAGCAAGGTGGCCTGGGTTCGGGTATAGGCATCGGTATTGAATTGGAGGTTGGTCGCCTGCAGCATAGCGAGGCCGAGCAGGCCGATTGACAGAATCAGCAGGGCAACCATGACCTCAATCAAAGTGAACCCGCAGTTTGTGCTTGCCTTGAGTTTGTTCATGGCGAAATAGATGCTTAACAGGAGGTTGACGAAATGTTCAGCCGTCCGGTGGCGGTTAAATTGATATCGCGTTTTTGATGTATCTTGCTGATACAGAGACTGTAGGTACCGCCGCCCGACGCGATCGCGCCAAAGCGGTTGTAAACGATGCTGTCGCCGCCGGCTGCCGGTATCGTGAAACTGGTTGCCAGGGCTTCATGGGCCCGCAGTACCAGGTCCCCCGCGGACCACCCACCGCTGTTATCGCTGTCAGCGAACACCAGCCAGCCGCCTCTCCAAGTGTCCGCGACCGCCGTCGAGCAAGTGATGCCGTCCGAAGTCTTGCAGACGCCCGCCGAAGTGGATTGTTTAATTGCCTCACTTCTTGCAAGGTTTAAATCTGCGATCAGATCGTTTGTGGCTGTGATTAGCTGATTGGAGTGAACGAACTGGCTTAGGCCTGGTGCCGCCAGACCTATTAAGATACCCAATATCGTTATTACGACAATCAGCTCAATCAGCGTAAAACCAATGTAAAATCTGCATTTACCGACAAACGGCGTATTTCCGCAGATGAAAGGATATTTGAACGTATCTATTGGCCCGACTAACGGTCGAATAGGACAGATAAAAGGAATAAATGAATTCCTATTATCGCGTTCTCTTGATTTAGGTTGGTTCATAGGGCAGTGCGAAATAGCCTTAAAAAAGGCTTAGGATATAAATTTAGAAACGTCGTAATAATCAAGTCTAATCTCGTATCGTACATCTGCAATTGCCGTAAATTGTCAGTTTTATCAGTACACAGATTTATTCTTCTTTGTCATCTCTTTAGAATAATTGAAGCAAGCGGGTTGTTTTGGCGGATAGACGGTCATATATTGCTAGACTGGATAGGTTATATTTTCTCGCAAATATTGACAGATAGCCTATAAATCAAGGCTATTCACTGAGAAATTATCTTACATATTGAATGTTGGACTTTATTTGGTCCTTAGATTTATATTTATTCTAAATGCAAACCCAGTTCGTCCCTAAGTCAGACATAGATGTCGCAGAGCAGTTACGCCAGCATGGCATACAGCCTACCGCGCAGCGATTGTTGATCGCACGGCTTTTGTTAACGCGCTGCATGCATCTATCGGCTGAGGAAGTTTTTCAGCTGGTAAACGTCGATAACCGTCGGGTCTCAAAGGCCACGGTTTATAACACCCTGGGCCTTCTGGCTGAAAAGGGGGTTGTGCGTGAAGTGATCGCCGATCCCAACCGAATTTTTTATGATCCCAACACGCAGCCGCATCACCATTTCTTCGATGTGGCTACGGGGCAATTGACCGATATCAGTGCCGATCAGATCCAGGTCAGCGGGTTGCCACCCCTGCCACTCGGTGCCCAACTTGAAGGCGTCGACGTGATTGTGCGTTTGCGTCCTTCCAATTTAGATGAGGGTAAAACCTAGAATTCCCGCGGTAGTTGGTTCACTGGAAGGAACAGCTTATACTTCCGGCCCGTTTGTCTGATGCTAGGCCGGTGTAGCTCAGTTGGTAGAGCAACTGATTCGTAATCAGTAGGTCGTCGGTTCGACTCCGGCCACCGGCACCATTCCTAATTCTCTTTATCCCTATTCAGTTTCCACCGATGAGCCAGGGAAAGCGAAGCGCTGGCGAAGAGCCCGCGATAGCCGGGGTAGGGGACCCCGGCGTAGAGTCACGGAGGCGGTTTCTCAGCCGCAGGACGATCGCGGCAAAAACTACACGCCGCGAGTCCCGAGGGCGTTTGGCGCACGGGACGTGCCAAACGTTTACTGAGGGCCGCGGCACCACGACTTCTTGCTGCGTGTCATGCCCCTGCACGCGTGCCGGCGGCATGTTCAAATCTATCCCGCTGATTCATACAAGTCCGAAAAAGGGCTGAATTTCAACCAGGGAACCGGGCTCGACGGTTTCGGTGTCTTCGGGCAACACTACAAAGCAGTTGGCGCGGCTCATGGAGCGCAGGATGCCGGAACCCTGCATGCCGGTGCTGCGCACGACGAGTTTCCCATCCATGTTCTCCATGACCGCGCGCTGGAATTCCGTTCGCCCGGGTTGTTTCCTGAAGCGCGTCGAGCAGTGTGCGAACAGTTTGTTCGACTCCAGGACGTTTTGTTCTCCCGCCATGTGTCGCAACGCCGGCTGCACGAACTGATAAAACGTCACCATAACCGCGACCGGGTTGCCCGGCAGACCGAAAAAAGCCGCGTTACCGATGTGGCCGAAGGCGAGCGGCCGCCCCGGTTTCATGGCGATCTGCCAGAAACTCACGCGGCCAAGCTGATCGATGATCTCCTTCACGTAGTCGGCTTCGCCGACCGATACGCCTCCGGAAGTGATGACGGCATCGGCGACTGTCGACGCCTCCGCAAAGGCATCGCGAACCGCGGCGCGCTGATCGCGGATCACGCCCAAGTCGAGGATCTCGGTATTCAGTCGTTTCAGCATGCCGTAAAGAGTGTAGCGGTTGCTGTCGTAGATTTCCCCGGCACCGAGCGGTTCCCCGAGTGACCGCAGCTCGTCGCCCGTCGAAAAAAACGCCACGCGCAAAGGCCGGTACACGCCAACTTCGGCCATCCCGATCGACGCGAGCAGTCCCAGATCAGCGGGCGTAAGCCGTTTTCCCGCGCTCAATGCCACGTCGCCCCTGGCGAGATCTTCTCCGGCGGCGCGCACGTTGCGGCCGGTTTCATGTCCGGCGCCTACGTGCACGGATTCGCCGTGCGCCCGGACATGTTCCTGCATGACCACGGTATCCGTTCCGCGCGGCAACGGTGCGCCGGTCATGATGCGCGCGCATTCACCGGCCTGGACCTCGCCGGTGAACGGCCGGCCGGCCCATGCCGTGCCGACCACGCGATATTCACGTTCATCGCGCGCTGGCAGGTCGCTGCCCGCGAGCGCATAGCCGTCGACCGCCGAGTTGATGTGGCCGGGAACGTTGATCGGTGAAAGGACATCCTGTGCCAGCACGCATTCCAGCGCACTGCGCAGCGCGATGCGTTCGATGCCGTGTATCGGTGCGATCTCGGAAAAAATACGGCGGCGCGCGTCTTCAACCCGCAACAGCTGCTCGCGGTCGTGGCGTTCCTCGACTGGCGTGAGAACCGCGCTGCTCATGACAGTTCCCGCGCCAGCGGGTGAAGCGTCGGCGATGACGTTGCCGGCTGCTCGAACCCGAGCGCGCGCAGCATGAATTCCACGATTTCCGGGGGGCGGTTCAAATCGAGCTGCGGCACGCCGGGATCGATCGCGAGAGGCGTATCCGTGGCAACCGCAATGATCGAGCGGTCATCGTGGCACAGTAACGGATGACCGAGGCTCGGGCGGTGCAGTTCGATCTTGGGAAACGACTCCGCCTTGAAGCCCTCGATGACAATCAGGTCGAGCGATGCCTGGTCGAGGTGGCGCAACATTTCCTCGACCCGCGGTTCGCGGGCACTTGCGGTTTCCGTCACTAGGGCCCAGCGGCGGCGCGAAGCCACCAGCATCTGCGCGGCGCCGGCCTTGCG
>DASPRK010000148.1:0-7727 GCA_035624495.1 Methylomirabilis sp. (SeqCode) | reverse complement strand
CATGACCGACTCGCTCGACGTCGTCCTCGCCTATCACCAGCGCACCAAACACCATCTGCATCGTTACGCCGCTGGCCCCGGCGGGCTGGACTGGAAGAACCAGCCCGAACCTTTCCGCCAGTTTGCCGGCAGCCCGCAGCTCGAGCTGCCGTTGCTGGCCGATGGCGCGCAGCCGCGCTATGTCGATCTTTACCGGCCGCGGGCGATCGCGCCGCGGGCGTTGACGCTGACCACTCTCGCCGCCCTGCTGGAGCTCGCCTTCGGTCTGTCCGCCTGGAAACAATATGGGCACTCGCGCTGGGCACTGCGCTGCAATCCTTCCAGCGGCAATCTGCACCCCACCGAGGCGTACGTGGTGGTCGCGGGTATCGCGGACATCGAGGACGGCGTGCATCACTATTTGAGCCGCGATCACTCGCTTGAGCAGCGTTGTCGTTTCGACCGTGCGCCCGGAGAGCGCCTCTTGCCGCCGGATTCCTTTCTCGTCGGTATCACGTCGATCCACTGGCGCGAAGCCTGGAAATACGGGGAGCGCGCCTACCGTTATTGCCAGCACGATGCCGGCCATGCAATCGCCACCGTGCGCTACGCAGCGGCGACGCTCGGCTGGCAGGCGCGGCTGCTCACGTCATGCGGCGACGCGGACCTTGGTGCGCTTCTCGGGCTCGACCGCGACGCCGACTTCGGCGCGGCCGAGCGCGAACACCCGGACGCGCTGATGCTGGTCACGGCCCGCGGACCCGGTCGTACGGGTGACGATTTCGCCGCGGATGCCTGCGTGCGCGCGGCGCGACGCTGCCGGTGGCAAGGCCGTGCCAATGCGCTTTCACCGAAACACGGTGACGACTGGCCGGTGATCGACGAGGTGGCGCAAGCCTGCGCCAAGCCGCCGACGCAAGAGGATTCCTGGCAAGCGCCAACGCTGCCAGAACCGCCAGTCAGCGACTGCGAACGCAGTGCGATTGAAATCATCAAGCAGCGCCGCAGTGCCCAGGCCTTCGATGGCGTCACGAGCCTCACCACGCACGACTTCTTTCGCATGCTCGACATGACGCTGCCGCGCCCGGCCACGCCGCCCTGGGACGCAATCAGCGGGGAACCGCGCGTGCATCTGGCGCTGTTCGTGCATCGCGTCGAGAGCCTGGCGCCGGGGTTGTATCTGTTTCTGCGCAACGACCACGTCGAAACCACGTTGCGCCCGGAACTGTCTGCCGAATTCGAATGGCAGCGTGTACAAGGCTGCCCCGCGCATCTGCGACTGTTCCAGCTGGCCGCGGGCGACGCGCGCGCTGCGGCGTGCGCCCTGTCCTGTCATCAGGACATCGCCGCCGACGGCGCCTTCAGCCTCGGGATGCTGGCCGAATACGACACCAGCCTCGCGCGCGGGCCGTGGGTTTATCGCCAACTCTTCTGGGAGACCGGCATCGTCGGACAGGTGCTGTATCTGGAGGCCGAAGCGGCCGGGGTACGCGGCACCGGCATCGGCTGTTACTTCGACGATACCATGCACGAGGTGCTGGGCTTGAAAGGCCGGGCATTCCAGAGTCTGTACCACTTCACGGTCGGCGGCGCGATCGCCGACACCCGGTTGCAGACGCTGCCGGCTTATGTGCATCTGAAGCGATCCTGACCACCATCGGCGCTTTGCAGCCACGATATGAAGCATTGGCGGAATACAGCGACATTAACCCAAGCCATTTCGAATATTGGAAGCAAATCTCCGGTGTTATGGGTTTTTGGCGCACATTGATCCAACTCAAAGCGCGACCAGCCTCGCCACTGGCACCCTTCACCGCAACCGACACCCAAGGAGAACACCATGTCCCACGAGGGCTATCACGAGCCGATCGCCGAAATGACGGACGCCACACGCGACATGCATCGCGCCATTGTCTCGCTGATGGAAGAGCTGGAGGCCGTTGACTGGTACAACCAGCGCGTCGATGCCGCCCGCGACCCGGAGCTCAAGAGGATCCTGGCGCACAATCGCGATGAGGAAAAGGAGCATGCGGCCATGCTGCTCGAGTGGATCCGACGCGCGGACCCGACGTTCTCGAAAGAGCTGAAGGACTATCTGTTCATCGACAAGCCCATCGCACACAAGTAGGCGCGATGACGACGCTCAACGAGACCGAGGTCCGCGCGCTGCACCAAGCGCTCGATGACGAGTACCGGGCGTGGGCCACCTACGACCAGGTGATCGCCGACTTTGGCGAGGTGCCGCCGTTCAGCAACATCCGCGAGGCCGAGGCGCGGCACATCGAGGCGCTGCGCGCGTTGTTCTTGCGCTACCGGCTGGCGATGCCGGCGAACCCGTGGCCGGGCAAGTCGATGCGCTACGCGGACCTGCAAGCGGCCTGCGAAGGGGCTGTGGCGGCCGAGATCGAAAACGCCGCGCTCTACGGGCGGCTGCTCGCGAGCACCCAGCGCCCGGACATCCTCACGGTGTTTCGCAACTTGCACGAAGCGTCGCAGGAACGGCATCTGCCGGCGTTTCGGCGTTGCGTCGAGCGCGGCGCGGGCGGCGGAGGTGGTGCCCGGCAGCGCAGGCGTCGGAGGAACCGCCCATGACGTCGATCCTGGAGAAAGGCGGCGGGACATTCACCGGCATCAAGCTGCTGCTGTGCGAGAACCCGTTGCCGCCAATCGACGCCGCGATCGCGGCGGCGCAGGCGGAGGTGCCGCACAGCAACTACTACACCGAGCCGTATTCGGCGCCGCTGCGGCGCCTGATCGCGCAGCAGCTCGGCGTGCCCGAGCGGCTGATTCACATCAACGCCGGCTCGGAGCTGATCCTGCGCCAGCTGTTTGCGCGCTTCGGCCAGCGAGTGCATCTGCTCACTCCCACCTATGTACTGTTCCCCGAGATCGCGCAACGTTACACGGAAACGCCGCTGCTGCCAGAGAACGACTTTGCGTTTGATCTCGGGCGGCTCGAAATTCCCGCCGGCACGACAGTCGCGGTGATCGTGAATCCCAACAATCCCCATGGCGGCACCTTCGACATGGCGCCCCTGCCCGAACTGCTGCGCCGCTACCCGGACACGCGTTTCCTGGTGGACGAGGCGTTTATCGGTCTCGCCGGGCAGTCAGTGGTGCCACTGGTGCCGGCGTATCCCAACCTGCTGGTGACGCGCACACTGTCGAAGGCCCATAGTCTCGCCGGCTTCCGGGTCGGCTATGCGGTGTTGCCGCAAGCCATTGCCGACGATCTCAACCAGCACAACGACGCCTACCCGCTGGCGCGCCCGAGCGAGGCGGCCGCCATTGCCACCCTGCAGCACGAGGACGAGATCCGGGCACGCGCCAAACAGTTGCGCCTGTGGACCGAAGCACTTGCCGCGCAACTGCGCGGCCTCGGGGTGCGCACCTACCCGACCGAGACCTATTTCTTCCTCGCCGACTTCGCGCCGCATGACGCCGCGGCGCTCGCCGCACATCTGAAAGCGCAGAACATTCTGGTGAAGGCGCTCAACGACCCGCGCCTCGGGTCGGGTTTTATGCGCGTCACGACCGCGCTGCCCGAGGACAACGCGCGCTTTATCGCGGTACTGGAGGCGTTGCTGTGACTTCGCGCCACGGCATGCCACGGCTTTGGGGCGGCGCCGTGCTGCTACTTCTTGCGTTGCCCGGCATGGCACGCGCGGCGGAACCTCCGGCCGCGCCGATCGAGGTATTCGTGAGCATCCTGCCGCAGAAGTATTTCGTCGAGCGCGTCGGCGGAAAACACGTCGCGGTCTCGGTGATGGTCGGGCCGGGTCAGAGTCCCGAAACCTACGAGCCGACCCCAAATCAGCTTGCGCGGCTGGCCAAGGCACGTGTCTATTTCGGGATCGGCGTGGAATTCGAGGAGGTCTGGATAAGGCGCATCGCCGCCGCCAATCCCAGCATGCGCATCAGCGACATGCGCCGCGGCATCCCGGCACGCGGGCTGGAGCGATCGGAGGGAACACACGCTCTCCCGGCGCAGCCGGGGCTTGCGGATCCGCATGTCTGGACCAGCCCGCCGCTGGTGAAGATCCTGGCGGCAAACATTCGCGGCACGCTGTCGGAACTCGATCCCGCGCACCGGGCCGCGTACGATGCAAACTACGAGGCGTTCGCGGCGGATCTCGATCGGCTGGATCATGATATTCGCGTTCTGCTGGAAAATGTGAGCACGCGCAACCTCATGGTGTTTCACCCGGCCTGGGGCTATTTTGCGGACACCTACGGCTTGAATCAGATCCCGATTGAAGCGGGCGGCAAGGAACCGGGCGCGCGTGCGCTCGCGCAGGTGATCGACATCGGCAGACGGGAGCGGGTGAAGGCGATCTTCGTGCAGGCGCAGTTCAGCCGGCGCGCGGCCGAGACCATCGCGCAGGCCATCGGCGCGCGCGTGGTCGTCGTCGACCCCTTGGCCGAGGATTACATGAACAACCTGCGGCAGGTGGCGCGGCAGTTCGCGGAAGCGATGCAATGACGGCCCCGGTCATCGTGCTCGAAAACGTCTCGTTCGCCTACGACGGCGTGCCCGCGCTCGAGGACGTGAGTCTGGAAGTGGAACAAGGCGAGTTCATGGGCCTGGTCGGGCCGAACGGCGGCGGCAAGAGCACGCTGCTGCGCATCGTGCTCGGGCTGCTCGCCCCCGACGCCGGGCGCGTGAGTGTCCTCGGTGCGCCGCCGGCGCACGCGCGCGGGGCGCTCGGCTATGTGCCCCAGTTCGCCACGTTCCGGCGCGATTTTCCGGTGACGGTCGAAGAGACCGTGCTGCTTGGCCGGCTCGGCAAAACGCGTACGCTGTTCGGCTACCGCGCCCATGACCGCGCACTGGCGCGCCGCGCCATGGAGGAAACCGGCGTGGCGGAGCTGCGCGCGCGCCCCATCGAAACCCTCTCCGGCGGGCAGTTGCAGCGCGTGCTCATCGCCCGGGCCCTCGCCGGCGAGCCGCGCATCCTGTTGCTGGACGAACCGACCGCCAATATCGACCTGCGCGCCGAGGTCGACATCTTCGACCTGCTCAAGACGCTCAACGCACGCATGACCATCGTCGTGGTGTCGCACGACATTGGCTTCATTTCGCCGTATGTAACGCGCGTTGCGTGTCTTAACCGAACGCTGCTGTGCCACACGGCGTCCCCGATTTCAGGCGAGATGATCCAGCGGCTCTACGGGGCGCCGGTGCACATGATCCGGCACGTCACCGCACGGGAACCGGGGCTGCCGTCATGAGCGGCTTTTTCGGCACGCTCGCGCGCGAGGCCTTCCTGCAGCATGCGCTGATCGGCGGGCTGCTCGCGAGCCTCGGTTGCGGCGTGGTCGGCACCTACGTGGTGGCCAAGCGCATCAGCTTCGTCGCCGGCGGCGTCGCCCATTCGGTGCTCGGGGGAATGGGTATCGCCTACTTTCTTGGCGCAAGCCCGCTTGCCGGAGCCCTGGCCGCCGCGCTCGTCGCGGCGCTGATTATCGGCTGGGTAAACCTGCGCTGGCATCAGAACGAGGACACGATCATCGCGGCGCTGTGGGCGGTCGGCATGGCGGTCGGCGTGCTGTTCATTTCCCGCACACCGGGTTACAACGCGGACCTGATGAGCTACCTGTTCGGCAACATCCTCATGGTTTCGCGCGCGGACCTCTACGTCATGGCGGCGCTGGATGCGGTCGCGATCCTGATCGTGACGTTATTCTCCAAACAATTCCTGGCGGTGTCGTTTGACCCGGAATTCGCCCGGGTGCGGGGAGTGCGCGTTGAGTTTTTTCATCTGCTGCTGCTCTGCCTGGTGGCCCTGACTGTCGTGGTGCTGATCCAGGTGGTGGGATTGATCCTCGTGCTCGCGTTACTCACCTTGCCCGCCGCGATCGCCGCGCAGTACCGCGCGCGACTGGTCCCGATCATGGCGCTCGCGATCGTGCTGGGCATGGCGTTTACCGGCGGCGGTCTGGCGCTATCCTATGCGCCCGATCTTCCCGCCGGCGCCACCATCATCCTGCTCGCGGGCACAACCTATCTTTTTTCGCTGGGCGCCAGGAGGTTGCTGTCGTGGCACAAAACCCGTCGGACGCGCACGTAACGAAGCGCCAAACGGCCGCCCAGCTCGTGGCGGCCAACCCTAACTGGTGCGCGCGCCACGTGGTCCGCGTTAGTCAACAAGAACTTTGATAGGGATCAAAGCGGTGATCGATCACAGGGTTTAATTTTAGTTTTTTCTTTGACGAATACCTGGAAGAAGATACCCATGACAGCCAGCGTCAAACCCGACTATGCCATGCCGCGTCTCAAGGAAGGCTACGAGTGTGCCGACTGTTATTTCTGCAAGAAATCCCTGGCGGCGTGAGTCCGGCGCTCTCCTGATCCGATCACGGCATTCATTATTACGAGGGAGGAAAGACCATGAAGCGAATCTATTTCCTGACACCGAATATCGAGATCGCCAAGAAGGTCGTCGACGACTTGTTGCTGGGACGGATCGAAGAGCGTCACATCCACGTTCTGGCCAAGCGGGGAACGCCGCTCGAAAACCTGCCGGAGGCGACGTTCCTTCAAAAAACCGACTTCATCCCGGCGCTGCGACAGGGCATGGCCCTCGGCGGCCTTACCGGCGTCCTGGCGGGCGTGGCGGCCGTCGCGTTACCGACCGGGCTGATTCTGGGCGGCGGCGCGGTTTTGGCAATTTCTCTGGCAGGCGCCGGCGTAGGCGCATTGATGTCGAGCATGGTCGGAATCAGCATCGGCGATCGCCGGATCAAGCAATTCCAGGAAGCAATGGAGAAAGGCGAATTATTAATGATGGTCGACGTGCCGCGGCAGCGCGTCGAGGAGATCGAAGGAATCGTCAAAAGTCACCATCCCGAAGCCGAATGCGGGGGAACGGAGCCGACCATCCCGCCCTTCCCGTGATCGCCCGAATCATGCCGTGAAACCGCGCGGTTTGCGATGGCGATCCATCGCGCTCGAATTCGGTCATGACTGGCGGCACAAGGCGCACGGGGCCGCGCGGCGTTGATCGCGGACAGCAAAGGTGAGAAATGATGGATGACGATGAACATACCAAGGCGCTGATCCGGTTACAGGCCAGGCTCGAGGCCCTTGAGGATCTCAAGGCCGAGATCGAGCCGTGGCGCATGGAGGAGCGCGACCTGTCGGCGCGCGAGGCGCTGGACAACGTCATCGCCCACGTCGATGCGGAAATCGTCGAACTGCATCGTCGCCGCGAAGCAGTTGCGCACGATCCGGACGAGGGGGCGCGATTCCATGATGCGGGCCGTGCCTGATCGTTAAGGACACATCATGTACTCACGCATCTTGGTTGCCGTGGACGGAAGCTCGCATGCCGATCGCGCCGTCCGGCACGCGGCCGGCATTGCCAAAGGGCTGTCCGCCGCGTTGCGCATCATCCACGTGGTGGACATGGGCTGGCTTCCGCTGGGGCCGGAGCTCGCCATCGACATCGGCGCGATCGCCAAGGCACGCCGCGCAGTCGGAGAAAAGATCCTCGCGGCCGCGCGCGAAACCGCCCGCGCCGCCGGGGTCGAGGCCGAGATCAAGCTGGTGGAAACGGCAACGCCTACGCAGCGCATCGCCGGCGCAATCGCCGACGAGGCCGCAGGCTGGCCCGCCGATGTGGTGGTGTTGGGCACGCACGGGCGCCGGGGTGTGGAGCGGTTGTTGCTCGGCAGCGTCGCCGAAGGCGTGGCACGGCTCTCGACCGTACCGGTCCTGCTCATTCCGCGACAAGAGACGGGACGAT
>DASPRK010000145.1:0-16745 GCA_035624495.1 Methylomirabilis sp. (SeqCode) | reverse complement strand
TGGATCGGACGCGGCCGCGAATGCGGGAGAGGAGTCCGAACCGGCCATGATGAACGAGGCCCAAGCCGCCGGGCGTGACTGAAAAGCTCCAGAAGGTGCTGGCGCGGGCGGGTTTCGGTTCGCGTCGCCAGATCGAGCGCTGGATCGAAGAAGGCCGCATCACCATCGACGGCGCGCCCGCGACGCTCGGGGCGCGGGTTTCTCCCGGCCAAGCGCTTCGCGTGGACGGCCGTCTGGTGCCGACTCATGTCTTTCAATCGCAACCCCGCATCCTGATCTACCACAAACCGGAAGGCGAGGTCTGCGCCCGTTCCGATCCCCAGGGCCGCCCGACCGTGTTCGAGAAGCTTCCCAAGCTCCGCGGCGCGCGCTGGATCGCAATCGGGCGGCTCGATTTCAATACCTCGGGCCTTTTGCTCTTCACCACCGACGGCGAGCTGGCCAATCGTCTCATGCATCCGTCGAACGAGATCGAGCGTGAGTACGCGGTGCGCGTGCTCGGCAAGGTGGACGATGACATGCTCGCGCGGCTGAAGCAGGGCGTGATGCTGGAGGACGGCCCGGCGCATTTCGACGCGATCAAAGAAGCGGGCGGTGCCGGCGCCAACCGCTGGTTCCACGTCGTGCTCCGGGAAGGACGCAACCGCGAGGTACGCCGGTTGTGGGAAGGCGTCGGCGTCAAAGTCAGCCGGTTGATTCGAGTTCGTTTCGGCCCCATCCCGCTGCCGCCGCATTTTCATGCCGGTCGCACCGTCGAGCTGGACGAAGAGGCATCCGCCGTCTTGTACGATTCTGTCGGCCTGAAACCGCCAACGGCACTGAGAAAAAATAAGCATGAACCGCGCAAGTCCGGTGCCGGGGCCCATCAGCGGCGCGGTTCTGAGAGATCACGCGCCGATTCACGGCCGCGTCGCCAGCCGCGAACGCGTCGCCGCTGAAGTGTTGTCCGGCGTCGCGGATTCCACGCTGGTCTTGCCACCGGCCGCGAAAAGCGCGAACAATGCAGGATAAAATTTATCGGGAGTCGCATGCTCACTCCTTCATCGGCACATGACGTCGTTGAACCGGCCGTGGCGGTTCCTTTCCGCGAAGCATTGTCGTATTGGCTGAAGCTGGGTTTCATCAGCTTCGGCGGCCCCGCCGGGCAGATCAGCATGATGCATCAGGAACTGGTCGAGCGCCGGCGCTGGATATCGGAGCATCGCTTTTTGCACGCGCTCAATTTCTGCATGATGCTGCCGGGCCCGGAGGCGCAGCAGCTGGCGACCTATATTGGTTGGTTGATGCACGGCGTGAAGGGCGGCATCGCCGCTGGCGCGCTGTTCGTGCTGCCGTCGCTGTTCATTCTGAGCGCGCTGACCTGGATATACATGGCGTTCGGCAACGTCCCGGCGGTGGCGGGCGTGCTGTACGGCTTCAAGCCGGCGGTGACGGCGATCGTCGTGTTTGCCGCCTATCGTATCGGTTCGCGCGCGCTCAAGAACACCGTGCTGTGGACCATGGCCGCGGTCGCGTTCGTCGCCATCTTTGCGCTACACGTGCCGTTCCCCTGGATTGTGCTCAGCGCCGGCGTCATCGGCATGATCGGCGGACGTCTGGCGCCGGACAAATTCAGAACCGGAGGACATCATGGCGATGGCCGCAAGGATTACGGCCCGGCGCTGATCGACGATCACACGCCGACCCCGGAACATGCGCGCTTCAAATGGGCGCGCGTATTCGCCTATGGGGTGGTCGGCCTTTTGATCTGGCTCGGCGTCATGGGCGCGCTGTTCGTGCCATTCGGCTGGCACAACCCGCTCACCCAGATGGGATGGTTTTTCACCAAAGCGGCACTGTTAACCTTCGGCGGCGCCTATGCGGTGCTGCCGTACGTATACCAGGGCGGCGTGGAACACTACCACTGGCTCACGGGGCCGCAGATGATCGATGGACTGGCGCTGGGCGAGACCACCCCGGGGCCGCTTATCATGGTCGTGGCCTTCGTCGGTTTCGTCGGCGGCTGGGACAAGGCGCTATTCGGTCCGGATTCCCTCGTGCTCGCCGGTGTCGCCGGGGCGACCGTAGCCACGTTTTTTACGTTTTTGCCGTCGTTCCTGTTCATCCTGCTCGGGGGGCCCGCCGTGGAAGCGACGCGCCATGACCTCAAGTTCACCGCGCCACTTACCGGCATCACCGCGGCGGTAGTCGGTGTGATACTGAATCTCGCCGTGTTTTTCGCCTATCATGTTCTATGGCCGCAAGGATTTACCGGGCCGCACACCATGGGCGCGTTGTTTACCGGTTTCGAGTGGTTTTCGGCGCTGATAGGCGTCGCTGCGTACGTCGCGCTGTTTCGTTACAAAGTGGGGATCATACCGGTGATCCTGGCGAGCGGCATCTTTGGCCTGGGTTACACCCTGGTCAGAGCCTGAAACCCGAAACGGGCAGGAACGACCGGCGGCGCTGATCTCGATAACGGTAATTGAAGGAGTGTCTGATATGAATCGCACTATTTCGCCCGACGAGCTCAGGCGGCTGCTGGCGACCCGGAAAAACGTGCTGCTGCTCGACGTGCGCCGCCGCACCGACTATGACACCGACGGCCAGAAGATCCCCGGCGCGGCCTGGCTCGACCCCGACCGGTTGGCCCAATGGAGCACGGCGCTGCCGCTCGACCGCCAGATCGTCGTGTACTGCGCGCGCGGCGGTACGGTCAGCAATTCCATCGTGGATCAGTTGCAGGCCAAGGGCATCAAGGCGTGTTTCATAGAAGGCGGCATCGAGGCCTGGCGCCAGGCGGGCGGCACCACCGTCGGCAAATAATCGGGGACAGTGATGAAATGGATCACGCGCGAGCGCCCCAAGATCGACTGCTTCGCCTGCCCGTGGCTGATTTCGCGCTTCATCGATAAAGCCCCGGAGTTTCGGTACGTTCCCGCCGGCCGGGTAATGGCGGTCGCGGCCGAAGCCGGCGCGATTCACTATGACGTGCCCGACGTCGAATTGGGAATTGTTGGGGAGCTGTGCAGCTTCGATGCGTTTATGAAAAAATATCGCCTGACCGATCCCGCACGCCGGAAACTCGCCGCGATTGCACGCGCGGCCGACACCGGCAGACCGGATCGCGCGCCGGAAGCGACCGGTCTGCTCGCGGTTTGGCGCGGCCTGTCGCGCAATTTCCCCGACGAGCACGAAATGCTCGGGCACGGGATGGTGGTTTACGATGCCCCCTATGCTTGGTGCTGTAGCGGCCCGTAGCCGGCGGCGATGAACGACCGCCGACTTCTCAACGGGGCGGCGTTTCTGCGGGCACTGGCCACCGGGCTGATGGGCGTGTTGCTCGGAATCTATCTCGACCACCTTGTGTTCACGGCTGCCGATATCGGTCTCGTGATCGGCTCTGGCCTCACCGGCGCAGCGTTCTCCACGGTGATCGTGACCTTCCTAGGCGATCGGCTGGGTCGGCGCCGTTCCCTGCTGGTGCTTGGGCTCGCCGCCGCCGCGGGCGGTTTCGCGCTGCTGGTGGCTGATCGTCTTCTGGTTGTCTGTGCCGTCGCCTTTCTCGGCATGGTCAACGGCATGGGCCGCGATCGCGGCGCGGCACTGGTGCTCGAACAGGCAATTCTGCCGGCGACGGTCGTGCCCGAACGCCGCACGCGCGCCTTCGCTTGGTACAACGTGCTGCAGGACGTCGGCCATGCGCTGGGCGGCGCGCTCGCGGCGATGCCGGCCTTGCTGCGCGAGACGGCGGGGATGGAAACGCTCGCTTCGTTTCGCGTAGCGGTCGCGGTCTATGCCGGTCTGCTTCTGCTCAGCGCGTTGTCATATCTGCGCCTGTCGCCCACGGCGGAAACGCGCACGGCCGCGAAGCCGGTCCGGCTCACGCCTGGCAGTCGTCATGTCTTGAGGAAGATCGCGGGGTTATTCGCGCTCGACAGCGTGGCGGGTGGTTTTCTGGGCACCGCGCTGCTGGCGTATTTTTTTTACCACCGCTTCGGGACCGGCGAAACAGGCATCGCCATTCTGTTTCTTCTGGCGCGCGCGGCCAACGCACTGTCCCATCTGGCGGCGGCGTGGCTGGCCGCGCGTATCGGCCTGGTCAACACCATGGTGTATACGCATATTCCTTCCAGCATCCTGTTGATGGCTGTGCCATTTGCGCCAAGCTTCGCGGTTGCGGCGATGCTCTTTCTGCTGCGCGAGAGCTTGGTGGAGATGGACGTGCCGACACGGCAGTCGTATGTCATGGCGATAGTTCAGCCGGAGGAACGCACCCTGGCATCGGGCGTTACGAATCTCGTGCGCATGGGCGGCTGGGCCGTGGCGCCGTTCTTCGCGGGTTTTTTGATGCAAGGACTGGCGCTCGCGACGCCGCTGTTCATCGGCGCCGGTCTGAAGATCGTCTACGACGTCGCCCTGTATCGTTCGTTCCGCCATCTCAAGCCGCCGGAAGAACGGTCGTTGGCGATATAAATGAAGTCGCGCCCCAGTATCCCTGGAGTCTATCGCAAGCTCTTCGCCGCCAACGGACGGCAACACTGGTGGCCGGGCGATTCGGATTTCGAGATCATGGTCGGCGCGATACTGACCCAGAACACCGCCTGGGCTAACGTCGAAAAGGCGATCGCCAATCTCAAAAAAGCCAGAGCGCTTTCACCACGGTCCATCGTGAAGGCTCATCCCAAACGCCTCGCGGCCTGGCTCAAGCCGTCCGGCTATTTCAATATCAAGGCTGTACGACTGCGCGCGATGTGCCGCTGGCTGCTCGAGCGCGGTGGGGTGAGAAAGCTGGCGAAACTCCCCACGCACGATCTGCGCCGCACACTGCTGGCGGTGCACGGCATCGGCGCGGAAACCGCCGATGACATTTTGCTCTATGCCTTCCGGCGACCGGTGTTCGTCATCGACGCCTATACGCGGCGCATTTTCCACCGGTTGGGTCTGATTCGCGGAACCGAGGATTACGAAACCTTAAGGCGCCTTTTCGAGAACGCACTCGGTCCGGACGTCCGGCTTTGCAACGAATACCACGCGCTTATCGTCGTCCACGGCAAGGATATCTGCAAGAAACGGCCGCGCTGCGACCGCTGTTGTCTCAATGCTGTCTGCCCCAGCGCGGCGTTACCGCGTGATGCGGGATAATTGACATCGGTGGGCGGTTGCGTAAATTTAGCGCGGACCCCAAAATGGGAACAACCATGCCGGAGGCAAGAAAAAAAGGTCAATTCACTTTCCGGGCCGCGGCGGTGCTTTTCATTTTGTCCGCGATTGGCGAAATCCTGTTTATCGTTTCTGAAATCCCCTTGTTTGGCGAGATTCGTGGCGGAGTGGTGGCCGGGATCTATCACGTAATCTATTTCGCCTTGTTCGCCGCGTTGGGTGCTGGTCTATGGAAAGGGGAAAAATGGGCCTATTCCCTGGTATTCGTTACCACCGCCCTCGAGACCCTCGATCTGCTCCAGTTCCTGTTTTTTCCGAACACCATGAAGGCGTACGAAGAGTCGGTGCTCAATCAACTCAGTATGATTGAGAGCGAACTGCAGGCAGCGGGTGTCGACACGGCGCTTGCTTTGCAGGCAATTCTCCAGACAGTTCAGATAACATGTGTGGTCGTGATGCTTTGCTGGTGGGGATTTGCGCTCTATACCTATCTGCGGCGGGACTACTTCAAATCCGCGTAGCTGCTGCCTGAGCCGGAATGTCGGGAGCATTGTGGTTCAGCAACTCATGATAAGCGTCAGCGCACGCGCCACGCCCATCGCTAAATTGTCAATTACAGGTACCGCGCCAGATACGCCGGGATGCGTTCCTCCAGCCAGTACCGCGAACGCCAGGGCCAGGTGCCGCTGACAAAGCCGACGTGCCCGCCGCGGCGAGATACTTCCAGAATCACATGTCCGGAAAGCTCCTCGGGTCGCGGAATCGTCCTTTCGGTCATGAATGGGTCGTCGAGCGCATGCAGTATCAGCGTGGGCACGGCGATCGCTTCCAGGTATTGGCGTGAACTGGACACGGCATAATAGTGATCGGCGCCGTCGAATCCGTGCAGCGGCGCGGTGACGTGCTCATCGAAGTCGCGGAAGCTTCTCAGCGCCGACAGGTCGGTGATCTTGAGCGGCAACATCATGCGGCGGCGCTTTGTTTCCACCGAATCACGCAGGCTGTGCAGGAGTTGCCACTGGTAAATGCGCGAGAAACCGCGTTGCAGCCTTTCGGCCGCGTGGCTGAGCACGAACGGTACCGACACCGCTACCGCGGCGCGCAGCGGAGCCTGCTCGCCGGATTTGCCCAGCCACTTGAGCAGTACGTTTCCCCCGAGGGAGTAACCGACCGTGGCGAGCGGCGTGCGCGGCTCGCGCCGGCGCAGTGTTTCGACGAGATAGACCAGATCGCCGGTATCGCCGGAATGGTAGCTGCGCGGGAGGCGGTTCGGCTCGCCGCTGCAGCCACGGAAATGCATCACCACTCCGCGCCACCCGCGCGAGTCGATCGCCCGCAGAATGCCGCGGGCGTAGGGAGAATCCGAAGACCCCTCCAGCCCGTGCAGGACAATGACGATGGGACCGCCGCCATGGGTGGTCCAATCGAGGTCGATAAAATCGCCGTCGGGGAGTTCGAGGCGTTCGCGACGCAATGCCACACGCGGCGCGCGCCGCACCAGTCGCGCCCACAACGTTTGCGCGTGCGGACCGCGGCACCACCACGCGGGTTTGAAGTCCCCCTCCATGGATGAACGATTGACAGGCAGTTAGGTGGATATCAGGACCAGAGCGCCTGCCACCAGCGATGACGACCGGCGGCCAGCGGACGCTTGCCTTCCAGGGACTGCGGCGGTATGAGGCTGAGCACCCAGCCCGGCAACGGCGGGTTGTTGCTGAAGCCGCAGGAGACGCCAAGATGGTTGGGATCGAAAATCTTCACGAGCGTCGGATTTTCCTTGCTGTCGGTGTAGACGATACCGCAGTAATCTTCGTGATGTTCGTCGCGCAGCAGGGCGTCGACTTCGGCGATGAACTTGGTGACCGCCTCGGCCGGAGACGGCTGCGCCGGAACCGCCGTGCCGATGGCATAGATATACCAGCCGGCGTCGGCTTTCTCGCGGATGACATTCCAGAATTGATCGAGCTGCGGCCAGCTCAGCAGGCTGGTGAAATTTCCGCGGAAGGCTTTATAAAAGGCGTCGTTCTCGACCATGGTCCAATCCATCGCGTCTTTTTAGGACCATTATCGCATATCGGAGAGTTTTTCCTTAAGGGATTCGATGGCGAAACCCAGGCCCAAGTCGAGCTTTTTATTGCAGAACTCCAGCAGGGGCAGGCAGCGCGACACCAGGTCGGGCAGGAACGGGGTGAGCTTGCCGCCCTCGTCGTTTTGCAGCATTTTAAGCGCGGTCTCGAGATCGGGTTGCTCGATCACCGCTTCCTCTTTTGCCACCTCTTCCTGATAACTCACGCCGAGCCTGTTGCCGCCGGCGGCCTTGGCCAGCGTCAGGCGCTGCTCGGCGATTGCCAGGAGTTCCTCGGTGGTCTCGCCGGGATCACGTCCCAGGGTCGACAGCCCCAGGCTGACCGTCAGGTCCACCGAAACGTTGTCGCCCTTGAAAGGCTCGGCCGCGACCGCGGTGCGCAACCGCTCGCACAGCACGGCGGCGTCCATGCGTCCGGTGGCCGGCGCCAGAATCGCGAATTCGCCCCCGCCGATACGCGCCACGGTGTCTTCGGTACGGCTCGTCGCCACCAGAATCTTGGCCAGCCAGATCAGAATCTGATCGCTGGCCTGGTCGCCGTATTTTTTGTAAAGGGAGCGGAAGTTGTCGATATCAACGCGGATCACGGACAGCTCGCTACCGTGGCGCTTCGCGTAGGCCAGGTCCTGCACCCCGTGCTGCAGGAAGTAACGCCGGCTGTGCAGCTGGGTGAGCGGGTCCACCGCCGTCTGCTCCTCGAGCGCGGTCGAGGTTTCCTCCAGCTTGCGCGTGGTCTGGTCGAGCTTGGCGTGCGCGCGGGTGCGCGCGAGCAGCTGCACGCCGTCGATGGGTTTGATGATGAAATCGGTCGCGCCGCAGGCGAATGCGCGCTCGCGCGTCAGTTCGTCGTCGGCCCCGGTGATGACGATGATCGGCACGCCGCGGACGCGTTCCGGGTCGGCGGCGCGGACGCGGCAGATAAGCGAGTAGCCGTCGAGCTTCGGCATTTCGATATCGGAGACGAGCACCTGGATGGAATCGTCGCGCAGCAGGTGGTGCCAGGCGCTTTCGCCGTCCTCGGCCTCGATGAGATCGAATTCGCTGCTCAGGATCCGGCTGATGGCCTTGCGGATGACGCGCGAGTCATCCGCGACCAGGACCCGGACCTTTTCGACGGGGACGGCGGCGATTTCCGCTTTCATTTCCATGTCTTGATTCTTTCAAGAAACGGGCCAATCGCGGTATTTGTCGCGTTTACGGGAGTATTTGGACCCATCTGCATAAACATAGTGGAGGCCCGCAGTATATTCAAAGGCTTGAATATACGTTTATTTCCGCAGGAAAAGGACGTTTGGGAGGGATTTCAGCGGCGCATATGCCGCACGTGCCGCCAAATGTACCAGACGATGCCCGCCGCCAGTATCACCCCGATAACGGCATCGAAACGGTGGAAATAGACGCCGAGAGTGTTCCAGTGCTCGCCCAGTTTCATCCCGATCCAGGCCAGCCCCAGGCTCCATATATAGGAGCCGACGAAGGTGTAAAGATTGAAACGCCACAGGCCCATGCGCGCGATACCGGCCGGAAAGGCGATGAACGTCCGTATCACCGGCAAGAGGCGTCCGAGGAAGATAGTGATGTCGCCGTGGAGTTTGAACCAGCGGTCGGCGAGATCCAGGTCATGATGCGAAACGAGAATGTATCTGCCGTATTTTTCGATGAACGGGCGGCCGCCCCAGGCGCCGGCGTAGTACGCGACGATCGAGCCCAACACGCAGCCGACGGCGCCTGCCAGGCCCACCAGCCACAGATTCATCTGTCCGGCGGATACCAGGTAGCCCGAAAACGGCATGATGATTTCCGAAGGCAGGGGGATGCAGGCGCTTTCGATCGCCATCAGCAGCACGATCCCGCCGTAACCCAGGCGCGAGATGGTGCCGATGATGAAACCGGCCAGCAGGGCGATGATTTTCTCGACCATGCGCTACCGGAAATATGCCAGCACCAATAACCCAAGAACGATGCGATACAGTGCGAACGAAGTGAAGTCATGTCGCGAGACGAATTTCAGGAACGCCTTGACCACGACGAGCGCGGAAATGAAGGCGGTGATGAAACCGACGGCAAACACCGGGATATCTCCGGTATGCAGCAGGTTCAGATTCCTGAACAGTTCATAGAACGTGGCCGCGAACATCACCGGCATCGCCAACAGGAAGGAAAATTCCGTGGCCGCGGTCCGCGACAGGCCGGAAAGCAGTCCGCCCATGATGGTGGCACCGGCGCGCGACACGCCCGGAAAGAGCGAAAAGGTCTGGGCGATGCCGATCTTCAGCGCCTCGCCCGGGCCGAGATCTTCCATGCTGTTCACGCGCACGCGCAGCGGCAGCCGTTCGATGACAAGGATCAATATGCCACCGCCAATCAGCGCGCCCGCCACCGTGAGCGGATTGAAGAGATAGGTCGTTATCATTTTGTGCAGCAACAGTCCCACGACCGCGGCGGGCAGGAAGGCGATGAAAAGATTAAGCGCGAAGCGCTGTTCATGCCGGGTTCCGATACCCGCGACCAGACGGCCGACGCGCAGGCGGTAGTCCCAGACGACGCCAAGGATGGCGCCCAGCTGAATGACGATTTCGAAAATCTTCCCGGTTTCGTCGTTGAAATTCAGCAAGTCTCCCACGATGATGAGGTGCCCGGTGGAGGAAACTGGCAGGAATTCGGTCAGACCCTCGACTACGCCGAGTATCAATGCCTTGATCAGCAGTGGGATTTCCATGAGAAACCTTTTTGTCAGGTAAATCGAAGCGGGCGGCCATGCACGCCTTCGCGGATCTTTCCGCGATCGTAGACGATGTGGCCGCCGACGACGGTGTACTGCGGCCAGCCAGTGAGGGAGCGCCCGTTGAACGGCGACCAGCGCACCTTGGTGAACGTCTCTTCATTGCGCACCGGTCTGGCATGCTCGACGTCCACGAGCGTGAGGTCGGCGTCCCAGCCTTCGAGGATTTTTCCCTTGCGCGCGATGCCATACGCCTCGGCCGGCCCGTAGCACATCCATTTCTGAATTTCCGCGAGCGTGCAGCGTCCGTTCTTCATCTCCGTGAGCATCAGCGGCAGCGAGGTTTCCACACCCGGCATGCCGGCCGGCGCCTGGGGATAGGGTTTGCGCTTTTCCTCGAGCGTGTGCGGCGCGTGGTCGGTGGCGATGAAATCGAGAACGCCGTCATGCAATCCGGCCCACAAGGCGGCATTGTCTTCCTGGCGGCGGATCGGCGGATTCATCTGTACCAGCGTGCCCTGGCGGGCGTAGTCGTCGACGTTCAGCAGCAGGTGATTGGGTATGACCTCGGCGGTGACCCAGGCGGGTTTGTCGCGTCGCAGCAGTTCGACTTCGTCGCGCGTGGAAAGGTGCAGGATGTGCAGCCGGCGTCGATATTGCCTGGACAGTGACAGCGCCAGTTCGGTGGCTTGGAGGGCGCACAGGTTATCGCGGATTTCGGAATGCACGGCCACGTCGGTGCGATGTTTGAACTGTTCGCGACGCGCGCGAATCCGCGCCTCGTCCTCGGCGTGCACGGCGATCAAGCGCGTGCCGTTGGCGAAAATGCGCTCGAGGTCGTCGCGCTTGTCCACCAGCAGGCTGCCGGTGCTCGAACCCATGAAGATCTTGATCCCGCAAACGGGAGCGGCGTGATTGACGGTGTCGAGGTTGTTCGGCGTGGCGCCAATGAAGAAACCGTAATTCGCCACGCATTTGTCGGCCGCACGCCGGAGTTTATCGTCGAGCGCAGCCTGGCTCACAGTCGGCGGGTCGGTGTTGGGCATCTCGAGGAAGCTGGTGACGCCACCTTTGACCGCCGCGCGCGATCCGGAGCCCAGATCTTCCTTGTATTCCTTCCCGGGCTCGCGGAAATGCACCTGCGGGTCGATGACGCCGGGCAGCAGCAACATTCCTTCGGCGTTCAGCGTTTCATCGGCGGAGGAGCTGATTTGCGGCGCAATACGCTCGATCACACCGTTGTCGCACAGCAGGTCACCTTCGAATATTGATCCGTCCGGGCGCGCAAGGCGGGCGTTGCGGATCAGTAGCTTGGGCAAAGGCGCTCTCGTGCAGGAAAGGGGTAATCGCGGGAGTGTTGATTGAAATATCAGTTAGAGGAAAACAGCGTCAGCCCATCTGTTTTTCGCGAATTTCGTCGAGCGTCTTGCAGTCGATGCAGAGTTCCGCGGTCGGGCGGGCTTCGAGGCGTTCCACGCCGATTTCGACACCGCAGACCTCGCAGTAACCGTAATCGCCGGTGTCTATACGCTCGATGGCTTCGTCGATTTTCTTGATCAGTTTGCGTTCACGGTCGCGTGAGCGCAGCTCCAGCGACATGTCGGTTTCCTGGCTGGCGCGGTCGTTCGGGTCCGGGGGGTTCTCCGGGACGTCGCGCATCTGCTGGACCGTGCGAGTGATTTCGTCTTCCAGCTCCCGTTTCCAGGCGAGCAACGCGGCGCGGAAATGTTCCTGCTGTTTCTTGTTCATGTACTTCTCGCCCTTTTTCGCGACGTAGGGTTTGAGCCCTGCGACGGGGGAAACGGACTGTTCCTTTTCCTTCTTTTTCCTGGCCGGCATACTTCATCTCCTGCAATAATGTGCCCCCGGAAGCTGGGGGGTAAAAAATAAGCGCGAATCTATACCAGAAAGCCACCGGGGTCGCAACCGTTAGAGTATAGGCACGGTTCGGCGGCAATCGAGTTTATGACAGGATTTTTAAGGTTTTGCAGAGCATCCATGACGCCTGAAGCACTGATTTTCGACGTTGACGGCACATTGGCCGATACCGAACGTGACGGTCACCGGGCCGCCTTCAATGCGGCCTTTGCTGACGCCGGACTCGACTGGCACTGGGACGTAAACCTGTACGGCGAACTGCTGACGATCACCGGTGGCAAGGAGCGCATGCGTCACTACGTAATGCGCTACCGCCCGGATTATGAAAAGCCGGCCGAATTCGACGCACTCATCGCGCGGCTGCATGCTGCCAAGACGCGGCATTACACCGCGTTGCTGGGTCGCGGCGGCATTCCGTTGCGGCCCGGTGTGCGGCGGCTGCTCGAGGAGGCGCGCGCCCGCGGCGTGCGCCTCGCCATCGCGACAACCACCACGCCGGACAATGTCAGTGCATTGTTGCGACATGCCGTATCACCCGATGCCGGGTCGTGGTTCGAGGTAATCGGCGCGGGCGACGTGGTGCCGGCGAAGAAGCCGGCACCGGATATCTACTATTATGTTCTCGAGCGGCTCGGTCTCGAGCCCGCACGCTGTCTGGCGTTCGAGGATTCGGAGAACGGGCTGCGATCGGCCGCAGCCGCGGGCCTGAAGACCGTCATCACGGTCAACGACTACACGCGCGCGCACGATTTCCGCGGCGCGGCGATCGTGCTGGATCATCTGGGCGAACCCGACCAGCAGTTCCGGGTTCTGTCCGGCCCGTCCGTGAACGGCGCCGTCTGCCTCGACTTCACCCTGCTGGGAAGACTGTTCGGCGATTCATGATGCCGTTCGCCAAGCGACTCGCCGGGATAGCCCCATTTCACGTGATGGACATTCTCGCGCGCGCCCGCGCCATGGAGTCGGCGGGTCGTTCCATCATACATTTGGAGATCGGCGAACCGGATTTCCCGACCCCTGACGGCATCGTGCGCGCCGGTGTCGAGGCGATCGAGGCCGGTCACACCCATTACACCCCAGCGCTCGGCCTCCCGGAGTTGCGCGCCGCGATCGCCGCGAGTTATCCGGAACCAGCGTGTCCCGAGCCGGATCGAGTTGCGGTCACGCCCGGCGCTTCAGGGGCGTTGCAGCTGATCTTCGCCGCGCTCGTCAATCCCGGCGATCAGGTGCTCATGGCCGATCCCGGCTATCCCTGCAATCGCCATTTCGTGCGGCTGTTCGAAGGCGAGCCCGTGAGCATTCTCGTGGACGCCTCGACCGCGTATCAACTCAATGCCGAGCTGATACGGCGTCACTGGACGCCGCGGACCGTGGCGGTGTTGCTGGCGTCACCTTCGAATCCAACCGGCACGTTGGTCGCCACCGATGAAATGGCGGAAATCGTGCGGACGGTGGAGAAGCTCGGCGGTGTAGTGATCGTGGACGAGATCTACCACGGCCTAGTTTATGACGAGGAAACGGTCACGGCGCTGGCGCATTCGCCGGAGGTTTTTGTGGTCAACAGTTTTTCCAAGTATTACGGCATGACCGGTTGGCGCCTGGGGTGGCTGGTGGCGCCAGTGGCATACCTGCCGGCGATCGACAAACTCGCGCAGAACATTTTTCTGGCGTCGAGTGCGCCGGCACAATACGCGGCGCTCGCGGCGTTCACACCCGAGGTCGGGAGCGAGCTGCGTCGTCGTCGCGAGGTTTTCGGCGAACGACGCGATTTCCTGTTGCCGGCGTTGCGCGAGTTGGGATTCGATATTCCGCTGACCCCGCAAGGCGCGTTTTATCTCTACGCGGATTGCGCGCGCTTTACCCGTGACAGCCAGGCATTTACCCGGGACCTGCTCGAACGCACCGGCGTAGCAATCACACCCGGACTGGATTTCGGCAGTCACCGTGCCGCCGAGCACGTGCGTGTTTCCTACGCCAATACGCTGGACCGGTTGCGGGAAGGCGTCCTGCGAATAGGGCATTATCTGCGCCGCGTTTAGGCAGCGCCTTTTTGCAGCTTGATGCGCCGACACTGGGCGGCATCTTCAAGCATTTTTCATTCGGGCTTGGCCGCGGCGAGCCGTCCGCGGTCGGCCATCTACTCGATTTGCCGGGCGGCCGGACACATGGCGTGCACCCGAAGGCGGGCGCCCGAACACCTCGGCGTAAGTACTTCGCGCACGGCCCGCCGGGCGTCGGCGGAGTTCAGCGCCGGTCGCGGTGAATCCAACCGTTGCCCGACTTCGCGGATGGAGATGGCGACCCGTTTCGGATCGGCCTCGAAGACGTCGATTTCGGACGGCGTCTCCGGAACATCTGACGCCGCCGCTGCCGTGGCGGCGACGGAAGCGGTTACCAGTGAAGACGGCGGCGCGGGCTGAACCTGCCGGCGCACCAGCGTGCCGGCGAGAATGTCGCATTCCACCGGATTGATCAGAACATCTTTCAAGCCCGGTTGCCGGCATTGCGCTTTTCCCCCGTTCGTGGCACCGGCCCAACAATTCAGTTAATTTTCTTCGTCGGAATTCTTTACATCCAGATCGCGCAAAAAAACACGCATTTCGCATCGTCCGCAGACCATAAATCATTGATTGTTAGCGCCAAGATTCTGGAAGTCTGCGGCCTTTGAAAATTTTTTCAAATTACGCGGGACTTTTCGGCCGGCAAACCTGTAAGCCCGATTTTACAATCATGCCGTTCATACCGAATGACGTAAAACGGCAACTCCTTCGTTTTGATGAATAAAAAACCGGTAATTCATCACGTTGAGTGAAACTGGGCATCGGTACAATGCGAGTGGCACAGGAGTTGCGATAACTCTGAAGCAAGGCCCGAATCGCCACGGGTTTGGAGGAGATAATAATGAAGCTGTTGGATTTGCTGAAAACAAAAATATGGGCGTCGAAATCCGCACAGACGGATGACGCCTGGCGGCAGGAAACGGCGGCGATGGTATACGGCGGGGACATCTATGCCGTGCTGTTGCAAGACCGTTTCGTGCGCCAGCGCGCGCTCGCCAATGTTCGTCGTGCGACCGGACGTCACGATACCACCTGGCCGTTTATTCGATAGGGGTGTCGGGGCTGTTACCCCATTCCGACCAGGAGCCGGGATACCCGCGCACGCGCGGATAGCCGAGGCTCTTCAGTGTTATATAAGTATGCGCCGAGCGGTGATGTGTCTGGCAGTAGGCGATGATTTCCTTGTCCGGCGTCACCCCCAATCTTGACAGTGCCCGTCGTAATTCCTCCGCCGGTTTCAAGCGCAGGTTGCGGGTGCGGTCGATCTCGATGACCCAATCGAAGTTGACCGCCCCCGGAATGTGACCGGCGCGCTCGGCACGGCGATCCTCGCCGCGGAATTCCGCCGGCGTGCGCGCATCCACGATCACCACGTTCGGGTCGCCTATACGATCGAGGATGTAGTTTCTGTCCGCGACCGCGCCGCCACGGAAGCTCACGGGGTAGGAACGGCGCGGTCGTCGCGCCGGTTCGGCGTTGACCGGATGCCGTTCATTGATCCACGCCTGCAGACCGCCGTTGAGCAGGGAGTAATGCGGATGGCCGATCGCGTCCAAAGTCCACAGCAGACGCGCAGCGCGCCCGCCGCCTTCGTCGTCGCAGGCCACGACATGGATTTCCGGCGTCATGCCGATGGAACCGAGAACGCCGCTCAGCTGATCGTCGTTCGGCAGCGCGCCCATCACCGGCGGGCGGGCGACGACGATCTGCGCGTAATCGAGGTGCGCCGCCCCGGGAACATGGGCCTGGGCGTAGATTTCCGGTCGGCTCAGATCCACGATCAGCAGGCTCTCGGCGCCGAGATGTTTTTCAAGTTCCGCAGGCTCGAGGATCAGGGGCAGAGATGCTTGATTCATGATTTTTCTTGCGCGGGCGGTGCGTGGAACGAATTGAAATGGCGCGCTTATTCTAGCTCCATGCTCAGGATGCTGCGACGCGGTGGTTTCCGCGTCCGGCAAAAATCCGTTAAACTTGTCAGGTTATTTCCAGCTGGTCGATTTCGTGGATATATTCAAGATCTTCACGCTCGAAGCCGCGCACCGCCTTCCGAACGTGCCGGAGAATCACAAATGCCGGCGCTTGCACGGCCATTCTTTCCGGATCGAGATTCACGTCACCGGTCCGGTAGAGGATCAGTCCGGTTGGATCATGGATTTCGCCGATCTTAGCCGTGCGTTCCAGCCGCTCTATGAACAGCTGGATCATCATTACCTGAACGAAATCGAGGAACTGGAAAATCCGACCAGCGAGCATCTTGCGCGCTGGATCTGGCGCCGGCTGAAGCCCACGCTGCCCGCTTTGTCCAAGGTCGTGGTACGCGAGACCTGTACCGCCGGTTGCATTTATCGCGGCGAAGACTGATTCCACGCGTGGACACCCGACCCCAGGACGAAGCACCGGTCGTGGTCGAGACCGGACGCGGACCGGACGCCTGCATCATCTGGCTGCATGGATTGGGCGCGGATGGTCATGATTTCGAAGCGCTCATTCCCGAACTGCATCTACCACCGCAAACGGCGTGGCGCTTCGTGTTTCCGCATGCGCCCTACCGGCCCGTTACCATCAATGGCGGTTTTGTCATGCGCGCCTGGTATGACATCGCCATGAGCGAACGCGGGTTGGAGCAGAACGCCGAACATATCCGCGAATCGGAACGAATCCTGCAAGGTTTTATCGCAGATGAAATAGGACGGGGTATCCCCGCCGGGCGGATCGTTCTCGCAGGGTTTTCGCAGGGCGGGGCGATCGCGTTGCAAACCGGATTGCGCTACACCGAGCGCCTGGCCGGTATTCTGTCATTGTCCGCGCCGGTTCCGTTCGCGGCGAAACTGATGGAGGACATGCATCCCGCCAACGC
>DASPRK010000144.1:0-4147 GCA_035624495.1 Methylomirabilis sp. (SeqCode) | reverse complement strand
TGTCTCGCTTATCCGAGCCGGCGTTATCCGGAGCAGACACTCGTGCCTTCAGGCCTTGTGCGCCCGGTGTTCGAGCGATTCAAGATGCTGCGGGAGGTGGACGAAAACATCTATCTGCGCTCCGGCTCCCTCAACGTGATCAATGGGATGGTGGGACTGACTTTCTCCTGCGACGGTTCGCATTACATGCCCGTGGACGAGTTTCTGGACAAGGACGAGGGCTTCTGGTTCGGTTCGCTGTCGTGGTGATGAAGCGGCTGCGGGCCGTATGCGGTTCAATCGAATGCCGCAGACGATGAAAACGGTCAAAGTCGGCTATCGACCCTGCGTGGACGTTCCGACAAATTGGAGTACCGTCCGCTTCCTTAAGCCTTCCTTAAAAAAGAATTGTTGTTGTCGATCCCGGTCTCGACTTAGCACCGGTAATTGGGTAGGCTGAATTTAATCGAGACGTCAACAAACCAGCACAAGGCGTCCCGGGGCTTCAAGTCAACTTCATCACCATCTTGTTCGATCGAGCAACCATGCATCCGGACGTGCGCATGGTGGCTCCACCCCATCATGATGTGTCTCACCAGGAGGAAGATATGGATACGGTCCTGATTCCGAGCCTAACGAGAATGACCCGATTTGCCCGGCTCGTTTTGATAGCGCCGATGTTGATGTCATCCGCGGTCGCAATCGCCGGCCCATCGGAAGACGCCAATGCAGCGATCGACCGTTGGTCGGCCGCCTATACGGCCAACGACGTGGACGCCGTAGTAAACAGCTATTGGCCGGACGCGATTCTGCTCGGAACCGTAAGTCCCGTTATATCCGTGGGCTCTGCCGCGATCCGCTCTTATTTCACGGCATTGAAATTAAAGGGGAGTGGCAACAAGAACGCGATTCAGGAACGGCACACCATCGTGCTCGATGACAACGCGGTTGTCGTCACGGGCTTTTACGAGTTTACGCGAATGACGGGCGGAAAACCTGTGCCAGCGCCGGCGCGCTTCACCATGCTTGTCACCAAGCGTGGCGGAGAATGGCGTATCGCTCATCATCATTCCTCGCCGCACGTTTTGCCAAAGAAGTGAGGCTGCGCTAGCTGGGAGGCCGCCTGAGATGGCGGTCTACTGAGCGTCCTCGCATGGTGATATCGCGTTTTTGAGATCGTTAGGCGCACGGTACATCGTTATCTGAGGGGATGACAATGACACAGCCCGAAGCAGTCAAAATTGGACAGCTTGAAGTCAGGTATCTGATTGACGGAGCTGCCCACGCCGGTCTGGGCGTATTCGAATTGACGGTTCCGGCGGGATCGAATGTTCCGCCGCCGCACAGCCACTTAAACAACGAAGAGTGCGTCTACGTTCTTGAGGGGACGTTGCGTTACTCGGTCGAAAACATTACGCGGGATTTACGTCCGGGTGACTGGATGCGTACGCCCAGAGGCTCGGTGCACGAATTCAGCAATCCTCACAATGAGAGCGCACGCGCGCTCATTGTTCTGACTCCTGATATCGGCGCGCAGTACTTCCGCGACGTAGCCAACGTCGTCAATGCTGGTGGGCCGCCAGACCACGCGCAACTCCTTGCGGTCATGGCGCGCTATGGCCTGGCTCCCGTGCCGCCGCGTGCCTGACCGCTCCATCAAACGGGGGAATAGAAACGCAGCGGCGATTTCGCCATGGTAAGCCTCTGGTGCGCCCCGGCATCTCACCGACTTCCAACATTCGAATGCGATCAACGACAGCGGAGAAATCGGCTCGGAGGATTTTCGAGTTTTTCAATGGAATACGCCGTGAGCTGCCGATGGAATTGGTTCTCTTGTGGCCACCGATACAGGGTTCCGTGTGATTATGCGTCTAGTCACGCGACATGCGGCAACGGTTTGAAAGCGGCTCCATCACTGTGATTGAATAGCGATATCTGAATTCGATATTGAGGACCGTCGCCATGCCCACCGGTGGTACAACCCGCCGTCGTTTCCTCAGGCTCGCCGGGGTCGCCGCCGGTACGGCACTTCTTGGCTCGCGCCCCGGCGCGGCGCGATCGGCCATGACCATGACGCAAGGTATGCGCGCCGTTGCCGCGGCCGGCGGTGCAGACACGTCGCCCGAACCACCCGCAGACTACACGATCCGCATTGGCACCGGACTCATCGAGCTCGCACCGGACCGCATCCTTTCCACCACGACCTACAACGGCCAGTTCCCGGGTCCGCTGTTGCGATTCAAAGAAGGCCGACGGGTGGTGGTGGATATTCACAACGACAGCGACACGCCGGAGCAGTTGCACTGGCACGGCCAGTTCCTTCCGGTCGATGTGGACGGTGCCGCCGAAGAGGGTACGCCCTTTATCCCTGCGCGCGGCATGCGCCGTATCGCCTTCACGCCCGGTCCGGCCGGCTTTCGATTCTATCACACCCATGTGCGCGCCGGCCGCGATCTGCACGCCGGGCAATACAGCGGCCAGGTCGGGCCCGTGTACATCGAGCCGAAGCACGAGGCCGGCGCCTATGACCGCGAAGTGTTCCTGGTGCTCAAGGAGTTCGAACCGTTCTTCAGCCGGGGCGGCGACATGGCGATGGATATCCTCGCGCCCGGCGCGCGAGTTAAACGGCTCGAGGAGGAGGGCGAAGCCGCGATGAAAACTTCGCTCGCCAAGGGCATGCCGCACGGATATGAAGTCGGTTACCGGCTGTTTTCGGTCAACGGGCGCATGCTCGGACACGGCGAGCCGATCCGCGTGAAGCCCGGCGAGCGGGTGCTGTTTCACTTTGTCAACGGCAGTGCCACCGAGATCCGCAGCCTCGCGTTGCCCAAGCACACGTTCAAGGTCGTCGCGCTCGACGGCAACCCGGTGCCGACGCCGGTCGACGTACCGGTGCTCTGGATCGGCACCGCCGAGCGCGTGTCGGCGATCGTCGACATGAAGCACCCCGGTGCGTGGGTCTTGGGTGATCTGAGCGACGACGACCGCAACCGCGGGATGGGGGTCGTGGTCGAGTACGCCGGCCACAGCGGGAAGCCGCGCTGGGCCGCGCCCAAGTCGTATCGCTGGGACTACACGCGTTTCGGTGGGCGTGGCGGTACGGTCCCGGCACCAGATGAAGTGATCGAGATGATCTTCGCCAAGCGCAACGCCGCCGATCACGGCTTCAACGAGTGGACCATCAACGGCGTGGCGTTCTCGATGGAGAAAATGGAACCGATGTTTCACCTGCGCCAGGGTCGACGTTACCGGCTGCGCATGCGCAACGCGAGCGACGACATCCATCCGTTACACCTGCACCGGCACAGCTTCGAGCTCACGCGGATCGCGGGCCAACCCACCGCGGGCGTGATCAAGGACGTGGTCATGCTCGGCGGCTACCAGGAGATCGAGGTCGATTTCACCGCCGACAACCCGGGCCTGACGCTGTTTCATTGTCACATGCAGCTGCACATGGATTACGGTTTCATGGGACTGTTCGACTATGCCTGACGCCGTTATCGCGCAAGGCAACCATTCACCTGTTTCGACGACAGCGGAAAATTGGCCCAGAATGTTTTCGACTGTTTCAACGCGTCGCGGGGCTCCGCTGTCCTAAATTGTTTTAGACAATTTTGGCGAGCCTGCTGCGCGAGTTCTCATTTTCGCCGCTTTTCAGGCACCATTAACACTAAAGGGCGCCGGATGGCGCCCTTTAGTGTTAATGGTGGAGATGGCGAGGATTGCTCGGCGCATCCCTGCGCCTCGCCCCTTCGGGGCCGCCGCTTTGCGACGTTCGGATTTGCTCCCGGCATATCGCGTCGAACTCGCTACGCGAGTTCGATCTCTGCACTGCATGCATCAGCAAAGCAAAAGGCCGCGCGAGGCGGCCTTTTGCTTTGCTGTGGTGGAGGTGGCGAGAATCGAACTCGCGTCCGCAAGCCCTACAGCTCTAGTTCTACATGCGTAGTCTGTCTTCAATTTGACTCCGCGTGTTCCGGCAGACAGGACCGCTGCAGAGCTTAGCCTGCTTGGATTTAACGCCGTTTCAACAGGCACGAGCCGGCGCGATCCTGTGTAATCGATCTTTCATCCCGGCCCACAGGCGAAACGTAGGTGAAAGACTAGCGGGGATTAAGCCGCTAGGGCGTAGTTGTCGTCGTTGGCAACTATGTGTTTGCCGCTGTAT
>DASPRK010000137.1:0-3595 GCA_035624495.1 Methylomirabilis sp. (SeqCode) | reverse complement strand
CTTGAAGTTGTGCGGCAGTTCCACGAACATGTTGAAATTCGCGATCGTATGCTGCACGCCCTGGGAACGATCTTTCACCAGCACCGGGTGGCGGATGTCCTTGATGCCGACCTTGTCGATCGGGAGATGGCGCAGGTCCGGGGTGCTCTGGACGTCGGCGATCTCCACTGGTTGGGTCTTGCTCTTGAGTTTCATGAGGCTTCTCTTCGCTTGCCTAAATGATTCGGCCGCCAATGATGGAGTAGTTGAGTGTTCCAGTCAAGATTAAGCGGATTCCTGATGCACCGGCAGACCCGCGGACACATATCGCAGAATTGTCCGACGGATGCCGGCCGCGTCCAGTCCGCACTGGGCCAGCTGTTGCTTGTGATCGCCGTGCTCGACGAAGCGGTCCGGCAGACCCAGGTTGACCACGCGCGGCGTCAATCCGGCGGCAGCCAGGCATTCGTTCACCGCGCTGCCGGCACCGCCGGCCACGGCATTCTCCTCGATCGTGATGAGCAGTTCGTGGCTCTGCGAGAGGTTCCGCACCAGCTCTTCATCCAGCGGTTTGACAAAGCGCATGTTGACCACGGTGGCGTTGAACGCTTCACCGGCCTCGAGTGCCGGGGCCACCATGCTGCCGAAGGCGAGCAGGGCGATGCGTTTTCCCTCGCGCCGGATCTCGGCCTTGCCGACGGGCAGCGTTCGCAGTTCCGGTTCGACGGCCACGCCCGGGCCGCTGCCGCGCGGGTAACGCACTGCCGCCGGCCCGTTCAGCATAAAACCGGTGTAGAGCATATGGCGGCACTCGTTTTCGTCCGCCGGCGCCATCACCGTTAGGTTCGGCAGGCAGCGAAGGTAAGTGAGATCGAAGGCGCCGTGGTGCGTCGGTCCGTCCGGACCTACCAGGCCGGCGCGGTCGATCGCGAACAGGACCGGCAGGTTCTGCAGGCAGATGTCGTGAATCAGCTGATCGTAACCGCGCTGCAGGAACGTGGAGTAGATTGCCACCACCGGCTTCATGCCGTCGCAGGCCAGGCCGCCGGCGAAGGTGAGCGCGTGCTGCTCGGCGATGCCCACGTCAAAATAGCGGTTCGGGAAGCGCTCGGAGAACTGCACCAGGCCCGAGCCCTCGCGCATCGCCGGGGTGATGCCGACGAGGCGCACGTCGCGCGCCGCCATGTCGCACAGCCACTCGCCGAACACCTGGGTGTAGGTCTTGCCCGAGGGCTTCTTTTCCATCTTGCCGGTCGTGGGATCGAACGGCGTGACGCCGTGATACACGCACGGATCGCCCTCGGCCGGCCTGTAACCCTTGCCCTTGCGCGTGACCACGTGCAGGAAGCGCGGGCCCTTGAGATTTTTGATGTTACGTAGCGTGCGCAGCAGCGCGTGCAGATTGTGGCCGTCGATCGGGCCGTAATAGTTGAAGCCGAGTTCTTCGAACAGCGTCGACGGCATGACCATGCCCTTCATGTGTTCTTCCACACGCTTGGCCAGTTCCCACATCGGCGGGATGGTCGAAAGCACGGTCTTGGAACCCTCGCGCATGTGGCTGTAGACCTTGCCCGAGAGAATGCGCGCCAGATACTGCGACATCGCGCCGACGTTCGGCGAAATCGACATGTCATTGTCGTTGAGGATCACCACCAGGTTGGCGTCCATGTTGCCGGCGTTGTTGAGCGCCTCGAACGCTTGTCCGCCCGAAAGCGCACCATCGCCGATCACCGCGACCACCTGGCGGTCGGCTCCGGTGCGGGCCGCGGCCACGGCCATGCCGAGCGCCGCCGAAATCGAGGTGCTCGAATGTCCCACGCCGAAGGTGTCGAATTCGGACTCTTCGCGCTTGGGAAACCCGGAAATACCGCGCGCCTGGCGCAGGGTCTGCATATAGTCGCGCCGCCCGGTGAGAATCTTGTGCGGGTATGTCTGGTGACCGACATCCCATACGAGCCGGTCCTCGGGGGTGTTGAAAACGTAATGCAGCGCCAGAGTCAGCTCGACGGTGCCGAGGCCGGCGGCCAGATGTCCACCGGTGCGCGAGACGGATTCGATCAAAAAGGTGCGGATCTCCTGCGCCAGACCGGGCAGGTCGTCTTCCGCCAGGCGTCGCAGGTCTTCCGGACTATTAATAGTCTCGAGCAGGCGGCGGTCGCGTGGAGGTTTCTTGCTCATTGGCGGCGTTCGATGATAAAGCTGGCCATCTCGGCCAGCAGACCGCCATTATCCCCCAAAGGCGCCAGGCTTTCGAGGGCATGCCGGTGCAGGGTTTTGGCCCGGGCCTTGGCTTCGGCCAGCCCCAGGAGCGAGGCGTACGTGGCTTTCCCGCGATCGCGATCCACCCCCGGTTTTTTCCCGAGCGTTTCGGTCACGCCCTCGACGTCCAGAATATCGTCGGTGATCTGGAACGCCAGGCCAATGGCGCGGCTGTATTCGTCGAGGGCCTTCAGCCTGGCGCTGTCCAGGTCTTCGCGGGCGTAGGCGCCGAGCAATACCGCGGCCCGGATCAGGGCGCCGGTTTTGCGCCGATGCATGTCCTCGAGTTCAGCGAGCGCGAGCGACTTGCCGGCTGCCGCCAGGTCAACCGACTGGCCCCCGGCCATGCCGCGCGAACCGGCTGCCCCCGCCAGCAGCGCGATCATGCGCAGGCGTTGCGCCGCGCTCAGCGTCGGTTCGGTGGACAGCAGTTCGAAGGCGAGCGACTGCAGCGCGTCGCCGGCGAGCAACGCCGTGGCTTCGTCGTAGGCCTTGTGACAGGTCGGTTTGCCGCGACGCAGGTCGTCATCGTCCATGGACGGCAGGTCATCGTGCACCAGCGAGTACGCGTGGATGAGTTCCACCGCGCAGGCCGGCGCATCGAGCGCCGCGTCCGGTGCGCCGACTGCCTCGCCGGTGGCGTAGACCAAACTCGCGCGCACGCGCTTGCCGCCGTCGAGCGTGGCGTAACGCATCGCTTCGTGCAGATGCGCGGGCGCGGTGCCGGCGGCGGGCAAGCGCGCATCGAGGGCGCGTTCCGCCCGCTGTTGCAGGCGACGCAGGCGGTCGGGAAAGGAGGACAACGTAGTCTTACTCGTCTTCGTTCTTCAGCGGTTCGGTGGCGAGTTCGCCGTTCTTGCTCACCAGTTTTTCCACGCGCTGTTCGGCATCCTTGAGACCCTGCTGGCAGGCGCGCGCGAGTTCGATGCCGCGCTGAAACGATTTGAGCGCCTCCTCCAGCGATTGCTCGCCGGACTCCATTTTTTCCACGATCTTTTCCAGCTCCGCCAGCGCGGCTTCGAAGTCGGGAAGGTTGCTGGATTTTTTCGCCACCTCGCCTCCAAAGGCATGTGTAAAGGAGGGTTAACCTAGCGCATGGCCGATGCGGGCGTCAATTCGCTTCACTCGAAGTCGCGCTGTGATCGTGACAGCAATAACCATGATTTCCGCGCCGCTTTGCCGCGGCGTTGACCTGCATCAAGGCTGTCCGCGCGCCTGCTTGTTACGAATAACGCGCCTTCGATTCGTGGTTCCGGGAGAACGTCCTCATGCAATTTGTCCGGCTGGCGGGTCAGTGGCTGTTCCTGCGCCTGGAGAAGCTGTTCAATCTCATTTTCGGCGACCGCTTGAATCCGCT
>DASPRK010000128.1:0-15335 GCA_035624495.1 Methylomirabilis sp. (SeqCode) | reverse complement strand
CTGCATCCGCTGCAAATATACCGACTGCGTAGAGGTCTGCCCCGTAGACTGCTTTCACGAGGGGCCGAATTTCCTGGTAATCGATCCGGATGAGTGTATCGACTGCACTCTGTGCGTCCCCGAGTGCCCGGTAAACGCCATCTTCGCCGAAGACGATGTGCCCGAGGACCAGAAGCAGTTCCTTCAGATCAACGCCGAACTCGCCAAAAAGTGGCCGGTTTTGACAGAGAAGAAGCCGGAACCTCCGGACGCCGCCGAATGGGACGACAAGCCCGACAAACTCAAGTACCTTGAGCGCTGATACGGCGGTCCATCTGGTCCCCTACGGAGACGATCCGCTACGTTATCTCGCCCAGCTCCTGCTTGAACGGCATCACGACCAGCTGCCGGATCTGAGTCAACAGTTCGTTTTGTTCTCCTACTCCGGCGCCGTCGCGCGTTTCCGCCGGATTCTGCTGAAACAGGCCGCGCTCGGCGGGCACACCGCGTTGCTGCCACCCTATGTCGGTATGTTAACGACGTGGGCACTCCGTTATTCCAGCGAGAACCAGCAGCCCCTGACTCAAACGGCGCGCGAGGTCCTGCTGAACGATCTGCTCGGCGAGTTTTCCGTTTGGAGTCGTCAATACGATGCTTGGCCGCTGGTCGACAGCCTGCTGTCACTTTTCGACGAGCTAACACGACAGGCATGTCGGCTCCCGGACGCGCCGAGCAAATTTCGACTTCAGGTTTCAAAAAATCTGCCGGTGGAAATGGACGAGGCCTCGCCCTTCATCGATGAAGCCCGGTTGGTGCACGCGTTGTGGGTCGCCTGGCGCGCGCGGCTGGCGAAAAACCATTGGCAGGACCCACCGCTCCAGATTACCGACGGACTGCAAC
Organism: Methylomirabilis sp. (SeqCode); assembly: GCA_035624495.1. Classification (GTDB taxonomy): domain Bacteria; phylum Pseudomonadota; class Gammaproteobacteria; order Acidiferrobacterales; family Sulfurifustaceae; genus Sulfuricaulis. The sequence goes on along the minus strand of DASPRK010000128.1, from coordinate 14,456 downwards.
GCAGTCTCAACGAATTGCCACGCGATTCCCATCTCTATCTCGCCGGATTCACCGAGTTCACGCGCGTTGAACTCGAATGGATAAAAACATTGCAGGCGCAAGGCTGCCTCACCCTGGTGCTGCAGGGGCACGGCATCGAGGGACGGGACGATCCCGTGGCGCGTCAGTGGCGCGAACTAAATATTACGCCCGAAGTACCGACACTATCTGACGCCTACGCGCTATTTCTGAATCACGCGTATGCGCATAATGCGAATTCGCTGCCACAACGAGCGCGAGACCAGCGAACCGCGACGCCCGCGAGTCCAGCGATTGGGCGCTTGACCGTCCACGAAGCGGCGGATGCCGAGTCCGAAGCGCGCGCGATCGATTTGCAGGTGCGCCGCTGGCTGTTGCAGAGTCACCGTGACATCGGCATCGTCACCAGCGACCGCAAGTTGGCGCGGCGCGTGCGCGCACTCCTGGAACGCGCCAACGTCGTACTGTTGGACGCTGGTGGCTGGACGCTTTCCACCACCAGCGCCGCCACAGCGCTGGCACGGTGGTTGGAATGCCTGGAGCAACAATTCGCGCATGGTCCGTTCCTGGATTTGCTTAAATCGCCGTTCCTGCAGCTCGACTTGGGGCGCGCCAAGATCGACCGCCTGGTGCCGCCGTTTGAAACATATTTCGTGCGTGAACGCAACATTAGCGCCGGTCTCGACAGCTACCTGTTTGCCCTAGACGGCGGCGCTGAATTGGAAGTCGATACCGGCGGCGATTCGGTTAACGCCCTGAAACGGCTCCTAGCAGGTGTAAAAGCGGCAGCGGCGACCTTGACCGAATTGATTCATGGACATCCCAAACCGGCACTGGACTTTCTGAGAGCGCTGCATGATAGCCTGGCGAAACTCGGCCTGACCGCCGGGTTCGAAGAAGACGACGCCGGACGCGAACTGCTGGCGGTTCTGGAGGAAATGCGCGTGGCGGCTGTCCACAGCGGCTTGCGGCTTTCGTGGACCGAATTCCATCAATGGTTGAAACGCAAGATGGAACAGTGCCGGTTCCATCCACCGATGAAGGGGCGCGGCGTCGAACTCATGGGCTTCGCGGAAAGTCGCCTGTATCACTATGACGGGCTCATTATCGCCGGGTGTTTGCGGGAACATCTTCCAGGCAGCGTTGGCGCTCCGCCATATTTCAACGACATGATACGCGCCGAGCTTGGTTTACCATCGCTCGCCCGACGCTACGCATCGAAATTTCACGATTTCCGCCGCCTCCTGGAGGCAGCGCCGCGCGTCGTGGTCACCCTGCGCGCGGAACGCGAAGGCGAAAGGCTGGCACCCAGCCCCTGGGTGGAGCAGCTGCGCTCTTTTCATGAGTTGGCATACGATCGTCCGCTCAACGATCCTGAGCTCGAGTGGCTCGTGCGCCAGCCCGAAGCGTTGATCACGAATCGGGAGGCACCGTTGTCGTCGCCGTTAGAACCGCCCGCGGCGCGCCTGCCGGCAGCCCTGCTACCGCCCGTGCTCTCGGCTACGGACCATCAACGTTTGATCGACTGTCCCTACCAGTTCTTCGCCGCTTGCGGACTTGGCCTGGCCCCGGAAAAGGAGGTGCGCGAGGAGATCGACAAGTCCGATTTCGGAAAATACATCCACCGGATTCTCGAGGCGTTCCATACCGGTGTACCAGGTCTGCCAGGGCCATGGCGGCAGCCGCTCGACGAAACCACCACGACGGCGGCAGAAACCATGCTGGAGGAAATCTCGCAGGCCGTATTTTCCGTCGACCTGCGACGTCGCTTTATTGCCCGCGCGTGGCTATACCGCTGGCAGAAATGCATCCCCGCATATCTCGAGTGGGAGCGCAAGCGGTCCGTGCGCTGGAAAGTGCAGGCGACCGAACTGAAAAAACAACGCGAACACTGCGGGGAAGGCGTATGCGTGACCATCGCCGGACGCATCGATCGAATCGATCGCTGCGCCGACGGTGTCGGTCTGATCGACTACAAAACCGGTGCGGTCCCGCACCAGGATCTCGTGATGCGAAATGAAAAAATCCAGCTTCCGTTTTATGCATTGCTGCTTGATGAGGAGAATATCGCTCAGTCCCTGTTTCTTTCGCTGCAGGATGGCGAGGTCTCGGAGAAGGTCGTGCTGGAAAGCAGTATGGTCACACAACTGCGCGCGGCGGTCCGGGAGCGTTTGATCCTGCTTAAGAAACTTCTTGATGAAGAAGCGCCCCTGCCCGCGTGGGGCGATGCGGAAACGTGCAAAATCTGCGATATGGAGGGCTTGTGTCGGCGGGAAATGTGGGTACAACCGCCGCCGGCCGGCACATCGGCAAAGCACCCATGAAAATAGAAAGGCGGCCTTTCATGGCCGCCTTTGGATACTATTTACGAATCACCTGCATGCCCGAGACGCGGTCCTTGCATCTACGGCTACTTCCATGTCGACTTCCCATGTTGGCAGTGACACATCCCTATTCGCTTCCCTGCCACAGTTTCACTATAGGCCGGGCAAACCAACTTGCAAGTCACGGACTTAATGGCGGCCGGCAACGTATTTTCATTTATTTACATAGAGTTATCAATTATTTTCGACCGCCGGATGAAACCGGCTGACAACCATCATGATCGACATATCGCTCGCCACTGCGCCGGAAAATAATGCCGTGGTCCAGGCCGCCGCTGGAACCGGAAAAACCTGGCTGCTGACCAGCCGGATCTTGCGCTTGTTGCTCGCCGGCAGTGCACCCGGAGCGATTCTCGCCATCAGCTTCACGCGCAAGGCGGCCGGCGAAATCCGTCAGCGGGTCACGGAGCGGCTGTTCGCGTTTGCCAGCGGCGATGACGCGGTACTGGCGACTCAGCTGGCGCAGATCGGCGTCGTGCCGGATATCCAGGCACGCGAAACCGCGCGCAGGCTGTACGAAACGCATCTGGGCGCGATTCACGCCCTGCGCGCCACCACCTTCCATGCCTTTTGCCAGGAAATCCTGCGCCGCTTTCCGCTCGAGGCGGAGGTTCCGCCGAATTTCGAACTCCTCGAGACAACCGCGGAGCTGGAGGAAACCGCGTGGATCGCGCTCGACAGAAAAATCAACCGAAAACGAGACAGTATCCCGGCACGGGCGATGGACATACTGCTCAGGGAGCACGGCAGTCCCTCCAATACGCGCCAGGCTCTGAACGAATTTCTGTGGCACCGTGGCGACTGGTGGGCTTATACCGAAAACGACTCCGATCCGGTAGCCGCCGCGGTCTCGCGACTCAAAAAAACACTTTGCGTGAATGAAGAAGCCGACCCTGCCGCCGATTTCATCCAGGACGCGAGCATCCGGACAATGCTCGCCCGCTACCGCGACGTGCTGGCCGGACATCCCACGGCTACCAATCAGCGATTGATCGGAAAACTGACGCGCGGGTTGTCGACGGATATCCCGGTCGAGCGCGCTTTTGATGAGATCGGTGGCGTTTTCTTCACCGCCGGCGGTGACATCCGTCAAATGAAAGTCACATCGACGCTGATCGGGAAAATCGGCGCCGATCGCGCACGGGAACTGGCCACGCTTCATCAGGAGGTGGCGGCGAAATACAGCGCGGCACAAACACTTGCCGATCGCCAGCGGACGCTCCGGCTCTCCAGCGCCTGGTATGCCTGCGGCCAGGCATGGCTCGAGGAATTTCAACGCCTCAAGGCCGAACGCGGATTACTGGACTTCAACGATCTGGAATGGAAAACCTATCGTCTTCTGAACCGCAGCCGGCATGCAGAATGGGTGCAATACAAGCTCGACCAAAGAATCGATCACCTGCTCGTGGATGAGTTTCAGGACACCAATCCGACGCAATGGCGACTGCTGCAACCGCTCATGGAAGAAATCGTGGCCGGTGACCCGGAACGCCGGCGCAGCGTTTTCCTCGTCGGTGACCAGAAGCAATCCATTTACGGCTTCCGTCGCGCCGACCCCAGACTTTTCCATGCCGCGCGCCTTTGGCTGGAACAACACGCGCAGGCGCGCACATTCGCGCAGCATATCTCCTGGCGCTCTTCGCCCGCGATTATCCGATTCGTCAATCTCGTTTTCCACGGCGCCGGCGAGGAAAACCACGATGCGGAACGGGATTTTGCCCTGCAGGACTTCCGTCTGCACGATACCCGCCACGAGCGACTTTGGGGACGGGCCGAGCTACTGCCATTGATTGCGCGAAATAACCGTGCGGAATGCGAAGCGGAAGCGACGTGGCGCAACCCGCTGGAACGACCGCGGCAGATGGAGGAAGACACGCGCTATCGTTCCGAAGGGGATCTCATCGCCGGCAAAATCAGGGAACTGCTCGGCTCCCCCATCGTCGACAAGGATTCGGTTCGCCCGCTTCACGGCGGTGACGTCATGATCCTGCTGCGCGACCGCGCGCATGCGGGCTTCTATGAAGAAGCGCTGCGGCGTGCCGGAATTCCGTACATCGGGACCGGTCGCGGCGCATTCTTGCAATCCCTCGAGATTCGCGACTTGATACAACTGCTTCGCGCGCTGATCGAGCCGTACAACGACCTGGCGCTGGCCGTTTCCCTGCGTGCGCCGATTTTCGCCGCCACCGACACCGACCTCACGCGGCTCGCGCAGAGCGCTCCAGGCCCGTGGCATGAAAGACTGACGCGCCTGTCCGGACAAGCGACGGATGAACCACTCACGCGCGCGCAATCCTTGCTTGAGCGCTGGCGCCGCCTGGCAGACCGCATCCCGGTGCAAGACCTGCTCGATAAGATTTACCACGATGGAAATCTTATCGCGCGATATGTTGCCGCGGCCCCCCCGCATCTGCGCTCGCGCGTGGAAGCCAACCTCAACCGATTTCTCGAGCTTGCGCTCGAGGTAGACAGTGGTCGCTATCCCAGCCTGTCGCATTTTCTCGCGCACCTCGAACGACGGGCGGAAGATGACACCGAATCGCCGGCGGAACCCGCCTGGAATCGTGAACCGCGCGTGCGCGTCATGACGATACATGCCGCCAAGGGACTGGAAGCGCCGGTGGTCTTTCTGGCGGACGCCGCACGGGCTACCGGCGATCGCTCGCGCGGCGTGCGCGCTCTGATCGACTGGCCCGCGTCCGAGACACGCCCCCGACATTTCCACCTCGTCGGCAAGAAGGAAATCATCGACGATGTCACTCTGGTATTGCTGGACGAACAGCGTCGCGCCGTTCAGCGGGAGGAAGCGAACCTGCTGTACGTCGCACTCACGCGCCCCAGACAGGTGCTTTACGTTTCAGGTTGCGAGGCGGGTCGCGGGGGTCGCGGCTGGTACGGGTTTATCGAGAAACGCCTGCTACGCGCGGAGCAAAGCGGCGCAGCGGCCGCTGCCGGTCTCGAACTCGTCATGGCGACCGGCACATCCACTCCTAATGTCCACGGAAGGATCACGTTCAATGAACCGTCCCCCATCGTCGGCGAACCTGCGCCGCAAGCGACACACACATCAACGCTGAATCCCGCATTGACTAAGCCTATTCCGCTCCCGCCGGATGCCGGCACGCTCAATCCAAGCCGGATGGGGCGTACCGACGATGTCGGCGAGGAAGAAATAACGAGCTTGCGTGGTGCACGCTCCGAGCGACAACGCCGCGGCGTAATGATTCATCGCATGCTGGAACGTCTGGCCGACAGCGGTTCGCGTTCCGTTGCCGAAAAGCGCCTGCGGCAGGAATTCGGCGCCGGCATGTCGGGCGCCGAGTTCAGCGCCTGGTGGGCCGAAGCCTGCGCCGTGGTGGACGACATTTCCCTGCGCGATTTATTCGACCCAGGCCGCTATCGCACGGCACGCAATGAGGCTCCGATTCTTTTTCACGACGGCAGTCAGGATGTCTACGGCGTTATCGATCGGCTCGTGGAGCGGGAACGCGAAATCGTACTGATCGATTACAAAACCCATGCGGGTGCCACCGCCGAGAGTATTCCGCACCAGGCGCGTGATTTCGTCGAACAGATGCGCCAATACGGCGCCGGAGCGCGTCATCTTTGGCCGCAAAAAAAAGTGCGGCTACTGCTGCTTTTCACCGCTTGCCGCGGGATCGTGGAAATATCACCGGTATAGAGATCAGGAGTGATCCGCCTGCACCACACGATTGCGTCCCGACTGTTTCGCCGCGTAGAGTGCCGCGTCCACCTGCTGGAACAGCCGGCCGGCGGGATCCGGGCCATAGGAATCGACACCCGGCTCCAGGCAGGCCATGCCGATGCTCACGGTTACGTCCAGGTCGACCCCTTCGGGGATGACGAAGGCGCTGTGTTGGATATTGGAACGCAGCCGTTCGGCGATCGCCGCGCCCTGCGCCGCCGTCGTGCCCGGAAGCAGCAGCACGAACTCCTCGCCGCCATAACGCGCTAGCACGTCGCTGCCGCGCAGATCCTGGCCGAGGAGACTGGCGATCTGCCGCAGCACCCGATCGCCCACCTGATGACCGTACTGGTCGTTCACCTGTTTAAAAAAATCCACGTCAACCAGCATGCACACCAAGGGTCCGGCCTGGCGCGCCCAGCGCTCCACCTCTTCGGCCAAACGGCGCCCGAAGAACCGGCGATTGGAAACACCGGTGAGGGGATCGGTCAGACCGTCGAGCTTGAGCCTCTCCTGGTTCACCGCGTTATCGACGCAAAGCGCCGCCACCGCGGCCAGATGCTCCAGCAGGTCAGTGGCGATGTCCGGCACGAAGTGGCCCGGGTCACGACTACCCTGATTGAGGCTGCCGATCAGCTCGCCACGTCGTATCAGCGGGGCAAGCGCCACGGAACCGGCGGCGCATGGATGCCCGCCAAAGAGATGCTTGTGCAGAAGTTCATCCGGCGCACCGAGTCGCGGCCGCCAGGGACGGGTGAATATTGCGTCCAGCGACTCACGCGGAATGGCCATGAAAGGCTTGGGTCTGGAGTCGGGTTCCTCGCCGTTTTCAAGCAGCCGCGTCATCTCGTATTCCGGGTCGACGCACGCAAGCGTCACGCAATCGATTCCGGGAAACGTCTGGGGGATGCCCTGGGTGATGATGCGGATGAGTTCCGTGAGCGAATGCGAACCGATCATCCGTACTTCGATCTGTCGAAAACCGGACCAGATGCGTTCGTTGTCGCGCAACTGATCGCGCAGTTTTTCCCAATCCTGTTCCTGCGTCGTGGTTCCCGTAGGCATCCCCGCTCCGTGTTATTGGCGCCTCACGGCGTCGCCGGTGCTCCTTTGAGTCCCAACAGGACCAACAGGCGCGGCGCCGGCACGTAGCCCGGCAATTTCTTTCCATCGTCGAGAAAAATCGTCGGCGTCCCTTCCACGCTCAGACGCTGGCCCAGTTGATAATCGTGCTCGACCGGATTCGGACAGGTTTTCATGTCGAGCTTTCCCCCGGCTTTGGCGACACCGATCGCCTTCACGCGGTCATTGGCGCACCACACCGCGACCGCGCGCTTGTAACTCTCCGAACCGATGCCGGCACGCGGATAGAACAAGTAGCGCACTTTGACGCCCGCTTTGTTGAGAGCGGGCACGTCGAGGTGAAACTTGGCGCAATAAGGACAATCGACATCGGTGAAAACCGTCAGCGTGCGCTTCGGTTTTTCCGGCCCGATCACGATCATGTCCTTTTCACCAACTGCGTTGAGCATCTGCACGCGCAGTTCCGCTCGGCGCGCTTCCGTCAGGCTGGTGCGCGCATCCACGTCCACCAGATCGCCCATGAAAAGATATTTGCCGTCGTGCGATGTATAGAAGACCTGCGCATCATGCTCGATCTGGTACAGGCCCGGTACCGGCGCCGGCTTGACCGTCGCTCCCGAAAGTTCGGGAAACGCGCGGACGAGCTCCGCTTTCACCTGATTCGTGTCGGCCTCGCCGGTAAAGGCGGGAACGGAAAAGACGAAACCCGACAAAAGAGACAACAAGATACGATTCATAATTTGATTCTCACGGAAATTCAAGGTTTGCGATTGGCGGTACGTTGGGCGGGATCATACTGGCAGCGCACGTGCGACGCCAGTATGCAGCTGGTTCGCCCACGCGCGGGTTCGCGTTCATTTATGCCCCTGCTCCGCTTCCAGCACCACGCGCGTCATGGGGATCACGCTATCAGGATTGAGTGAAATGGATTCTATGCCCTGACGCACCAGCCAGGCGGTAATTTCGGGATAGTCCGAGGGCGCCTGTCCGCAAATGCCGACGTATTTGCCCATTTTGCGAGCCGCGCGGATGGCCGATTCCATCAATTTCAATACCGCCGGATTGCGCTCGTCAAACCCGGAGAGCAAACCTGAATCGCGATCCACGCCCAGGGTCAGCTGGGTCAGGTCGTTCGAACCGATGGAAAAGCCGTCGAGATGCTGCAGAAATTCCTCGGCCAGAATCGCGTTCGCTGGAATTTCGCACATGAGATACACCTTCAACCCCGCCTTTCCGCGCTCGAGGCCATGCGTACCCATCGCCGCCAGCACGCGCTGCGCCTCCTCGACGCTGCGCACGAACGGAATCATCACCGTCACGTTCGTGAGCCCCATTTCCTCCCGTACCTGTTTCAGCGCCGCGCACTCCAGAGCGAAACTTTCCTGGAACGATTCCGAGTAATAGCGCGAGGCGCCGCGCAGACCGAGCATGGGGTTCTCTTCCTTGGGCTCAAACCGGCTGCCTCCGAACAACGAGGCATACTCGTTGGACTTGAAATCGCTCAGCCGGACGATGACGGGCTTGGGATAGAACGCCGCGCCGATGACGGCAATCCCCTCGGCCAGCCGCCTGATGAAGTAGTCGCGTCGGTCGCGGTAACCGGCCGTGAGGCGATCGATGTGCTGCTGTTCGTCCTTGTCGAGCTGGTCGTATTCCAGCAGCGCGCGCGGGTGCACCTGGATGCTGTGATTGATGATGAACTCAAGGCGGGCAAGACCGACGCCGTCGTTCGGCAGAAACGACTGTTCGAACGCCTGATCCGGGTTCGCCAGGTTCATCATGATCTTGGTGCGCGGACGGTGCGCGCTGTCGAGAGATATCTTCTCGACACGGAACGGCTGCTTGCCATCGTAGACCTGGCCGGTGTCGCCTTCAGCGCAGCTGACCGTGACCGCCGTGCCACCGCGAATCACCGCCGTGGCATCGCCACAGCCCACGACCGCGGGGATGCCGAGTTCGCGCGCGATAATCGCCGCGTGGCAGGTGCGGCCGCCGCGGTTCGTAACGATGGCGGCGGCGGTTTTCATCACCGGTTCCCAGTCGGGGTCGGTCATGTCGGTGACGAGCACCTCGCCAGCGCGCAATCGCCCCATATCTTCGGCTCGCTCAATGACGCGAGCGATGCCGGTGGCGATCCGGCGACCGACGCTTTTGCCGGACGCCAGCACTTTGCCGCGCGATTCCAGGTAATACACCTCGTAATCGTTGCGCGACTCATGCGCCCGCACCGTCTCCGGGCGCGCCTGCACCACGTAGAGTTTTCCGTCCGCCCCGTCCTTGGCCCATTCGATGTCCATGGGCATGTCGCGCCCGGCCTGTCCGGAATAATGTTCCTCTATTTTCACGGCGAAGCGCGCCAACTCGAGCGCCTCGTCGTCGGTCAAGGAGAAACAGACGCGCTCGGCATCCGGCACGGTGACATTTCGTGTCGAAACACCGTCGGCGGCGTCCTGCGCATAGACCATCTTGATCGCTTTGCTGCCGAGTTGGCGCTTGAGTATCGGGCGCTTGCCGGCCGCCAGCGTCGGCTTGAACACATAAAACTCGTCCGGGTTCACCGCCCCCTGCACCACGTTTTCGCCCAAGCCATACGACGCGGTGATGAAAACCACGTCGCGGAAACCCGTCTCGGTATCGAGGGTAAACATCACACCGGCGGAGCCGATGTCGGAACGCACCATCTTCTGCACCCCGATGGAAAGCGCGACATGCTCGTGGGCAAACCCCTGATGCACGCGGTAGGAAATCGCGCGATCGTTGAACAACGAGGCAAAAACGCGCTGGCACGCGACCAGCAACTGCTTCGCGCCACGTATATTAAGGAATGTATCCTGCTGCCCGGCGAAGGAGGCGGTCGGCAGGTCCTCGGCCGTGGCGGAACTGCGCACCGCGACATCCGGCTCGGAGCCGTATTCGCGCGCGAGATCAGCGTAGGCCGTGGCAATTTCTTCGGCAAGGTCCGGCGGAATCGTAGCCTCCAGGATCCAGCGGCGGATTTCGGTGCCGGCTTTTTCGAGCTCGGAGAGATTGCGGGTATCGAGCGGTCGCAGGCGCTCGCGGATGCGTTCGGTGAGACCGTTGTGCTCGAGATAATGACGGTAAGCTTCCGCGGTGGTGGCAAATCCGCCGGGCACCCGCACCCCCTCGGCGCTCAGGTGACGAAACATCTCACCGAGGGAAGCGTTTTTGCCCCCGACCAGAGGAACATCCTGCATCCCCAGTTCGGAAAATGTGCGGATATAACGCATGCCGGGCTCACAAAATAACGTATGCGGGCGGGATTGCCAATCGATTTGATTCGCGCGTGTGGTATCCAGGTCGTCCCCGCCGGACTCATGAATGGCATGCTAATCATCGGTTTATATCACAGTCCCGCGGAATAGCGGCGCTGGTGGAGCCCGGTATCCTGCAATCGTCATGGAATTATGCCTGCTTGAGTTTAAGCCGCGGATCCTGTCCTTGACCACTTGCCTGACTTGTTGATGCTCCCGGAAACGTTTGCCTTTACCTGCGCCGGTTCGGTTATGCCGGCGCGGTAGGGTCACTGGCGGCAAGACTTGCGCGCCAACGCTAATCGTGGCTTTGCTGCCCCTCCGCCCCCGGCTCATTGGCACGAATCATCGCCGCTGATCGGCGTAGGTGCGGCCACAAACGCGCCTCGATAATGCCCAGAGTTCCTCTCGTCGGTCAGCACGATCAGGTTCGTCTTCATGCTGCTGCCGCGCGCGCCGGGCACAATCTTGCACGCCTCCGAATCGCGCACGGTACAAGAACCCGGTGCCGGTATTCTCAGGCGCACGCTCTACCGATACCTCTCCACGTTCAAGCAGCGGCGCGCAACCATCCGACATCCTCGGCCCCTGTTACCGGCACGAGAAAGCATGCGACAATGATATGGATTACCCTCGAAACGTTTATCCACTCCTTTGAATCTGGCGAAACCAATTCAAACGCTCCCGCTGTTATGCCTGCTTTTTCTCCCCGGGACGGCAATCGGCGCGTCCACCGCTGCCTATCTTGGCGTCCGGCCGCTTTACAGTTTCAATCAGAGCCCCTTGGTGCAAATATACGGCCTGCCCGCTCTCGGCGAGGCGCGCGTGCTGGGGCGGGATGAATCGAGCCTGGCGTTACACTGGCAAATCGCCAACAACTTTACCGGGGCCGAAAATCGTACCGAAAGCCTGAATCTGGACGGCGAAACCCATCGCCTCAGCCTCGCCTGGCGTCAGGGCTGGGGACAGGCGACGGAATGGGGAATCGAACTGCCGTACCTGACACACAACGGCGGATTCCTGGACAGCGCGATCGACCATTGGCATGAGACTTTCGGCTTGCCGAACGGCGGCCGAAACGCTGCCTCGCGCAACCAGATCAATTACCGCTATACCCGCAACGGCGTCGACTTGATACGCGTGGATCATTCGGTCAGCGGGGTGGGCGATCTGCGCCTGTCCGCGGCCAAACAGCTTGCCACACCCGAATCGTCCGGCGACCGGCTCGTGGCGCTGCGCGCGAGCCTGAAGCTTCCGACCGGTGACGACGCCGAACTGCTCGGCAGCGGCAGCACCGATCTTGCGCTGTGGTTGAGCGCGTCGAGCACGCGCCCGCCCGACACCTGGAACGTGTACGGCGGCGGGGGTTTGCTCCTGATGAGCAAGGGGGATGTGCTGCCATCACAGCAGCGAAGCCAAGTCGGTTTCGGCACACTGGGATTCAGCCGCACGTTTTTATCGAGCCTCGCGTTCAATGCCCAGCTGGACGCCCACAGCGCTTTTTATGGCGATACCGAATTCCGGCAGATGAGCGCATACGCGCTGCAGGGCCTGCTCGGTTTGCGCTGGGAGTTGCTGCCGCGCCGTTACATGGAATTTTCCATATCCGAGGATCTGGCGGTGGACACCTCGCCCGATGTGGTTTTCAACCTGTCACTCTTTTTCGACTTCTGATCCGAGCGGTGCGCCGCTATTTCAGGGAATCGAGGAGCCTTCCCAGCCCGACATCGAACGCGGTGTCCGGCGCACTTCCAAACACCCGCTTCAGTCGCGTTACGTCGGCACAGGAATGGCAAATGTCGCCCAGGCGCGGCGCTTCGTGGCGCCGTTCGATCGCCCTGCCTGACAACTTTTCCAGCTGATCGAGCAACTGCAGCAACGAGTGCGGTCGGCCGGTTCCGACGTTGAAAACGCCGCCCAGCCCCTCCGCGCCGCGCACGGCGCGGGCAAGCAATTCCACGAGATCTTCGACATAAACAAAATCACGCGTTTGCACGCCGTCGCCGAATATCGTGACGGGCAAATTGCGTTGCAGGCGATCGACGAAAATGCTGATCACGCCCGAGTAAGGCGAGGAAGGATCCTGCCGTGGTCCAAAAACATTGAAGAAACGGAACGAAGTCGCGGGCAGATTGTATTTGCGGTGATAGTGCAACAGATAATACTCGCCCGCCAGCTTGTCCACCGCATACGGCGACAGCGGGTTCAGCGGGTTGTCTTCCGCGACGGGAATGCTCGCAGCGTCGCCGTAAACCGCGGCGGAACAGGCGTAGAGAAAGCGTCGGGTATCGTTGCGCCGAGCGGCCTCGAGCAAGTTCAAGGTACCATCGAAATTCACCTGATGCGTGCGGATGGGATCGTCGATGCTCGCCTGCACCGAGGCGACCGCGGCAAGATGCACCACGGCATCCACGCCCCGCACGCATCGTTCGACGAGTCCGGTGTCGCGTATATCCCCTTCTACGAATTCGAGCGCTCCATGACGCGGAACGTTTTCGCGTCTGCCAGTCGACAGGTCGTCGAGAATCCTGACTTTGTCATTGCTGTTCAACAACCGATCAGCCAGATGGGAGCCGATAAATCCTGCGCCCCCCGTAATTAGCACTTTCATTGTTGCCTCTCACAGACACACCGCCATGAACGGAATCTGAAAATCAGCACTCAGGTTAGGGACTTTCCGACCAGCAGGCACATATCTTTTTAAATCAACATGTGCGGCTCGAAACATTCTAATTAGTTTTATGACGTTGATTGTAGCATCCGATTCATTGGCCGAATGCGCCAATAATTTCATCCATGTGAAGAAGACGTGCTGCCGCACCAACCCTGATCTGTTGAATTACCGGACTTACAGCGCGTCGATGTTATTCCAGAAAAACATGTCGAATGCGCGGCTGTTTCCGGCACCACGGAATGCGCAAATTGTTTGACAGGTACATGTTTATGGTGTCCAGATAAATCGGTGCCGGCACATCGCTGCGGTAAAGAAATTCGTTATACAAAAGAGCCGACATAACCGTTGATTTGCCGGAACCTTAGGAAGCCGAAAAACAGTCGATCAAGCACGCCAGGGTTCGAAATTCAACCACGTGGGCAATGAGCCGGCTATCGCGAACATCTCGTAGTGCCGCGGCCCTCAGTAAACGTTTGGCACGTCCCGTATGCCAAACGCCCTCGGGACTCGCGGCGTGTAGTTTGGCCGCGACCGTCCTGCGGCTGAGAACCGCCACAGTGACTCTACGCCGGGGTCCCCTACCCCGGCTATCGCGGGCTCTTCGCCAGCGCTTCGCTTTCCCTGGCTCATCGGCTGACATTGGGCAGAGACATTTAATCAAGTAAGAGTACTTGTTCCCTTGCTGGATGAAATACAATTCATCAGGAACAGAAATACCGCGATTGCCTGGGAGACACTTCTTGCCGGGTGCAAAACTCGATCGCAGCGTCGCATCTCTATCGCAGTTTATCTTTAATCTGCGACACCACGATTTTCACTACTTCCGAAGTTTCTGGCGGACAAGTCTCCGCCCAGAGATACCACAACCCCGCCAAGCAACAAGATTCTGCATGCCTTGATCGATACCTATTTCGTTCGCGGCAACCCGTTCACGCATATTGCCAGCAAACCCGATGTCTCCGTGGTGTGGAACACCCTGCTTTCACCATCTCCGACCATGACAAACCTTCTCGCGGTTCCGTGGAATCTGCTGTTCCCTCCCGCCAACTCACAGCGCATGAGCCCGGCATTCCAATTGCGCCGGATCAATTCCGCGCCAAGGATCAAACGCTGAAATTCCCGTCTTCTCTCCTGCGTCTCCCTCGATCAAAGTGTGTGGACACCTTCATGGCGCAGTGCCAAACACCTGGAACTCCGCGAGCCCGACATTGCCGGTACTGGAACTCACGCTGGTGACCGTCAGCTTTACGCTGGTGACCGTGCGCGGGCTGAAGAGGATCTGCACGCCGGTTCCGTTATTCACCAGGGCCGGGACCGCG
>DASPRK010000127.1:0-3576 GCA_035624495.1 Methylomirabilis sp. (SeqCode) | reverse complement strand
GCGTTGTTCTTGCGCTACCGGCTGGCGATGCCGGCGAACCCGTGGCCGGGCAAGTCGATGCGCTACGCGGACCTGCAAGCGGCCTGCAAAGGGGCTGTGGCGGCCGAGATCGAAAACGCCGCGCTCTACGGGCGGCTGCTCGCGAGCACCCAGCGCCCGGACATCCTTACGGTGTTTCGAAACTTGCAGGAAGCGTCTCAGGAACGGCATCTGCCGGCGTTTCGGCGTTGCGTCGAGCGCGACGCGGGCGGCGGAGGTGGCCGCGGCGGCGGTGGCGCCCGGCAGCGCAAGCGTCAGAGGAACCGCCCTTGACGTCCATTCTGGAGAAAGGCGGCGGGACGTTTACCGGCATCAAGCTGTTGCTGTGCGAGAATCCGTTGCCGCCGATCGACGCCGCGATCGCGGCCGCGCAGGCGGAGGCGCCGCGCAGCAACTACTATACCGAGCCGTATTCGGCGCCGCTGCGCCGCCTGATCGCGCAGCGGCTCAACGTGGCCGAGCGGCTGATTCACATCAACGCCGGCTCGGAGCTGATCCTGCGCCAGCTGTTTCAACGTTTCGGCCAGCGGGTGCATCTGCTCACTCCGACTTACATACTGTTTCCTGAGATTGCGCAGCGCTACACGGAAACTCAACTGCGGCCCGAAGACGGCTTCGCATTCGATCTCGCGCGGCTCGACATTCCCGCCGGCACGACGCTCGCGGTAATCGTGAATCCCAACAATCCCAATGGCGGCACCTTCGACATGGCGCCCCTGCCCCAACTGCTGCGCCGCCACCCGGACACGCGCTTCCTGGTGGACGAGGCGTTCATCGGCCTCGCCGGGCAATCGGTGGCGCAGCTCGTGCCGGAACATCACAATTTGCTCGTAACGCGCACTTTGTCCAAGGCCCACAGCCTCGCCGGCTTCCGGGTCGGCTACGCGGTGCTGCCGCAAGCCATCGCCGACGATCTCAACCAGCACAACGACGCTTACCCGCTGGCACGCCCAAGCGAGGCGGCCGCTGTCGCCACCTTGCAACACGAGAACGAAATCCACGCACGCAACCGGCAGTTGCGCCAGTGGACCGAGGGACTTGCCGCGCAGTTGCGCGATTTCGGCGTCCATACCTATCCGACCGAGACCTATTTCTTTCTCGCCGACTTCGCGCCGCACGACGCCGCGGCGCTCGCAGGACAACTCAAGGCGCAGAACATTCTGGTGAAGCCGCTCAACGATACGCGCCTCGGCGCCGGTTATATGCGCGTCACCACCGCGCTGCCCGCTGACAATGCACGCTTCGTTGCGGCGTTGAAAACATTGCTCTGAACCCTAGCCCGGGAGGAAACAGAGATGGATCCGTTGCTGCTGTGGATCGTCGGAAGCGGGTTGCTCATGAGCGCCATCGCGCTAGTCGGAAGCATCACGCTGGTGCTGAGCGAACGGACGCTCCAGCGCATCCTGCTGCCGCTGGTGGCATTCGCCGCCGGCTCGCTGCTGGGCGGCGCGTTCTTTCACATGCTCCCGGCCGGTCTCGCGGCCGGCATGCGCGATGTGACGGTGTATACGCTGATCCTCGCCGGCTTCGCGGTGTTCTTCGGGCTCGAGCAGTTTCTGCACTGGCACCACTGCCACCGCGCCGAGACCGAGTGCAAGAAGCCGCTTACCTACCTGATCCTGATTGGCGACGGACTGCACAATTTTCTCGGCGGGCTGGCCGTGGCCGGCACCTTCCTGATCGACATCCGCCTCGGCATCGTCACCTGGCTCGCGGCCGCGGCGCACGAAGTACCGCAGGAACTCGGCGACTTCGGGGTGCTGGTGCATGGCGGCTGGGGGCGGCGCCAGGCGCTGTTCTACAACCTGCTGTCGGCGCTCACCTTCCTGGTCGGCGGCGTGATCGCCTACTTCGCTTCGTTCCGTCTCGATGTGTCGTTCCTGGTGCCGTTCGCCGCCGGAAACTTCATCTACATCGGTGCCTCCGACCTGATCCCCGAGGTCAGGGTGCATGCTGACCTCAAGGCCAATGTCATTCACTTCGTGGCCTTCGCCGTGGGCGTGACGCTGTTGCTGGTGGTCAAGCTCGCACTGGAGCCCTGAACCATTTTGACGGGACCGCCGTATCTGCATCGTGCGGTCTGTACCCGCTGGCTCGAATTTTGATAGGGATCAAAGCGGTGAGCGATTGCATTGGTTATTTTGGGTTTTTGTTTTAACGAATACATAGAAGAAGATACCCATGGAAGCCGCCGTCAAACCCGACTATGCCATGCCGCGACTCAAGGAAGGCCCCGAGTGTGCCGACTGGTATTTCTGCACGAAGTCTCTGGTGGCGTGACCCGGGCGCTGTCCTGATCCGATCACGGCACTCATTGGAGGAAAGGCCATGAAGCGAATCTATTTCCTGACACCGAATATCGAGATCGCCAAGAAGGTCGTCGACGACTTGTTGCTGGGACGGATCGAAGAACGCCACATTCACGTTCTGGCGAAGCGGGGAACGCCGCTCGAAAACCTGCCGGAAGCGTCGTTCCTGCAAAAGACCGACTTCATCCCGTCGCTGCGACAGGGTATGGCCCTCGGCGGTCTTACCGGCGTCCTGGCGGGCGTGGCGGCCGTCGCGTTACCGACTGGGCTGATTCTGGGCGGCGGCGCGGTTTTGGCAATTTCCCTGGCAGGCGCCGGCGTAGGCGCATTGATGTCGAGCATGGTCGGAATCAGCATCGGCGATCGCCGGATCAAGCAATTCCAGGAAGCAATGGAGAAAGGCGAATTATTAATGATGGTCGATGTGCCGCGGCGGCGCGTTGAGGAAATCGAACAAATCGTCAAGAGTCACCATCCCGAAGCCGAATGCGAGGGGACGGAGCCGACCATCCCACCCTTCCCGTGATCGCATGAGCCATGCCGTGAAACCTTCCCGTTTGCGACGGCGAACAAACTTGCTCGAATAAGGAGTGCGCGGCGGACGGCTCCATGATGTGGACCGGGCTTAAGAGTGCCCGACTCAATGATCTCGTCACTCGACCCGCACCCAAATCCTTCTTCTTCCAGGGGGGAGCGAATGGGAGGGGGGTGTAGCGTGAAGAACCGGATGCCAATTCATTTTGATAACCCCGCCAAGGAAGACACACGATGTATTCACGTATCCTCGTTGCCGTGGATGAAAGCCCGCATGCCGAGCACGCCCTCGCGCGGGCGGCCAGCCTGGCCAAGGGGCCGTCCGCTGCCCTGCGCATCATCCATGTGGTGGACATGGGCTGGCTTCCGCTGGGACCGGAGCTCGCCATCGACATCGACGTGATCGTTAGGGCGCGCCGCGCAGCCGGCGAAAAGATCCTCACGGCCGCGCGCGACGCCGCCCGCGCCGCCGGCGTCGAGGCCGAGACCAGGCTCCTGGAAACGGCAACGCCCACGCAGCGCATTGCCGCCGCAATCGCCGACGAGGCGGCAAGCTGGCCCGCCGATGTGGTGGTGTTGGGCACGCACGGGCGCCGGGGTGTGGAGCGGTTGTTGCTCGGCAGCGTCGCCGAAGGCGTGGCACGGCTCTCGACCGTACCGGTCCTGCTCATTCCGCGACAAGAGACGGGACGAT
>DASPRK010000119.1:0-3772 GCA_035624495.1 Methylomirabilis sp. (SeqCode) | reverse complement strand
CGAGCCGGTGGTCATTCGGCGAAGGCCAACGTCGGCATCGAAGTTCTGGACAGTATCGATGTCGGACTCCCCGGGGTTGGAAAGGGCGGCATGTCAGGAAGGAATGTGCAGTGAAAGCTCGGAACCACTCGCGGGTCGCCTAGCCGGGATTTCTCATACCCCTGACGGTTTTCGCGGACAACTGCGGGCGGTCCAGGTGATTTGAGCCGGTTTTGAGCATGGTGGACGGGAGGTAGCGACGGACCCGATCGGCGGTTCTTGCAAAGCGAGTCTCGCGGTGAAACGTTATCGCGGAAGTGGTGTGGATGGACGCGCGTGGTCATGCAGCTTCGATTGAGCTGGGCGCGTCTTGTGGGTTCAGGCGGAGCTGAACGTTCGCTTGAGGGCGAGATAGGCTGTCTCGAACTCGTGCTGGTTCGGGCAGCTTGAAGCGATGGCGAAATGAATGCGGCGCGCACTGATGCACACGCGGGCGCCGAGCTTGAGCAGTTTGAGGCGGATGGTGGCGACCGCGGCATCGGCAAACTGGGTGTCGCGCAGCGCGATGCGGCGCGTTGCATTGACCAGGACGTAGGCGATCGACGCAAACCACAGCCGCAGCTGATTGGCCGCCATTGTGGCCGCGGAGGCGCGATCGGCCCACAGCTCGAACTGCTCACCGATGCGGTTTTCGGCCTCGCCGCGCGCGCAATAGAGGTCTTCGTAGAGCGTGCGGGCGTCATAGGCGGCGCGGCGCAGCGAGGTGACGACGAAGCGGGGGTTGGCGCCTTGCGGGGTGTGCTCGGCCTTGCCGACGACGCGGCGCTTGCGGCTCCAGCTATCGAGCGTGCCGTAGTGAAAATCGCGGAACAGCCGCGCCGCTTTGCCGGTGGCGGCGCACTTCAGCTCCGCCCGTGAAAGCTCTTTGGCGATGGCCTCCTCCAGGCGCGGATTGCGCGCCAGACCGAACACGTAATCAACGCGGTTCGTCTCGCACCAGTGCATCAACTCTTCGCGCGCGAAGCCCGAGTCGGCGCGCAGGATGATCCTTACGCGCCGCCACCGCCGGCGAATGCGCGCCACGATCCGGGCGATCGCCTCGACCGCGCCGGCGCTGGCGTCGATGTTGGAGCGGCGCAGCTTGGCGAGCAGCAGGTCCCGGCCGCAAAACACGTAGAGCGGCAGATAGCAGTAAGTGTCGTAATAGCCGTGGAAGAAGCGGCCCTCCTGATGCCCATGCAGCGGGATGTCGGTCGCATCCAGATCAAGCACGATCGGCCGCGGCGGCCGCTTATGCGCCTCCAGGAACACATCGACCAGCAGCGCATCGACCTCATCGCCGTTGCAGTCGATCTTATGGTACTTCGCGCCGTTTCGCTTCGGCATGCGCTCCAGACGATTGAGCGTGCTCTTGCCGGCAACAGGCTCGCAGTTCGTCCGCAACACCGGTTTGAGCTTGCCGGCCAGCACCGCAAATGCCGGGTCCTTGCGCAGTTCGTCATGATCGTTGAGGTCCTCGTAGCCGAGCACCAACCCGAATACGCGCTGCCCGACCAGCGTCGCCACACTGTGCTCGACAAAGCGCGGGTCACGCCGGTCGGTGAAGCACTGCGCAAATCGCTGTATCAAACCAAGGCCACGGTCCACCTGCCTTAACAGCAGGGCGCCGGCGTTGGATGTAATCGTCCCGCCATCGAATTGCGCCACCACAGCGCGCCGTCCGACGGCTTCAAACTCAAACAGTCTCGGCGTACACTCTGTCGGCATCGGGGGGCTCTGCGAATCGATGGAAAGTCGGCGCTGCACAACAACTTTCGCTGATTCGCGCCCCGATGCGCTCAATTGTTTGAGAAATCCGGGTTAGCCCGGATTATGCACCAGCCGTGAATTTTGAGTGATGGCAGTGGCGTGAGAGCCGCGATTCACATAGGCAATCGTTGTTCCGACGAACCGCCTTGTGTAACCGCCGCCGCGCCACAGCCATCATGAACACCGATACGCCGCTTCCCTTCGATCTGCCAGCCGTTCGCCGCAAGAAACTCACGGTGGATTTCAACGGCGGCAACCAGTCCTCCGACGCCGGCCTGTTGCTGCTGCGTGAAGCTGAGCGCAGGCTCGGCGTGTGCCGGCGGCTCGCGGTTGCGATGCCGGATCGCCGCGCCCCGAACCGCGTCGTGCATGAGATGTTCGAGATGGTGGCCGCTCGCGCCATGGCGATCGCCTGCGGATACAAGGACGCCATCGACCACGACCGGCTGCGCCACGATCCGCTCATGAAGGTCGCTGTCGGCCGTCATCCGCAGACCGGCGCGCCGCTGGCGTCGCAATCGACCATCTCCCGCCTGGAGAACGCGCCGAGCAAGACCGAAGCGGCGCGGCTCTGTGCGGCGCTCCTCGATCAGTTCGGCGCGACCGTGAAGCCGGGCCGGATGGAGATCCTCGACATCGACGACACGTTCTGTGCGGCGCATGGCGGCCAGCAGCTGGCATTCTGGAACGCGCATCACGACGAACGCGGCTTCGCGTCGATGCACATCTATCACGTGGCGAGCGGCACGCCGGTCGCCGCCATCCTGCGCCCGGCGCGCACCCCCAAGGGCACGGAGGTGAGGACTGTCGTCAAGCACGTGACGAAGCGCCTGAAGCAGCATTGGCCGCACAGCCGTATCGTGTGGCGCGGCGATGGTCATTACGGCCGCGTCGAAGCCATGGAATGGATAGAAAGCGACGGCGATGATTATATTTTCGGCCTCGCCGGCAATGCGGTGCTCGATGCGATGGTGGCCAAAACCGCCGACAATCTACGCTTTCATCACGCCAAAAGCAGACAGCCGAAGCTGCGCACCTATGCGAGCTTCGTGTATCAGGCCACCAGCTGGAAACGTCCGCGCAAAGTCGTCGCCAGGCTCGAATGCTCGCTGCAGCCAGATGTCGGCGAAACCACCTCGACCGGCATGCGCCAGGAGGTCGACATCCGTTACGTCGTCACCTCGCTCAAGGGCTCGGCGCAGTCCCTTTACGAGGACGTCTACTGCCAGCGCGGGCAGATGGAGAACCTCATCAAGCTGCACAAGGCGCAGCTTTCATCAGACCGCATGTCATGCCATAGCGCGACGGCCAATCAGGTGCGGCTCGCGCTTCACACCGCTGCCTACTGGCTGATGCTCGCCGTGCGCGACGCCATTCCGCAGACCAATCCGCTCGCAAAAGCGGAGTTCGCAACCATCCGCGAACGTCTGATCAAAATTGGCGCGCGCATCATCGAGCACGCTGCGCGCATCCGCATCCAGTTGCCGACCAGTTGCCCGGAGGGCACGCTGTTTCGTACCGTTGCGCTCGGCATCATGCCGTCCGCACCCTGAGCGGCGGGGCATCGTGCCCCGATGAGCCGCCGGCGAAGGCAGATCAACCCAAACGCGTTGCAAGGTGAGTTGTTGGGCGCGCGCCGAACAGATGGTCGCGGTGCTGGCGCGCGCCTACGCGAACCACGTGCGAAAATGCCCCGATTGGTGCATGATCCGGGCTAAATGGCGGGATTGGCGCCACGGCTTAGCTCGGCCGCCGGCGAAACCGGGCTTCGACAATTGGGTGCAACTTCGGACGGGAGGACATCGGTTTAAGAACCTATCCGACGCTTTGTTTTGCGTCGAAATGGTCCTCACCGTTCTGGCCTTGGTCTTGGTTTGGCTCGTCTTTGCGGATAGCCAGTTCAACTTGAACGGTAAGGGGCACGACGCCTGTGTTCCCGCGCAATCGGATAATCCAAGTGATCGATATGGAATGATCGACCGCC
>DASPRK010000106.1:0-5747 GCA_035624495.1 Methylomirabilis sp. (SeqCode) | reverse complement strand
TGGAGGATCTGGCGGTCGCCGAGCTGACGACGCAAAAAGAGCGATTGACGGCTTATGTCACGCAGGCGCGCTTCGCCGTCGCGCAGATGTACGACGAGGCCTCCAACGCCGGCCGGGAGGTCAAGAAGTGAAACCGCGCGAATTTCTGTGGCTGGCGCCGTTCCTGGGTATGATTGCCTGTTCCTTCACCCGCAAGGACGACGACCCGACCATCAAAAGCCTCGAAGCCCGCGCGATTCCGATCGAACGCAGCGCGGCCATCGAGGGCGGACGGCAAAAGGCCATCATCGGTTACCAGGCTTTTCTCGGCACGGCGCCGGACCATGAGCTGCGTCCGGAAGCGATGCGCCGCCTGGGGGACCTGCAAATGGAAGAGGCGGACGAGCAACAGCTCGCCAGTCCGGGTGAAGCCGAGCCGGCGGTGCGGCCGAAGACGCGTGGCGGCGCATCGAGCGATGCGGAATTTCGCAACGCCATCGAATGGTACCGGGGTCTGTTGCGCGCATACCCGAACCGCGCCGGCAACGATCGCGTGCTCTATCAGCTGGCCAAGGCCTATGAGCAAAGCGGCGACCGGGCGCAATCGCTGCAGGCGCTGGATCGTCTGGTTGCCGTTTACCCGGGCTCGGTTTATCGCGACGAGGCGCAATTCCGGCGCGGTGAACTCCTGTTCGCGCTGAATTCCTACGAGGCGTCGCAGAAGGCATATGAGACGATTGTGCAGCGTGGCGAAACCACGCCGTTCTACGAACGCGCGCTCTACATGCAGGGCTGGTCGCTGTTCAAACAACAGCGTTTTGACCCGGCATTGCGTTCTTTTTTCTCGGTACTCGATCGCAAGCTCATCGGTCATGTCGACCCCGCCTCGCCCGGAGACCTTGTATTGCTGAGTCGCGCCGACCGGGAACTGGTGGACGACACGTTCCGGGTGGTGAGCCTGAGCCTGTCGAACCTGCACGGCGCCGAATCGATCCCCGATTATTTTACCGCCGCCGGCCGCCGCGACTACGAATTCCTGGTCTACCGGCAGCTGGGCGATCTCTATATCAAGCAGGAACGCATCAAGGACGCCGCCGATACCTACAGCGCCTTCGGGCGGCGTTACCCGACGCACCCGCAGGCGCCGCCATTGCAGGCCAAAGTGATCGAGGCCTATCAGCAGGCCGGATTCGCGAGTCTGGCGCTGGAGGCGAAGAAGGAATTTGCCGTCCGCTACGGCATCCACAGCGATTTTCGGCGCGTCAGTTCGACCGCCGCGTACGCGCGGGTGCTGCCGCTGCTCAAAACCAACCTCGAGGACCTCGCGCACTATTATCACGCAGCCGCGCAGAGGACCAAGACCGCAGGCGACTACCAGGAAGCGGCGCGCTGGTATCGCGCATTCCTCGAAGCGTTTCCGTCGGACCCGCAGGCGCCGGCGATGAATTTCCTGCTCGCGGAGATGTTGTTCGAAAGCAAGCAGTACGCTGCGGCCGTGACCGAATACGAGAAGACCGCGTACGACTATCCGCGCCACGCCAGGAGCGCGGACGCAGGTTATGCCGCGCTGCTCGCCTATGCCGAGCAGGATAAACGACTGGACGCCGCGGACAAACCCGCCTGGGAGCAGGGCGCGCTCGAAAGCGCGTTGCGCTTCGCCGGCGCCAACGCTGCCGACCCGCGTACCCCGGCGGTACTGACCAACGCGGCCGAGCGCCTGTATACCCTGCACGCGCCGGCGCGCGCCGCCACCGTGGCGCAGCGCGTGCTGGCGCTCAAGCCCGAACCGGCGCCGGGGCTGCGGCGCACCGCCTGGACGGTACTGGCGCACACGGAGTTCGAAAAAGGCGCGTTCGATCGCGCGGAAACCGGATATCAGCAAGCCCTGGCGCTGACGCCGGCGAACGCGGCCGACCGCGGCGCGCTCGTCGAGCGCCTGGCGGCCTCGGTATACAAGCAGGGCGAGCAATATCGTGCCGCCGGCAAGCTGCGCGAGGCCGCCGAATGTTTTCTGCGCGTCGGTCAAGTCGCGCCGGCGTCGCCGATCCGCGCCAACGCCGAGTACGATGCCGCGGCGGCGTACCTCGCGCTCAAGGACTGGCCGGACGCGATCCGGTTGCTGGAAAATTTCCGCCGTGCTTACCCGGGCCATCCGCTGCAAGCGGAGGTCTCCGGCAAGCTGGCGGTGGCCTATCTCGAACACGGCCAGTGGTCGAACGCTGGGGCCGAGTTCGACGCGCTCGCGGCGAACCGGAGCAAGGATGCCGACGTGCGCCGCGCGGCGCAGTGGCAGGCCGCCGAACTGTATGAAAAAGCCGGCGACGACAGGCGCGCGCTCGGCGCTTACGAGCGTTATGTCGGTCAGTTCGCCCGCCCGCTCGAACCCGCCATCGAGGCGCGCTCACGCCTGGCGAAGTTGAGCGGCAAGCTCGGCGAAACCCGGTCGCAGCACGCCTGGCTCGATCAATTGGTCAAGGCCGAGCGTGACGGCGGAGGCGAGCGCACGGACCGCACGCGCTATCTCGCGGCGACCGCCGCCATGACGCTGGCGGAACCGTATGACGCGGCGTATCGCCAGGTGCGTCTGAAGGAGCCCATGAAGAAAAGCCTCAAGAACAAGAAAGACAAGATGCAGCTCGCCATTCAGGCTTATGACACGGCGGCCGGGTACGGCGTGTCTGAAGTGGCGACCGCCGCGACCTACCGCATTGCCGAGATTTACCGCGATTTCGGCCAGGCACTGATGGCTTCGCAACGACCCAAGGGATTGTCCGCGGACGAGTTGGAACAATACAACGTCATGCTGGAAGAACAGGCCTATCCGTTCGAAGAGAAGGCGATCGGGCTGCACGAGGTCAACCTGCAGCGCATCCCCGGCGGTATTTACGACCAGTGGGTCCGGCGCAGCGTTGAGTCACTGGGCAAGTTGCGCCCGGTGCGCTACGCCAAGGTGGAAAAAAGCGAGGTGGCCATCGATGCGCTCCGCTGAACGCGCGATTGTCATCATCGTGACATGGTTACTGCTCGGACTTGCCGGCTGCGCCACCGCGCCATCGCCGCCGGGCGCGCCCGCCGTCCCGCGTGTGGCCGAGCCGCCTGTGAGTGCCGCGGTGCAACGCGAGTTTGCTGACGCCCTGCGCGCCATGAAGCTCGGACGTTACCAGGAGGCCGAGCGCACGCTCCTCGGCCTCACGCGCGCGCATCCGGAGTTGTCCGGCCCTTACGCCAATCTGGGTATTGTCTATTTCCGCCAGGGTAAAATGCCCGACGCCACGGAGGCGCTGAAGCGGGCGATCGACATCAATCCCGCTCGCGCCGCCTACTACAACGAGCTCGGCGTGGTGTACCGCCAGAGCGGGCAATTCGATCAGGCACGCGAAGCTTACGGCAAGGCGTTGCGAATCGATCCGGATTATGCCGCCGCGCATCTCAATCTCGGGATCCTGTATGACCTGTACCTGCAGGATCTCGGCAAGGCATTGCAGCACTACGAACGCTATCAGGCTCTCACGTCGTCGGCGGACGCGCAGGTGGCGAAGTGGATCATCGACCTGAAGCAACGCAGCCAAACCGCCGAAAAGACCGCCAAAGGGGACAACCAATGAAATCCGTCATCCGCTTTCTGTTGTGCTTCGCGTGCGCCGGAGGCGCCGGCGTCCGGGCCGCCGATCGCGCCGATCTGGAGGGCACGTCCATCATCGGCAGCCGCGAATTGCCGAAAGTGACTTATATCATCCCGTGGAAAAAATCCGAGGCCGGCGAATTGGTCGGAAAACCGGTGGAGAGTCTCCTGGACGAGGCGCTGGCACCGGTCGACCGAGATGTTTTTCAACGCCAGGTGGAATATCAGATGTTGATCGAGGGCAGGCAAAAGAGCCTGTCGCAGTCGAAGGGTCCGGCACACGCCGGGAAGTAGCACTGAGTTCGGTAACGGCATAGGAGCTTAATCATGAATTTATACAGTACGGTAGTGAAATTCTTTCAGGACAGCGGTGTCTTCATCTATCCCAGTATCATGATCCTGTCGCTCGGGCTTGCGATCGCGATTGAACGCTTCTTCTACATCAATCGTGCGCGCAAGATCAATCGCGAAACCTGGGAAGAGCTCTTGCCGCTCCTCAAGTCCGGCAAGTTTCAGCAGGTCCTGCAGATGACGGCGAAAACCGACACGGCGATCGGCAAGATCATCAATTATGGATTGAGCCGGGCCAGGGGCGCGCGCCGCCGCGAGGACATCGATGCGGCGATGGAAGAGGGCATGATGGAAGTGGTTCCGCGTCTGGAAAAGCGCACCCATTATCTCGCTACGTTCGCCAACGTCGTTACCCTCCTGGGCCTGCTCGGGACGATCATCGGCTTGATCAAGGCTTTTACCGCGGTCGCCCAGGTCAATCCTTCGGACAAGGCGGAATTGCTGTCGGCCAGTATTTCGATCGCGATGAACAACACCGCTTTCGGATTGATGGTCGCGATTCCGTTTCTGCTGATCCACGCCTTTTTGCAGGCGCGGACTTCGGAAATCGTGGACAGCCTGGAAGCGGCCAAGATCAAGTTTCTTAATCTCGTCGAACGCGTGAAATCCGATTTGGGTGCCTGATCATGAACTACCGCAAACGCCGCTTGAAAAGACACGCGGTGGAGTTGGACATCACCGCGTTCATGAATCTGATCGTGGTGCTGGTGCCGTTCTTACTGACATCCGTGGTCTTCACGCGCTTGGCGGTGCTGGAGCTGAATCTGCCGGCGGCGGCGTCGGGACCGGTGGAGATCGGAAAGAACCTGCAGCTCGAGATCACGATCCGGCCGCAGTCGATCGAGGTGGGCGATCGCAACGCCGGCCTGATCCGGCGCATCGACAGCACCGCCCAGGGCTACGATTACCAGGCGCTATCGGACGTGATGCGCCAGCTCAAGGCCCGTTATCCCGACAAGACGGATGCCACCATTCTTTCCGAGCCGGATACGCCGTATGACACGTTGGTACAGGTCATGGACGCGGTTCGATCGGCGCGAGTGGAACAGCCCGGGTCGCGTGCACGCATGGAGTTGTTTCCGGAAATCTCCGTCGGCGATGCACCGCCGACGACTCGGTCCTGACCGAAGGAGGGATAGTGTCATGCAAGACAGCCCGCTAGAGAAGCGCGCGCAACGTCGCCAGCGCAACAAAACGCTGGTGGATCTCAACCTCGTCTCGCTGATCGACATTTTTACCATTCTGATTTTCTTTTTGCTTGCGAATGCCTCGGACGTCGAGGTTCTGCCGAATACCAAGGCGGTCAAGCTCCCCGAATCCACCGCCGAGAAAACGCCGAGAGAGACCGTGGTGGTGGTCGTGAGCGACGAGGACATCATCGTGCAGGGGCGCAAAGTAGCGTCGGTCGCCGACGTTTTGAATTCCGGGCGCGAAGTCATCGAGCCGTTGCAGGCGGAGCTGGAATACCAATCCGGCCGGGCCGTGATCGACAAGAACGCAAAGGACAAGGCCAATAAAGACATTACGATCATGGGTGACAAGGAGATACCCTACAAGCTCCTGCGGAAAGTCATGGTTACCTGCGCGCACGCGAACTACAGCAATATCGCTTTTGCTGTGCTGAAGAAGGAAAAGGGATAGTCCGCCATGTCACTTTATGTCACCGCCGCATTGCCGTGGACGGTTTCCGCCGAAGATGAGGAGCGTTTCAAGAAAATCCTCAAGCGGATATCGACCTTCTTTATTCTCTTCTGCCTGATCATGCCGTTTCTGCCGGTGCCCAAACCCGACCGCA
>DASPRK010000077.1:0-65089 GCA_035624495.1 Methylomirabilis sp. (SeqCode) | reverse complement strand
GAAATCGCTGATACCGGTGCTGATGCTGACGGCGCGCGGCGAGGACGTGGACAGCATCGTCGGCCTCGAACTCGGCGCCGACGACTATCTGGCCAAGCCGTGCAACCCGCGCGTGCTGGTGGCGCGCGTGCGCGCCATTCTCCGGCGCGCGGAAAGCACCGGCCCGCAAGACGGCGCGCCGCAAGTTCTGAAACTCGGCGACCTCGAAATACATCCCGGCACGCGGCGCGTGCAGCTGCGCGGGGAGGCGGTCGCCATGACCAGCACCGAATACAGCGTGCTCGAGGTGCTGTTGCACGAGGCCGGGCACGTGGTGTCGAAGGCGACCCTGTCGGAACGCGCCCTCGGCCGCAAGCTCACGCGCTATGACCGCAGCCTCGACATGCACGTGGCCAGCCTGCGCAAAAAGCTCGGCCCGCTCGACGGCGGCGAGGAACGCATCAAGACCGTGCGCGGCGTCGGCTACCAGTACACGCGCCCGTGAGATCCCCATAGCCATGCACCGCCTGTACTGGAAGATTTTCCTGTCGTTCTGGGCCGCGCTGATCCTGTTCGCGGGCGCGACGATGTACGCGGCGTCACACTTTCTGGACCGTCTGCGGGAACAACAGGAGATCACCAGCCCGTTCGAGCGATTTCAAAATTACGCCGCCGACGGCCAACGCATCGCCGCGCGCGACGGCGTCGACGGCCTCAAGAAATGGCTGGCCACGCTCGACCGCGGCGAGATCGTCCCCTTGTTTCTCCTTGATCGCGACGCTCACGATCTGCTCGGCCGGCCGGTTCCGGAACGGCTTGTCGAACGTCTGGCGCGCGAAGCGGCTCACCCGCCGCCTCCCGGCGCGGAACCGCGCCGTCTGTACATCGTTTTACCCGACCGCACCGAATTCCGGTTGATGCCCGATTTTCAGGCCGTGACCCTGGGCCGGGTGTTGCGCCGGCCGCGCGTGATCGCGCTGCCGATCGTGATAGCCGCAATCGTGAGCGGCCTCGTCTGTTTGCTTCTGGCGCGCTACCTCACCGCGCCGATCGGGCGGTTGCGCCGCGCGACCGAGGCCTACGCCGCCGGCGACCTGAACCCGCGCGTGGCGCCGACGCTCGGTTCGCGCCGGGACGAAATCGCCGATCTGGCGCGGGCCTTCGACCGCATGGCGCAGCGACTCCAGGAGCTCATGACGTCGCAACGGCAGCTGCTGAGCGACGTCTCGCACGAGCTGCGTTCGCCGCTGGCGCGCCTGCAGGTGGCGCTCGGGCTGGCGCGGCAGCGCGCCGATGGCCGCGCCACGGCGGAGTTGGACCGCATCGAGGGCGAGACCGAGCGCCTGAACGACCTGATCGGCCAGCTGTTGTCGCTCTCCCGCCTCGAAGCCGGCGTCATGCAGCCGGAGCGCGAGCCAATCGACATCGGTGAGATTCTCGCGGCCGTGGCCGCTGACGCCGATTTCGAGGCGCGCGCCAACAACCGCCGGGTCGAGGTGGCCCAGGTGGCGCCGACCGTGATCCAGGGGGACGCGGCGCTGCTGCACAGCGCCATCGAGAACATCGTGCGCAACGCGGTCCGCTATACCGCGGAAAACACTACGGTCAGGTTGTCGCTCGACCGCGCCGGCGATCGGGCGAAAGGCCTGACGATCCGGATACGCGATTACGGTCCCGGCGTGCCCGAGGAAATGCTGCCGCACCTGTTCGAACCGTTCGTGCGCGTCGACGATGCGCGCGACCGTTCGCGCGGCGGCTACGGGCTGGGGCTGGCGATCGCGCAAAAAGCGATACGCCTGCACGGCGGTGAGGTCGTAGCCCGCAACGAGCCGGATGGCGGGTTGAGCGTGGTGATCACCTTGCCGGGGTCTGCCTAAGTACGTTCAGGCGGGTTCCGTTCATCATTCCCACGGAAGTTAACGCCAGCTCCGTCATTCCCGTCCCCGACTACAGCATTCGAGGACAGGCTTCGGCGGGAATCCAGGCATTACATATGGATTCTCACACTGCTTTGTGCGTGGGTCGTGCGTTGGGGTTCGCGTTGCTCACCCCAACTTACGTTAAGAGTCCGATATCGCACTAGAGATTTTGTCGCTGCGCTCACTCCAACTTGCGGACCGGTGAATGCGGGTGAAGCACCATGTGAAGCCTGGATTCCCGCTTTCGCGGGAATGACAGCTTTCGAAGCTATTCCGCGTGCGCCAACTCGGCGGCGCGCGCAACCGCCGTGGTGCCGAACCGCGCCTGAATCCAGTCGCTGACGGTGTCGAGTTTGGTTTGTTTGGTTTTCACCGGCTCGGCGAACAGATCCGCCTGCTGCGGCTCGGCATCGAAGCCGCTGACGCAGAA
The DNA here is from genome assembly GCA_035624495.1 of Methylomirabilis sp. (SeqCode). Taxonomy (GTDB): domain Bacteria; phylum Pseudomonadota; class Gammaproteobacteria; order Acidiferrobacterales; family Sulfurifustaceae; genus Sulfuricaulis. Next base: position 62,761 of record DASPRK010000077.1, on the reverse strand, counting down.
ACCGAGCAGCCGCACGCCATGATTCTGCGCCGGCAGGTTCTTCAGCAGCAGCGGCAATCCGGCATTCCACAACTCCTGCGTGGCCTGCGTCGACTGCGGCAGCGTGTGCGAGCGCGTGATGGTGCGGAAATCGGAGAAGCGGATCTTCACGTGCACCGTGCGCCCGCGCAGGCGGTTGCCGCGCAGGCGCGTCGCCACCTGGCGCGTGAGGTCGAGCAGCCAGCCGCGCAGCGCGTCCACGTCGGTGATGTCCTCGGCGAAAGTGGTTTCGTGCGAGATGGATTTCGCCTTGTGATCGGGAATCACGGCGCGCTCGTCGATGCCGTGCGCCAGTTCCCACAGCGTGCTGCCCCAGCTGCCGAACAAATCCTGCAGCAGTGCCGGCGTGCGGGCGCGCAGATCGCCGATGGTATGGATGCCGAGGTTCTGCAGGCGACGGTTGCCGACCTTGCCCACGCCCCAGAGCTTGGCCACCGGCAGCGGGTCGAGAAACGCCTGCGCGTGCGCGGCGTCGATCACCAGGAAGCCGTCCGGCTTGCGCACGTCGCTCGCGACCTTCGCGAGGAACTTGTTGTGCGCCACGCCGACCGAGGCGGTCAGCTTCAGCTCGTGGCGAATGTCGTGCTTGATCTTGATGCCGATGTCGGCCGGCTCGCCGAACAGGCGGCGGCTGTGGGTGACGTCGAGAAACGCCTCGTCGAGCGACAGCGGTTCGACGAGCGGCGTGTAGCGGTGAAAGATGTCGCGGATCTGCTGCGCGACCTGGGCGTAATAACTGTGGCGCGGCGGCAGAACGACGAGATGGGGACAGAGACGCTTGGCCTGCGCGGTCGGCATGGCGCTGGCGATGCCGAACTGGCGCGCCGCGTAGTTGGCCGCGGCCACCACGCCGCGCTTGTGCGGGTCGCCGCCGACCACCATCGGCTTGCCGCGAAGTCCCGAACGATCCCGCTCTTCGATGGAAGCATAGAAGGCATCCATGTCGATGTGCAGGATCATTGCGCGCGAACCAACATGCGGGAGAAACATGTCATGCTGGAAGCGCATCGTATCACGAGCGTGTCATGAATTGTACGTTTTGAAACGCGTTGGGGTTTGCTGCGCTCACCCCAACCTACGTCACTGAACGAGTGTCCGAAAAAACGTCCCTTCCCCCTTTACGGGGGAAGGACAGGATGGGGGTGAGCTTTAACGAGTAATGGAGGTTGAGGTGAGCGAAGCGAACCCCAACAGCCAAGCTTGTCATTCCCGCTTTCGCGGGAATGACAAGCTTGATCATGGTGGTCGCGTCACTCACCCCAACCTACGACATCGATGTAGCCCGGGTTCAGGTCTGAAGGGCCGGAACCCGGAATGCATAATCTTCCGCGGGAATGACAATCTTGAATCAGCGCCGCTTGCCGGCTCCGGTGGGACTCCCCGGATGCAGCGTCTTGTGCGGGCGCTTGCCATGATGCTGGCCGGGCTTGGCTTTCTTCGGCGGCGCGAAACGCGGCAACCCGGTGTGCTGGGTGGCGAAGCGCTGGCCGCCGTGGCCGCTCCCGGCAACCTGCCGCTCGCCGGACTCGTGCTTTCCTCGGCGTCGCTGGCCCTCGTGAACATGCCCTGTCCCGGCGGGCTGGTACGCCGGGATCAGCTGGTGCCTGCCGGAGCCGATCAGGTCGGCGCGGCCCATGCGCCGCAGCGCGGCGCGCAGCATCGGCCAGTTGTTGGCGTCGTGATAGCGCAGGAACGCCTTGTGCAGGCGGCGCTGCTTCAGGCCCTTGGGGATGTACACGCTCTCGCTCGTGGGCGTGACCTTGTGCAGCGGGTTCTTGCCCGAGTGGTACATGGCGGTCGCGGTCGCCATCGGACTCGGCAGGAACGCCTGCACCTGGTCGGCGCGGTAACCATTCTGCTTCAGCCACAGCGCCAGCTCCAGCATGTCCTCGTCGGTGGTGCCGGGGTGCGCCGCGATGAAATACGGAATCAGGTACTGCTCCTTGCCCGCCTCTTTCGAGTATTTGTCGAACAGCTCCTTGAAGCGGTAGTACGCGCCCATACCGGGCTTCATCATCTTCGACAGCGGGCCCTCCTGCGAATGCTCCGGAGCGATCTTGAGATAGCCGCCGACGTGGTGCTGCACCAGCTCCTTCACGTACGCCGGCGACTCGACCGCGAGGTCGTAGCGCACGCCCGAGCCGATCAGCACTTTCTTGATGCCCGGCAGCTCGCGCGCCCGCTGGTACAGGTGAATCAGCGGCGCGTGGTCGGTGTTGAGGTTCTTGCAGATGCCCGGATACACGCACGACGGGCGGCGGCAGGCCGACTCGATCTCGCGCGACTTGCACGCCAGGCGGTACATGTTCGCCGTCGGGCCGCCGAGGTCGGAGATCACGCCGGTGAAACCGGGCACGCTGTCGCGGATGGTTTCGATCTCGCGGATCACCGATTCCTCCGAGCGGTTCTGGATGATGCGCCCCTCGTGCTCGGTGATGGAGCAGAAGGTGCAGCCGCCGAAGCAGCCGCGCTGGATGGCGATCGAGAAACGGATCATCTCGTACGCCGGGATCTTGGCTTTGCCGTACGCCGGATGCGGCAGGCGCTGGTACGGCAGCTCGTAGATCGCGTCCATCTCCTTCGTGGTCAGCGGCAGCGGCGGCGGGTTGAGCCAGACGTCGCGGTCGCCGTGGCGCTGGATCAGGGCGCGGGCGTTGCCGGGATTGGTTTCGAGGTGCAGCACGCGCGAGGCGTGCGCATAGAGTATGGAATCGCCCGCGACCTGCTTGTACGACGGCAGGCGGATAACGGTTTTCTCACGGTCGAGCTTGGGTGCGCGCTTGCGGAACTGCACCACGCTTGTAGAAACATCGTCACCCCGGCGAAAGCCGGGGTCCAGTTTATTAGACTGGATTCCCCCCTCCCCTTGCGATAAAGCAGAACGCCCCTTCGCGCTGGGAAAAACAGATCCCCCCTCCCCTTGCGGGAGGGGGCTAGGGGGAGGGGTACGCATTTCTTCTTCAGTCGCATACGGATTCACCGGCGGATTCAGCACGCCCGGCGTATCCAGATGCGTCGAATCAATCTCGGTCCAGCCTTCCGAAATGGCATTGCGCACGAACGCGGTGCCGCGCACGTCGGTGATGCTCTCGATCTTCTCTCCCGCCGCCAGCCGGTGCGCGATCTCGCACACCTGGCGCTCGGCGTTGCCGTACACCAGCAGGTCGGCCTTGGCGTCCAGCAGGATCGCGCGGCGCACCTTGTCGGACCAGTAGTCGTAGTGCGCGATACGCCGCAGCGAGGCCTCGATGCCGCCGATAATAATAGGTACGTCGCCGAAAGCCTCGCGCGCCCGCTGCGCGTATACGATCACCGAGCGGTCCGGGCGGCGGCCGCCCGTAGCATTCGGGGTGTAGGCGTCGTCCGAGCGGATCTTGCGGTCAGCGGTGTAGCGGTTAACCATCGAATCCATGTTGCCGGCGGTGATGCCGAAAAAAAGATTAGGCCGGCCGAGCGCCTGGAACGCCGCGGCCGAGCGCCAATCCGGCTGCGCGATGATCCCGACGCGAAAACCCTGCGCCTCGAGCACGCGCCCGATGATGGCCATACCGAAGCTCGGCAGGTCCACGTAGGCGTCGCCCGTCACCAATATGATGTCGCACGAATCCCAGCTGAGCTCGTCCATCTCGGCGCGCGACATGGGCAGGAACGGCGCCGGACCGAAGCGCTTGGTCCAGTACTTGCGGTAGGAAAACAGATCACGTGCGGTTTGCATGGGGATTACATGGCGGCGCCTCGCCGCCGGATCAAGGCAGGAGGGGCAGTCTACCTACGAAGCAGGACTATTTCCACCAGTGGTGTGTTATGCGCGAGTCTTCCACCGGTGCGGGTCGCGGCTGCCATGCATTACTGCGATGACAACAACGGCATTGTTCTCAACTCGGTAATAGACGCCGAATGGAAACCGGTGTATCAACGCGCGTCTCGTGTTTCTGTGAACAACTGGATATCTGAGTGGGGTTTCGGCTATCGATTCGAATGTCGTCAATATCTCGTCGAGAAACTGATGGCCCAGCCCGGACAGTCGTTCCTCATACCAGTCTGCTGAATCCGATAAGTCTTGTTCTGCCTCCGGTCGAAGCCGAACCTCCAAGGTCATAGCTTGCGGCGTATGTCCGCCACGGCATCGGCCGCCAAACGGCCCTGCTTCTTATCAACTTCGTAGGCGTCGAGACGCCGGTCAAGCTCGGCTTTCTGTTCCGCTGTGAGCCGGAGCGCCTGCTGATCGGCGGCGATACTGTCCCACAGGTCTTCGACGAGCTTGATGCGCTCTTCCACCGGTAGTTGTTTCAGTTTCGCGTTCATAGCGACATCTCACGGATATGTTTCGATTAGTTTAGCCTTGCTGACATGAAATGCACATAGCTTTACTTTTCCCGCGGTTCTGCCACGGGGAGCAACGAGACCTTTAGATACTCATATCCGAATATTGTGCCTGGCCCCTTTAATTCCGATTGATACAGTATTAAACAATCCGCGATTGTCCAGCCTGAAATAGTAAAAGGGGACGGAGGGATTAATCTTTAATCCCTCCGTCCCCTTTTGCGTTTTCCTATCTCAAGTGAACTTACAAGCCACAGCGCTGGCATCGCACATCGAGTAAGACTTGAGTGGGTATATGCAGTATCGCGCTTAGTTCCATGATGCCATCAATCACCCACGACTCTAGATGAGCAGTATAAGTCTCGATGTTTTTAATTTCTGATCCTGAGTAGCCAACACGTTTTCCTAATTCATCGATAGTGAGTCCCAGTTCCTGTCGGCGCTTTTGCACGAGCGTGCTGCGATCGAGCCAATAATCATCATCATGTGGGATGCCCCCACTACAGAACGCACAAGGGATTCCAAAGAGTTCAAGTAGCGGAAGCCGTAGCACCTCGGAGATTTTTTTCACGTGATAGAGTGGCACTATGTTTCTAATCTCGTCAGCATCGCTCTCAATGTCTCCATACGAGTGAATGGTCAACCGCGATGCGCGCGCCACTTCGGTATCGCTCAGATCAAGCTCTTCCCGGCGCAACCGAATTTTCTCGTTGATTGGAATATTTTGTATATCGTTCATTGGGTCATGGCGACATGAGCTAGGGCACAATAGCCGGCGCGAATGCCGGAGTTCCGGGTGTCATCGGCCACGGCTCAACCCACGGCGTAAACGGTATTGTATCCGGTATTTCCGGTGCCGGTTCCGGTGGAGTTGGGGTTTCGGGCTGCGTCTCCGGCGCAGGCGGTGTCCACTGCGCGGGATCGGCATTCGGATCGACCGGACATTGATCGGGTTTAAGCCTTTCTTGATTTGGTCGAGGCTTACCCGGATTGTCCGGCCATCTACCCTTTCTTTTTCCTTTGGGCCCAAAAATGTCCCAATGACGCCAGTGCTGTTTGTCTTCGGGATGGGCAAGCCATCGATCTCCTCCGCCACACAGTAACAGGGGACAGACCACGTTTTTCGGACCCGATCAATAAATAACCGTGGTCTGCCCCCTGTTACACGCTAACATTCATGAGAAATTGCGACTCATGTGCTCCATCTCGCGGCACTTCATTCATAGGATATACTGGAGCGTTTATTTTATTTGCATGTTTGTCGAATATGCCTAAAGACCAGTTATTGCCGGCCATTGTGGTTCTGCTGCTGTTCGCGGCATCCAGCGCTTACGCCGATGATTCGCTTGAATTAAAGGGGTTGAAGATCGGTTCAACAGCGGACGAGCTGAGAACAAAGTACCCGGAACTTGTTTGCAGCGACCCGAAGCAGGAAGCAAAGAGGCCGCTTAATAAAAAGCTGAAAGAGTTCTGGGAGCGCAAACAGACCGAAGCAGATCTATTTTGCGAGACAACCATTAACGATCGCAATCCACCCACCGCACTTTCTGTGGTCGCTGGCCATCGCATTAACGCCATTGATTTCCACTTCATCGCCGACCGGCTGATGTATGGATATGCGTCACTCGACTCAATGGCCTTCGACGACTTGATTGCTGACCTTACGATCAAATATGGCCCGCCAACACGGAAAGACACTGAAGCGGTCCACGCTAGAACCGGTGCCAAGTTCACAAATAAGATTTTTTATTGGAAACGTGCTGGCGCGACCATCCAAGTGTCGAAGTATGCCGTAGGCCTGGACACGGCTTCCTACAGCCTATGCGCCGATGATTACTGGCCTGAAGTCGCGAGGCGCCGCGCTGCACAGGCCAAAGCTACTGGCAAGAGTCCATAGCCGTGCCTTCCACTAAAAAAAATCCGGGTCAGAGAGCAATTGTTTTCAATATTGGCGTAATTGTTCTCTGACCCACTTTTGCCAGTACGGTCAGGCGCGACGGCTCATCAGTAGCTGCTGTAGGACCAGCCGGCAGACCGCGCCGCCGGCGCGGGCTTTGCCGTGAAGAAGTGATAGTCTGCGGTGTAGTTGATGCGCGCAGTTGTTCCGGCCGCGGCATGAGAGCAACCGGCCTTGGGCGCCACGCCGCCCACGGTACTTACGCGCTGAACGCTCGTGACCTTGCTGAACGCGCCTTCCGGGCCGTCCGACTTCGTGGTCAGCAGCAACCACGGGATGGCACCGGCTGCTGGCGCGTCCGCATGTTCCTTCACCGCGCCCACGATCTTGCTGCCATCCGCCGATTCCCAATGCGGGCCGGCGTAGTGTCGGCCGATCCGGTTTCCGCCCGCGTCGAAAAGATCGGCTTCGGGAGCCACGAATGCCCATTCGTAATTCCCTGTTCGATCCTTGCTGGCGCGGCATTCGTAAATCTGCACGCCCTTGGCGTGAGCGATCAGCGCCAGCGATTCGTTCGCGCCGGGTTTGAGCTTATCCGGCACCTGGGCCGTAGACCTGGATGCCAGAGCGCTCGCGCAGCCGGCGGCGAAGAGCGCCAGCAATAAAACTAAAACCGTAAGCTTCGATGTGTTGTACATGGTGTCCTCCATTGACTCAGTAACTGCTGCCGAAGGAACGGTAGCCGTCGAAAGCCTGCGAATCCGGCGCGGGCTTCGCCTCCGAGCGCTTGCTCGCGCCGCGGATGACGTGCCACACGCCGCCTTTGCGGTCACCTTTCGCTTCGCCAGCCTGGACGTCGGCGGCGAAGAAGTACAAGGGCTTTCCGTTCAACGCCCATTGCTTGGTGCCGTCGTCGCGCGTGATCACGCTGAAGTTCGCGGGGGTGCGATCGCCTTCCTTCACCAGGAACGGAGGCCAGGTCGCGGCACAGCCGTCGTTGCAGTTGCTCTTGTTGCTCGCATCCTTATCGGATGTATAGAGGGCGCGACCGGAAGCGTCGGTGAGAATTCCATTCGCTTCGGTAACCGACTGCGCGATGGCGACATTGGCCGTTAAGGCCGTCGCAAGGGTGGCAAGTATCAGCTTGTACATGAAGTCATCTCCTGTCTCTGGGTTGGGGCAGCGCGTCATTGCGCTACCTGTACCCATATACGGAGCGACTCGCCGGTTCGGAGACACCCCCCGGCGCAGATTTATTTCCCCGCGCGTGGGCGGGGCAAGGGCTACCAGAGCTTGACGCAGTTGCCGGTGAGCAGGTACGGCGCGGGCACTGTCCCTGCGTGCGCCGGGGCATCTTCGACCGAAACCGCGAGGCGCGGCACGCTGGACAGCAATTTTTCCGAGGTATCCGCCATCTGGAAGGAGCCCTTGCCCTCGGACGGCACCACGCCGAGCGGGAAGGCTGCCCCTTCCTTTGGCAGCGCCCAGAGCTGCAGCACCTTGCCGGGGGGCACATCGACCTTGCGCAAAATCTTGATTGACATGGTCCGGCCGTAGCGGGTCGAGCTGGCGAGAACCACCGGATTGTTGGCGGCATCCGTGAGCACACCGACATAGCTCTCCGGCAGCGTTCCGCGCTGCTGCACGATTTGGTCCACGGGCACCACGGCGGTTGGATAGAGCCTTACCAGTCCGAGCGTGGCGAGCACCCCGAACGCAACGCCGAGCGCCGGCTTGAGCCAGGCGGGCCATGCGAATTTCGGTGCGACCGGTCGTGACGCCTGGCCGCCAGTCCGGCGGTCGATCGCGTCCCACGCGGCGGCGGAAGGCTGTGCCGGCGGTACCGATTGTGCCAGCGGCGTCAATCGCTGCTCCCAAACCTGAACTGCCTGCTGTGCCGCCGGCAGCGCGCGCTGAATCGCCTGGAACCGGCGCCGTACCCGTGCGTTCATCAGGCCGAACACGTACTCGGCAGCAAGTCGATCGAGCAGTTCCGGGCGGTCGTAATTCATGCCAGCGCCTCCAGGCAGCGCTTCAGCTTGTTCAGCCCGCGCCGCAGCCAGACCTTGACGCTCCCGATGGGCGAGCCGACATGGCCGGCGACCTCGGAATGGCTGAGCCCGTGGTAATAGACCAGCGCCAGACACTGACGCTGCGGTCCGTCGATCGCCTCCAGGCAGTCGCGGATGGCGAGCGCATCTGCCGCCTGCTCCAATAACTTCAGCGGGTTGGCGCGCTCGTCTTCGAGCACCGGCGCGGTTCCGCTCCTCTGGTCTTCCAGGGATTCCGCGCGGTGGCGTGCGCCGCTGCGCAGTTCATCCAGGGCGCGATTGCGCACGATGGCCGTGAGCCAGGTCATCGGCTGGCTCAACGCGGCCTGATACACGGCGGCCCGGTTCCAGGCATTGACGAACGCATCCTGCAGCACCTCTTCCGCGCGGTCCCGTTGTCTGACTATACGAAGCGCCACGCCAAACAGAGACGGTGCCGTCGCATCGTACAGGCGCCGAAACGCCGCCCGGTCGCCCAGCGCGACGCGGGCGAGAAGTTGCTGCAGGTCGGACGACGCGGTCATGGCTCAGGGCATTGATTGTCGGGGGGCTAATTGGAGGATGCCGGCCAAGATCATAAGACATAAATAAACCCGGGTCAGAGTTCAATCGTTTAATTAGAGGTAATTGTTCTCTGACCGCCATTATCCATGCGTTCATTATGGGAATACTTGGCCTGGCGGGCGCAAGGCGTAGCATGGGCGGGAGGAAAAACTACGAACCGCGCGTAAGGAAATTCACTATGCCCTACTCATTCGAAACCATTAGGTGCGTTACGCTCAAGCCGCAGTCAACGTTGGGACACCCGACCACACCGCCGGAGCTCGTGAAGCTCGACAGTCCCGCGGCGGCGGTGATGACCAGCTTCGACGTGGTGCATCCGATCACCACAGGCCCCGAGGTCGCCATTGACGCCGCCCTGAAGAAAATGAAAACCAGCGGCATTCGGTTGCTGTTCGTGATGGATGATGACGACCAGATCATCGGCCTCGTCACCGCGAAGGACATCATGGGAGAGCGGCCGATCCAGATCACCCAGCAAATGCGGGTGCCGCGCGCCGACATCACCGTCGCGGAGGTGATGACGCCGCAACCGGATATCTGCGCGCTCGATGCACAGGCCGTTCGCGGCGCGCGAGTGGGCGACATCATCCAGACCCTACGCACGCAGGAACGTCAGCACGCGCTGGTGGTGAACACTGACGAGACCACGCAATCACAACGCGTAATCGGCATGTTCTCCACCAGCCAGATCAGCAAGCTCCTGGATTACAACGTGACACTCGAGGTGCATCCGGCCCACTCGCTGGCCGCGCTGGTGGAGCAGATCGCCTAGCGAGTGATTCAAAGAAGCCGCGGTCGAATTATTCAGGATCATAGGATCAAGGGGTCAATGTCATTAAAAGTGAAAATCGGGCCGCGTTCCTGCCGAACGTTGCGAAGTCCCGCGTGACCTTCCCCGAAGGCTATAAGCACATGTTCACGACGTGCCACACGATCAACTTTCCAGCGACAAAGCCGGTGCGCCACTACCACGCCAACAAGGCCGCGGCGGCGAAAGCCGGCAAGCCGCTGCCGGACAGCTCGGTGCCGTTCGCCGAGGCATACGCGGCGAAACTCGACGCCGACGGCAAGCCGGTCATGGGCGACGATGGCTTCTACGTGGCGGACAAACTCCTCTTCTACACGGAGATGGCGAGCGGAGCGGGCTGGGGCAAGGATATTCTCGATATGCCGCGCAATGGCGACTGGAACTATGCCGTCTTCACGACCGGCAAACAGCACAAGCCCCGCGTGAGCCAGGCCGAGTGCTTCGCCTGCCACAAGCCGCTCGATAGCATGAGCGACACGTTCACGCTCAAGCAGTTAGCCGAAGCCACGGTGAGCCGGAAATGAATCGAGCCCGTTTGATTCCTTCTTGATCTTGTTCGTGTCACACAGCGCCAGGCGGCTCACCGACAGTGGCCCGCGGAAACATCGTCCGGACATACCCGAGAAAAGCGCGTGGATCTGCGGGCGATAAAACGACGACACGGGACGGTGAGCGAAGCACGACGGCCTGCCTGGGGTCGGTGACGAAGGCGCGATACCGGCCGATCCGGCCGTTCTGGAAGATGCCCGTGATCGAGAACAATCCGCCGTTGCCGAAAACGCGAAGCGACCGCGTCATCGCGGAGGAGTCGTACCACGCGCGATCGAGACCTTCGAGCTGGATGCGGGTGCTCCACAGCAGGCGTTGCACGCAAAGGCTCGTGGCATCGAGCGTGTACCCTTTGACGACATACAGAACGGCGAGGACCAGTATGAGAGATGGAACCGCCAAAATCACGGTTCCAAAGGTTTCGGCGAAGGGAACGCGAGTGCCATGCGGAACTGTACGATAGAGAGCATAACTGACGGCGAAGAGCACCAACGTACCGACGATCGAAACCACCTTGAGGGAAGTGGACCACGGGGCAACGTCGAATCGCTGCATGGCACTGACCGGGGCAGTTCGCAGATTTGGTTATGTTAGCGGAATCTGCGATCTGAGCCCAATTCATGCCATTCTGATCCCTGGATTCACATCTAATAGTGCAAGCACATTCCCAGCAACCAGCCCGCGGGCAGATGCAGGCCCTTCCTGACGCCGTCGGGTGCTTCCCCGGAGTTACCGGCGGTCCTGTCCGTGGCTTGGCAGCCTGCTTCGGGTGCTGTCGAGACGTATTGATATGGCCCGGGTTGATACAGGCTGGTTGTGTTCTTGTCCTCTTTTGCCGGTAACCATCCAATTATCAGCGACGTCGTCGCACGTGTCTCCTGACCTGGCAACAATGCCGGTGCGGCGGGTGATGCGCCGTTCCCGGCCTTTTTAATATTTGCGACATTCGCCGTTTGTTTGCCTTGATACCATGAAAACGGCATTTGAGGTGTGCGATTGGCGGCGTCTGGCAAAAACATGAAGATCGGACGCGATGATTTCGCCGGGGCGGTGCTTTGTGCGTTGCCGTGGGGCGCCAGTGTTACCGCGGTCGCCGTGGCCGCGAACGCCATGCCGCACATCAATGGCGCGCCGACGGCAAAGATGAGGACGAACGTCTTGGTTAGATTATGCGTCATATGGTTAAAACGGCGAAGGGGTTCTAACGATCGCAAATTCACACACCCACTCCAAAGAATTGGACAACCGTTTATTCACAATGTTCCCACTCTGAATGACGTACATCAGCAAAACCACATCGGGGCCCGGGAACCATTGTTTCGAATATCACGAGCGCGGCGCCAAAGGTTGCGCTAGTGTGTCTTGTCGTTGTTCTTATTCTGGTTTTGCTGCACGGAAAAACTCTGCGACGATTCCGGCACGTCGCCCGGCTGCAACGGGCGTTCGGTGATCGCGAGCTCGGTCGTAAAGGTCTTGCCATTACGGAAGACTTTCAACCTGGTCCGTGCGCCGATGTGGATCGTGTCAAGCGCGCGCTGCAGACTGTCGTCGTCCTTCAGGGCGATGCCGTTGATGGCGACGATGACGTCGCCACCCAGGATCAGCGACCGGGTTCCGACCTTTACCGGCAGGCGGCCCCCGACGATGCCAGCGACGCTGGCCGGGCTGTCCGGCTCGACCGCCTCCACGAGAAATCCATCGGCAAGCGGCAGGGTGAAGATCTTTCTCAGCCGAGCGTCGACCAGGCTGCCGTCAACGCCGAACCACGGTCGGATCAACCTGCCCTTCTCGACGAGCGGGGCCACGACCGAGCGCGCGAGATCGGACGGGATCGCAAAGCCGATGTTTTGCGCGTCACCGAGAATTTCGGTCGTGACGCCGATCACCTCGCCGCAGCGGTTGAGCAATGGTCCGCCGGAATTGCCGGGATTGATCGCCGCATCCGTCTGGATCATCGGCCGCGTGAGCATCTGCGGCCGATCCGGCAAGATGCGATTAAGGCCGCTGATGATCCCGCTGGTGATGGTCTGATCGAGGCCCAGAGGATTGCCGATGGCGACGACCCCGTCGCCCACACGCACGCCGTCCGAGTCGCCAAAAACCAGCACCGGCAGCTTTCCATGATCCGGCTTGGGAATCTGGAGAATCGCCAGATCGAAAATCGGATCGGCGCCGAGTAGTTTGGCCGGCAGCTCCGTGCCGTCATCGAGCGTCACGATGACCGCCTGGGCGCCAAACACGACGTGCGAGTTCGTCATCACCAGTCCCTGGGCGTCGATGATGAACCCCGAGCCGGTCACCAGCTGAACACGGTCTTCCAGGCGGTAGGGGTTGATGGTGAGCGCGCTGACGAGCACCACCGCTGGTGACTTGCTGTCGTAAAGATCGGCGATCGACTGATTGCATGCCGCGGCCGCGAGCGCCGGTGCAGCCGGGATCAGAGCGAGCGCTATGATCAACGCCCGAATCCGCAGCGTCCGCTGACGCGCGATGAACAGACCGCGTTGACTCGCCCCGGCGATGAATGCGATCGCCACCTTTCCGTATTGACCCGTCGATTTCATTTCCGCCTCCGATGTGTCGTGGCATTGCAATATTCGCGCACCGCCCGCGTCGGCGCGCCTGTTCGGTCGAGAAATAATTTCAATCCGGGCCGTGTATATTAGGTATGGAATACATAGACCGGTCGGCGAACGTAGCCATTGAGTTAAAATGTGTAAAACTTGGTCAAGAATTACACCCGTTAACTGCGGAGCTAAATCAACAAGCCGGCAATAACGCGGCAATAACGGGGGTCAGAGAACAACTGCCGCTAATATTCTGGAAACATTTTTTCTCGGACCCCGCCTGTCCAGTCAGGTCAGAACGTTTCGACCCAGGGCCTGAGCTCGATTTCCCACGACCACGCCGAGCGATGCTGGCGATGTGCATCGAGATAGGCCTGGGCCACGGCATCGGGATCGAGCCAGCGGTCGGCAGGGCCGGTCTCGGTTGGCTTGGCCCAGCTGCTGGCCAGACCGCCGTCGAGCACGAAATGCACCACATGGATGTTCTTGGGTGCCAGCTCCCGCGCCAATGATTGCGCCAGCGCGCGCAACGCGAATTTCGCCATCGAGAACGGCACCGATTGCGGCAGGGCTTTGACGCTGGCGGTGGCGCCGGTGAAAAAAATGGAACCGCGGCCCTGCTTGAGCATGCGCTTGGCCGCCGCCTGGGCCGCGAGAAAGCCCGCGAAGGCGGTGGTGCGGTAAGCGTCCAGCACCTTCTCCGGCGCCAACTCTTCGATCGGCCCGCGATAACGTTCGCCGGCATTGAAAACGACGAGCTCCAACGGGCCCAGTTCCCGCTCCACGCGCTCGAAGATGGTTTCGATCGCGGCCGGATCGCGCGCGTCGCCCGGGTACGTCCGGGCGCTGGTCTCTCGGACCAGCGCGGTCAGCTTATCGACGTTACGCGCCATGAGGGCGACATGAAATCCCTCAGCCGCCAGGCGCCGCGCCAGCGAAGCACTGAGGCCTTTGCCGGCACCGACGATCAACGCGGTTCCATGAGTCATGATTACTCCTAAACCGGGATCAGATCACAGCTTTCGCCAATATTAATGAATACCGTGATCTGACCCTAATTATTTTTGCGCTGCTGGCGTTTTTCCGTCCCTGCAACTACGCGCCCGAAAAAATGTCCCAATGGCTGTACCGGACTCCGGTAACCGGGCGTCCGAGTGCCTGAGCTGGTGCAACGCCGATCGCGCCCGGTTGTCTGGCGGGCAGATCGCCGCCGCGGCACCACGAACCGTCAAGGAGAAAGTAATCCGTATGAACGATTCTGCCAATTACACGTTGAGCAAGGTCCCAGAAGTCACTTTGCTCTTCTGGATCATCAAAGTCGCCGCAACCACGCTCGGTGAGACCGGTGGCGATGCAGTGACCATGTCCATGCACCTCGGTTATCTTGTCGGCACTGCCATCTTCGCCGTGGTCTTTCTGATCGCCGTCGTTGCCCAGATTAAGGCAAAGGGCTTTCACCCGTTCCTTTACTGGACAACCATCATCGCCACGACGACCGTCGGGACGACCATGGCTGACTTTGCCGACCGCTCTCTCGGGATCGGCTATGCCGGGGGATCCTCGCTGCTGTTCGTCCTGTTGATGATTTCCCTAGCCGTCTGGTATCGGACACTTGGCACGGTGTCGGTCGATACCGTGAGCTCGCCGAGGGCGGAGATGTTCTATTGGGTGACGATCATGTTCTCCCAGACGCTGGGCACGGCGCTGGGCGACTGGACCGCCACCGCGGCAGGCCTCGGTTATGACGGCGGGGCGGTGGTATTCATCGCCCTGCTGGCGCTGGTGGTGGCGGCGTACTACTGGACGAACCTCTCCCGCACCCTGCTGTTCTGGGCGGCATTCATTCTCACTCGCCCGCTGGGCGCGACCTTGGGCGATGTCCTCGACAAACCTGTCAAAGCCGGCGGGTTGGCACTGAGTCGGTTCGGAGCGTCGGCCGTGCTTCTCATGTTTATTGCGATATCGATCCTGTTCTTCCGGCAACGGGCGGCAAAACAAGCCCATTGATGCAACACGAGCATCTGGTTGACCCGTGCCTGAATCGGGATCAGATTGGGCTATCCCGGATTTCTGACGAAGGAGAAAAACCATGAACGTCGGCTTTATCGGACTGGGACGCATGGGCACAGGAATGGCGGCGAATCTCTTGAAGGCCGGTCACCGCGTGACGGTCCATAACCGCACGCCGGAAAAGGCGTCCGCCCTGCTTGCACAGGGCGCGAAGGCGGCCGCCCGTGTGGCGGACGCGTGCCGCGGCGAGGCGGTAATCACCATGCTCGCGAATGACGAGGCCCTGGAGAGTGTTGCTTTCGGAACGGACGGCATCGTTTCCAGCCTCGCGGCCGGCGCCAACCACGTTTCATCGAGCACGATCAGCGTCGCTTTGTCGGAACGACTGGCGCAAGCCCACGCCAAGGCCGGCCAGCGTTATGTCTCGGCGCCGGTGTTCGGCCGTCCCGACGCGGCGGCGGCGGCAAAACTTTTCGTCATCGCCGCCGGCGCGCCGGCGGCGATTCAAGCGGCGACTCCCATCTTCGAGGCCATCGGACAGAAGACATTCATGATCTCGGACAGGCCCGAGGCCGCGAATCTCGTTAAGCTCAGCGGCAACTTCCTGATCGCGGCGATGATCGAATCGCTCGGCGAGGCGCTGGCGCTCGTCGGCAAGGGCGGTGTCGATCCGCGGCAGTATCTGGAGATGCTGACATCGACCTTGTTCAACGTTCCCATCTACAAGAACTACGGGGGACTGATTGTCGGCGGAGTTTTCGAGCCGGCGGGCTTCGCCGCGCCTCTCGGCCAGAAGGATATCCGGCTGACGTTGGCCGCCGCCGAGGAGCTGCGCGTGCCGATGCCGCTGGCGAGCCTGCTCCGCGACCGGTTCCTGGCCTTGCTCGCCCATGGCGGCGAGAATCTTGACTGGTCGGCAATCGGCGTGCTGGCGGCGAAAGATGCCGGACAATGATCGAATTGGTCATAACCGGGCTCAGATCACGGATATTGCCGATACTCGTGAAATCCGCGATCCGACCGCAATGGTCGTTGTCCAATGCGGGGTGATATCAGCGGCAATTTTCCTGTGATTGATATTCCAAGGGTTGAAAATCGCCATATTGAAACGGACCCCCATCGGGTCGGTCGTCAAAGGAGGACAGCATGAAAGTAGGCATCCTGGGATCGGGCGATGTGGCCAAAGCGCTGGGCGGCGGTTTCCTCAACCATGGCCATGACGTGATGATGGGCACGCGCGCGCCGGCCAAGTTGGCGGATTGGGCAAGGCAGCACAGCAAAGCCCGCGTCGGCAGTTTCGCCGAGGCCGCCAAGTTCGCTGAGCTTGGCGTCCTGGCGGTCAAGGGTACCGCCGCCATGGAAGCGCTGCGCGCTGCCGGCGCCGCCAATTTTGCGGGCAAGCCCGTCATCGACGCGACCAACCCCATTGCCGACGCCGCGCCCATCAACGGCGTGCTCAAGTTCTACACCAGTCTCGATGAGTCCCAGATGGAGCGGCTGCAGCGCGAGTTTCAGAACATGCAATTCGTCAAGGCATTCAATTCCGTCGGCAACGCGTGCATGGTGAACCCGCAATTCAAGGGCGGCAAGCCGACGATGTTCATCTGCGGCAATGACGAGGCGGCGAAAGGTATCGTGCGTGGAATCCTTGATCAGTTCGGCTGGGAGACCGCGGACATGGGCAAGGCCGAGGCGGCCCGCGCGATCGAACCGCTGTGCATGCTCTGGTGCATCCCGGGCTTCCTGCGCAACGACTGGTCGCACGCCTTCAAGTTGCTCGCCTAGCTTCGCGGAAATCGTGGGTCAGAAAACAACGGTTTCTAAAATTAACGACAATAGTTCGCTGACCCTATTTCTTAACTCGGATCGATGGGGGTGGACGTCATCCCACGGTGCACGCGATCCTAGTGCCTCGCCGCCGGCTGTGGCCCTCGCACCAGGCGTCCCGGCAGTGATCCGGTCGGAACGCCACCTCGATGGACTACGGTGCCGCTGACGATCGTGGCCGAATAGCCGTCCGCGCGCTGTACCAGACGTCGACCGCCGCTCGGCAGGTCGTATACCACCTCGGGGGCGTGCAGCAGCAAACGGTCGAGATCGATGACGTTCAGGTCGGCCTTGTAGCCGGGCGCAATGACACACCTGTCCAGCAGTCCCACGGCGCGTGCAGTGTCGTGGCTGAGCCATTTCACGACGCGCGCGAGAGGCAGTCGCTCGCCGCGTTTACGGTCTCGAACCCAGTACGTCAACATGAACGTCGGATAGCTGCCGTCGCAGATCGTACCGCAGTGGGCCCCGGCGTCGCCGAGCCCGAGCACGGCGCCCGGGTGCTGCATCATGTTCAGCGACGACTCGAGCGAACCGTGTTCGTAGTTGCACAAGGTCACGTAAAGATTGTTTCGACCCTCGCCTTCGAGCATCAGGTCGTAAACCAGTTCTTCGGGCATCACCCCGGCGCGCTTTGCCCGCGCCGCAATGCTCTGCTCGAACGGCTGCTCATAATCGGGGGGATCTCCGAGGATGAACATGTGATCGAACTCGCGCGCCAGTCGTCCCAGCACGATGGTGGGGTTCGGGTCGGCCGACTCGGCGAGTATGCGGGCCCGCATCTCGGGAGTGTTGAGTGCCCGGATACGCTCCTTGAACGGCAGGCCGGCCAGCTTCACATAGGACTCGCAGGTGTAGAAGGTGTTTAGCGTGAGTTCGTGTCCGAGCATCACGCCGATCGCACGGCTCAACACCTGCGCCTTGATCGGCAGCCCCGACGCGGTGGCGTCGGCCGCCCAGTCGAGCACGTCGCGCCAACGCAGGGTCATCGGGCCGTAAGTGCCTTCCAGCAGCGATACCGACAAGGGTCGCCCCGAGCGTTCAACCATTCGACGCAATAATGCCAAAGTCTGATCCGGATCGTCGAAGTCGGTGATCAGTTGCATCGCGCCCTTGCCAGACTCCTTCAGCGCGAGCGCGAGCGCCAGCAGTTCGTTCTCGGCGGCCTCGAAGCTCGGCGTGGATTTGCCATCGCTGGAGCGATGGAAGAAGGTGCGCGAGGTCGAAAAACCCATCGCGCCCGCCTGCATCGCGTCGCGCACGATGCGCGCCATCTGCTGAAGGTCTTGATCCGTGGCCGGCTCGCGGTCGGCTCCGCGCTGCCCCATCACGTAGACCCTCATCGGCGCATGTGGAACGTACCCGCAGACATCCATGTCGTACTGACGCGTCGCAAGGAAGTCGAGGTACTGGGGATAGGTCTCCCAGGTCCATGGCAGTCCGTCCACCAGCACCGGATGCGGGATGTCCTCGACGCCTTCCATCAGCTGGATGAGCATCTCGTGCTGATCGGGTCGACATGGGGCAAATCCTACTCCGCAGTTGCCCATCACCACGGTCGTCACCCCGTGAAATGACGAGGGCGCGAGCCGATTCTCCCAGGTCACCTGCCCGTCGTAATGCGTGTGGATGTCGACGAAGCCGGGTGTGACCACCTGGCCTTCGGCGTCGATCTCTTCGCATGCGTGCATGGCGAGCTTTCCGACCGCGACGATCCGACCTCCCGCGACCGCAATATCGGCCTTAAATGGCTCAGCTCCCGTTCCGTCGACGACGAGTCCACCCCTGATTATCAGATCAATTTCTTGTGCCATGGTCGGATCTCTTGCGCTCGTGTTTTTGCCTCATCGTCGACCCACGGAAAAGACGCGGGTTCACACTCATGGTCATGGGTAGCTCAAGGGGTTAGAGTAATTGCGATCGAAACGTAACTTTGTTTATCCATTACTCTAACGCCTTGATCGCCTGTTGGCACCCCCATGGCACCCGATTCGTTTTGGTCAACTTCAAACGCGGATTTTTTGGCTACCGTGATCTCCCGGCGATCCTGCAGCCACCAGATCGCCAACGCAAAGGCGACGTAGGCGATGATCGCGGTCGACGCGAACGCGCGATCGGACGTCGGGGGCGGACTGAAGAAGACGTAGGCCTGGATGCCGAGCATCAGGACACCGAATACCAGCGTCCGGTATGAGCGCGCCAATTGCCCTCGCAGGCACAACCAGATTCCCCCGAAGAGCAGCGCGCCCTCCAGGCTGAAAGCCGGCACCGGAGCGTTCCACAGTTCCAAGCCGACCTTGGCGGTGTTGTCGTACAGCGGGAGGTCGGGTCGGTGGACGATGAGGTCCAGAATCCAATGCGAGAACGCCGCCAGCCCGATGATGACACTCGTTTGCCGGCGTGCCGGGTGCGTCACGATCTGGTAAAGCAGCCCGCCCACGCACGACCCGACGATCGCCGCCGTGAGGCTGTGCGTATACGGCATATAGTAGAGGTTGAACGGGTTAGAGGCGGTGATGCCCGGAACGATGCGGGTTCTCTCGATACCTACATAAAACAAGCGGGCCCAGAGAACATCGAGAAACTGCACCGCCAGAAAGTGCACCCACAGGGGTATCGGGCTCGACCTTCTTCGCGGCAAAACTCACTCCATAGTGACCTACGAACACGAGGACCCTCCTTCAACTTACCGGGGCCAGATCGCCGTTTCAATCAGTGTCAGCGGAAACGGAGATCTGGCCCCAATTGCACCGATGGTTTCGACTACGGCACCGGGACAACTTTATGGAGCGTACCGCCCAGGCTGACGACGTATACCTCGCCGTCGATGGATTGACCGAACGAAACCACTGACAGCCCGCTGCTCACGGCCGCTTCCACGAGCGGCGCGGCGCCGGCGACATAGATCCAGCGCCACGACCGCGCGAGGCGATAGACATAGAGCGCGAGGATCGCGACCGCCATCACCACCAGCGAAATGATACCGACGACGTGCGACGGCAACAGGTGATCGCGGTCAAAGAAAAAGCCGGTAACGCTCGTCAAGACCGTGGTGACGAGAAAGAGCGCGGTCCAGCCGTTGAGCCGGTTGGCGCTGAGCATGCCGAACAGAACGACGGTCCCGGAGAAAATCCCTGCCAGGCTCAAAACCACGTGCACCAAAGTAAACGTGGATATCGACATACCCAGAATCATGACACGCCTCCTCTCGAATCGAACGCTTTTTTCAAAGGCATCGACCGGATCCTTCCGACGCGATTGCCGCCTTAACGCGCGCATCGGGATCGGCCTTGACCGGACTAACTCATGCTCGCCGGCTGAAGCCTGGAGTCGATCGCCCGGTAGAGACCCTCCATCCCGAAGGACACGTCCTCGATGACGCCGTTCACGAAGAAGGTCGGCGTTCCCCGGGCGCCAAGCTGCCTGCCGCGGTTCATCTGTCCGCGCACGTATGGCAGATGAATACGACTGTCCATGTCCCGGTCGTACATTTGCAAATCCAGATTTGCCTGAACAGCGTACTGCCTCAGGTATTCGTCGGCCAAGCGCTGCTGGTTCTCGAACAACAGGTCGTGCATCGGCCAGAACCGGCCCTGCGCACCCCCTGTCTCGGCCGACTCCGCCGCCCGTTCGGCGTGAGGATGCATCTCGACCACGGGAAAGTGCCGGAACGCGAAACGCACGCGATCCTGGAAATGCTTGAGCAGGATCTTCACGGCGGGGTAGGCGGTGCGGCAGTAAGGACATTCGAAGTCACCGTATTCGATAACCGTAACCGTGGCGGATGCCGGCCCCAAGACGTGGTCCGTCGCGTGCAGCGGAAGCAGAATTTTGGTTCCCATTCGTTCTCGCAGCATTCGACCTCCGTGTTCGAAGTCACAAAAATTGTGTTAATCACCCGCGTGGATTTTGACGTCATCCGGGGCGGGGCGGCCATCGGCCCGTTCGAGCCAATCCTTCAAACTTAAAAGGAAGGTCGCCCACTTGGTGCTGCAATGGTGCATGAATTCCACCGGCTCCTTCCAGTTGGCGTGGGTGAAAAGGACAAAGGTTTGATCGTCTTTGGGTATCAATTGAAAGGTCAGGTCTGTATCCACCCATTCTTTGGGCCCTCTTATGCATTTCCACTTCACGAGCTTATTGGGCTTTAAATCCACAACCTGCATGTCGCTGAACCCGAAGAGAATAATCCCGCCCTGTTTGGCGTCCCCGGCTGTATCCGCGATCCACCAATGAGAAAGCCCGTCAACCGTGGAGAGCGCCTCGAAAACTTTATCAGGCGTGTTTTTGATTCCAACTCGGTGAAGAATATCCGGCATGGCTCTCTCCTTCTTATTTGTTTCAACTATTCTGACTTTCCGGTTCCGTCGGACGCGGCGTATTCCAGGGCGTGGCGATCCCAGCCTCCTCGATCGGCGGCGGCTTCGTAAGTGCTCTGCGCAAAATCGCGGATTATGGCGTCCGGGTCCCCGGCCCGGCGCACCGCTTCGTACGGCAGCAGGAACTCGTGCATGTCGTTGCTGTAATGCGCGGCCTGGGGACGCACCGGAAAATTCTTGAATCCATCCGGTTCCGGGTAGGCGTAGGCATAGAAGACCGGTTCCGGCACCGGACCTCCGCCGGGCCAGAAACCGCAGCTGCTCACTTCATGCGAATACGCCAGGCGCGTCACCCAGTCCGCCATGTGCGGAATGCCTCCCGGGTGGGGCGGCGCCGACCGGCCGGAGAAGCGCGTGACCGCCAGGTCGAAACTACCCCAAAAAAAATGCACCGGGCTGCATTTTCCGATAAACCCGCAGCGGAACTGCTGCAGCACGCGGTCCGCCTGCTTGAGGACGAGCCAGAACCGCCGCGCCTGTTCCGGAACGTAGCTGTGATGCTTGTCGTCCTGCTCGAACGGAATTGGATCCGGCACTTCCACGGGCATGGGCCAGATCTTGATCTCGAGGCCGAGCGCGCGCAGCACCGCCATGAACTCGCGGTAGAAGTCGGCGACCGACCGCGGCGCAAGAACCAGCGTCCGCACGGCGTCGTTGCTGGTCTGGACTCGAAGCTCGTGGGCGAGAAAGTCGAAACCGATCTCGAAGCTGATATCGCCGTACGGAATAGGCGAAGTGGTGAGCCCGCGCGTGGTTACGTACAGCGGGACCTGCCACCACTGATTGAGCATCGGCGCCTGGGCCAGCCGCACTTTGCCGACGATTTGCGTCCACCTGTGCAAGGTGGCATAGGTGTCCTGCCACTCCGCCAGCGGCAGCGGCGGCCAGGTTTCGTTGCGCGAAACGATTTGAACTTGTTGGTCCATCTTGCTCCGTTATGGACGTGGGTCGCTTCGACGGGAAGATTCGTTATCAGTCAGCCAAGCATGATGTTATCCACGTAACACCAATACCAGTTTTCGCCCGGCTCGATGGAGCGCATGATCGGGTGTCGGGTGGCGTGGAAATGCCTGGTCGCGTGCTTGTTCTTCGAGGAATCGCAGCAGCCCACGTGCCCGCAGGTCATGCACAGGCGCAGGTGCACCCACCGGTCGCCGAGCCTCAGGCATTCTTCGCAGCCGTCGGTCTTCGGCCTGACATCGCGAATCGCATCGAGATGCGCGCACTTCGTGACCATGCCGTTTCTCCCTGGCGCCGACCGCGCGATGACGGTTGATCGTTCAGCCGAACATGTTCCTCTTCTTGCCGCGGCCTCGCAACCGTCCTTAGCCCACACACATTGAGTGGTTAGTGTGATTGACATCGACAGTTAACATTGTTTTTCGATTCCTCTGTCCGCTTGATTCATCGGCATGCACTGTTGTTGCATGCGCTGTTAACTCGCTACGATGCGCCATGACTTCGCTGCTTTTTGCCTTTTCTGGCCCCATCCTGTGGGCCATTTCCACACATATCGATAAATACCTGGTCGAGCGGTTCTTCAAGCACAGCAGCGTGGCGGTTCTATTCGTTTTCACCTCGGTAATCGGTCTGGTGTTGCTTCCTTTCATATGGGTTTATCAGCCCGGGGTAACCGCGCTATCCCCGCGAAGCATCCTGGTGATCGCCGGCTCCGGGCCATCCGGCGCAACTTCGTTGAACATGACGGCTTTCATGGCATGTTCCTAATGGTTCATTTTCGCGGGAAATCTCTCCAACCTTCGCGCCCGTCGCCTGCGCACAAAAGCGAAAAAACATTTGCTAAGATAGCCGGCGAGATGCGCCCATGGTGCGGCGCATCGTGCTGGTCATAATCACGCAAATTATCCAAAGAACGGGGGCGACATCATGGTTCGTCCAAAGTGGCTGTATCTGCTGTTGGCGCTGGTGGGCATGGCTCTTAGCGCGCCGGTGAAGGCATCGGAATCCGCCGTGGGCATCGTCTTGCTGCACGGCAAATGGGACACCAGCCCCGGCCATGTATCCGGTCTGGCGAATTACCTGAAGCGGGAAGGTTTCCTCGTTGAGACCCCGGAGATGCCGTGGTCGGGCCGCCGCGAATACGACAAGGGCTTCGATGCCGCCATGGCGGAGATAGATGAATCCGTCGCGGCGCTGCGCAAGGCGGGCGCGAACAAGATCATCGTCGGCGGGCACAGCATGGGGGCGAATGCCGCGCTGTATTACGCCGGCCGCACGAAAGTGGACGGTGTGCTTGTCATGGCGCCAGGCCACTTCGCCGAGGGCAGAAAAACCCAGGAGTTCGTTGGCGACAGCGTCGCCAAAGCCCGGGAAATGGTCG
Source organism: Methylomirabilis sp. (SeqCode) (assembly GCA_035624495.1). Classification (GTDB taxonomy): domain Bacteria; phylum Pseudomonadota; class Gammaproteobacteria; order Acidiferrobacterales; family Sulfurifustaceae; genus Sulfuricaulis. The sequence continues at coordinate 39,406 of DASPRK010000077.1, read as the reverse complement.
CGGCGGGCAAAGGCAGCGAAGCGGCAAGATTCGAGGATTTCAACACCGGCAACCGCCACAAGACTGTGAAATGCACCGCCGCCAGCTACCTGAGCTACTTCGATCCGACCGGACCGATGAACGCGCACAAGAACGCCACCGCGCTGAAGCCGGACACGCCGGTGTTATGGATCGTCGGCAAGAAAGAAGAGCCGGGGGCCAAGGGGATCGGATCGGCGGTGCATGATTTACTGGCGCCGATGCCTGCCAGCCGATATGTCGAGGTCGACGCCGATCATCTCAATACGCCTGATGCGTCCAAAGCCGCGGTTGTGGATTGGCTAAAAAGCCTCAAGAATTGAGATTGACGTACGGTGCTCCCGGCGAATCAGTATGTACGCCAACGCATCACCGGACTAAGGCCGAGCAAGGAGCCAACGCACGGGTAATCAGAAAGCAACTTCGTATTTCAATTGCTCTGAACGCTTGATTCCGAAATCTTGACCGCCGGCTTTGAATTTGCCCGCCCGGCGCCTTGCCTCAAGCCGCGTTTTTGTTCGCGATCTGGCGGAAAATGGTGCGGATGCTTTGGCTGCCATTGATGGTGTCGCGCCCCGCTTTCTTGGCCTTGTCGAGGTAGGATTGAACTTCACGGACAAAGTCCATCGGATTCTTCATATTCCGCGTGAGCATGCCGATGCCGAGACTGACGGTCACGGGAATCTTTTTACTCTTGCGAATGAAGTCGTGATCTCTCACCGCCCGGCGGATGCGCTGTGCCAGCACCACGGTCCCGCCTTCACTCAGATTTCGCAGAAGTAACGCAAAAGCGTCGTTTTCGTACCGGGCCAAAACGGCTTCGCGGTGCGGCATGGAGCTGACAACCTTCGCGACCTCGCGTAACACCATATTGCCCGTGTTGCGTCCATGCGTTTCGTTGATTTTCGCGAAGTCGTCTACGGCGAGAATCAGCAACGCCAGGTCTTCGTTCTGTTGCCTGGCCTGGATAAAATCCTCATCGATCCGCATGAGCAGATATTGCCTGGCATAAACGCCGGTCAGGGCGTCCCGGGTTGCATCCGCCCCGCTGCGGCCGATCACATCGGGCGGCACGTTCTCTTCGTAGCAGAACTTCAGTATGTAGTGGCGGCTGATGTGAACCTTGTCACCGTCACGAAGCGTTGACCGCGTGACCTTCTTGCCGTTAACGTAGGTGCCGTTGGTGCTGCCCAGGTCCTCGACGAACACCGCGCCTTCGGGACTGACGACGACGCGCGCGTGGCGTTGGCTGACGCGCCGATCCTGAATGCATACGTCGGCTTCCGGCGCGCGCCCGATGATCAGTTCCTTTTCGGAGGAAAGCCAATAGGTCACCCCGGTCAGTCGGCCCGAGAAGTGCACGATACAAGGTATTGCGGGTTGCGCCGCGGCGGCGTCCGGCGCCACCGGATCGTCTACCCGAACCGTTTTGACTTCATTTTCTTGACCCACCGCTCACCCCGACAGATTCATTGCCTGCCCACCACGTGAACAAACAAAAATGGCGCCAAGAACCCGTCGCGTCCCAGCGCCATGAGCACCTTTGCCTACCTGTTGTCTGAATTTGAAGCAAAAGATGTGCCATTGTCACCGGCGCCGTGGGACCGGGGACAATGGCGCTGCGCAGCATGCTTGGAACCAACGAGAGACCCGGAGTGCCGAAAAATGTCCATGCCCCACGACAACGAGCGCATTAAAGGGCACCGGATCAGACCGCGGAATCGCCGGGCTTTCCAATGACGACGCCCGGGACGAACTCGGGGCGCCAGTGCGCGACGGTCGCGCAAAAGAATTTCTCGCGACTGGTTTCGGCCAGCTGCTCCGGCGGTATCTGTCCGCGGAATTGCAGGGCACGCAACGGCAAGCGTTGCCGGCGGGCGACGTCGAAACGCAACGCAAGGATCTGCCTGCTGAACTTGTCATTGCGCACGTTGAGCGACACCCGCAGGTGCACGCAGTGCGGTGCGGGCAGACCGAGAAGTCGTTGCATATCAATCTGCCGCGGCGTGGACTCGATGAGATCGACGCCGCGCACGATCTGAATAAACCAAATCGCCGAGCTCGATTTATTAAGCGAATCTTAAGTCAACCAATACGGGAGCAATCAAACCTGCCACCTTCGATTTCGTTTTCGGCCGCCCGCCGCGAGAACCTCCTTGACCGGTCGCGAAGGCGAGCGTATTTTTGCAGAGCGTCGCCGATATCGAGCAAGAAACTTCGTGGCGCGACACGCATCACTACGCTTCCCCATAAGACCATAAAGATACCTGCAGTTCCGATCTTCCTGTTTGTTCCTGATTTGAGATTCAGTTGCAGCTGTCAGCGGGGCGCCGTAGTCGCCATCCATCACGATTCGAAGGTCGCCCACGCGGAACGATCGAAACGCAGCTTCGTAAAACAACAGGGCCAAGATGCAATAGAAGACGTGACATCGAACGCGAACGCGGAGGAGGAGAGATGAATAACCGCATTGTCAATCGCGGCAACTTCACCAGAATGTGGATCCTCGGGATGGCCCTGCTTCTGGCCGCCTGCGGCAACGGCCATGGCAACAGCGCTCCCGTGGCCAACGCCGGACCCGATCAGACCAGCAACGTGCAAGTAGGGGACGCGGTGCTTCTCGATGGCAGCACCTCGAGCGATCCCGACGGCGACCCGCTGACCTACTCGTGGTCGTTCGAGACCGTCCCGGCCAACAGCACGGCTGCCTTCCCGGATCCGACCGCGGCCAAACCAAGCTTCATTCCCGATCAACCCGGGATGTATACCGCCCGGCTGAGGGTCAACGACGGACTTGTCGACAGCGCCCCCGATACGGTCTCCGTCACCGTGGTCGCACCGCCGCCGAAAGTGGCCATCACCGCGCCGGAGAATCTCAGCGTAGTAACGACTCCCTCGATGACCGTCACGGGTACGGTCGACGACCCGAACGCTACCCTCACGGTGGACGGCGAACCCGTCGCCAACAACAACGGCAACTACACCACGGTCGTCGCCCTGGCCGAGGGCAGCAATACGGTGATGGTGATCGGACAAAACAGTACGGGCGCGGGTAGTGCTAGCGTGGAGGTGATTCTCGATACGACCAATAATCCGGCGCTGAGCATTATTTCGCCAAAACCCACCCAATGGGGCGTCATTGCCGGCGGGGAGTTTGCGATGGGTGTGCCGTTTCCCATCTCGACCCCGGTCACCGTGACGGGTGTGATCAAAGTAAATACGAAAGCCCTTCTCCCGGCTGACAATCGGCCAACCGTCACCGTCAACGGCGTCCCCGCTGACGTGTCGCTTGATCTTTTTTTCAGCACATGCGGGTTGTTAAATCCTTTTCAATGTTGGAAATTCACGACAACGATTCCGCTTGCGCAAGGCAACGACACCATCACCGCTGTCGGCACGGATGTGCAAAATCGAAGCACCACGATGAGCATCGGCGGAGTTGTCGATTACTGCAGAAAGGCGACGACGTTCGACGCGAACAATTCAACGCCAGGCAATTTTGATCCCGGCGTGTTAGCCTTGGCCGGCGAAAATCATGAAGTCCAGAGCAATCGCTGCCACGAGATCGACGGCTGTTCGGCGCCGGTCATACCGAATGCCATCGCAAACGATCCCATGTCGGTCTTCATCCCCGAACTTAATGTGGCACCCACGGATTTCGGCAAGGGAACCCAGCCGCCGGGCGAATACTTCATCCACGGCCTGCAATCCACGTATGACCTGCCGTGCAATCACCACGACGTCTGCTATCAGACCTGCTGGCCCGCCGGCACCGATCTTGAAAGCAAATGGCATGACTGCAACTACAACCAGTTTCAGGAAATGCTGGCGGTATGCCGCCAGGCTTATCCTGCAACATGCCCGTCCATGATCCCCGGCTACCCGTTAACATGCGTCACATGGCTGCTGCGGAAAGCGGAGTGTACTGACACTGCCGGTGCGTACTGGGCGAGCGTAGAAACGAAAAAAGGCTGGGAAAGATTCCAACAAAGACAATTGGACTACTGCGCGCAATAGCGGAACGAAGAAGAGTTCGAAACCAGAAACTTAAACTGAATCGCTGCCGGGCATTCCCACCAGCACGCCCGGCACGCGCGGGACGCACTCGAGACGCCAGTGCGTTGCGGCCCAGCGCCAGAAATCGTCGAGGCTGTTGTTCACCAGTTCCTCCGGCGGTTCCTGACCGAGAAATCGTAACACCTGAAACAGCAGTTGCTGCGGGCGGACGGTATCGACCGGTAACGCAAAGGTCTGCTTGCTGAGTTTCTCGCTGCGCGCATTCAGCGCCACCGGCAGGTGCACGTAATCCGGTGTGGGCAGATTCAACAGGCGCTGCAGATGGATCTGCCGTGGCGTGGATTCGATGAGATCGGCGCCGCGGACGATCTCGGTGATACCCTGCTCGGCGTCATCGACCACGACCGCGAGCTGATACGCGAAAAATCCGTCGGCGCGGCGCAGAACAAAATCGCCGCAGTCGGTGGCGAGGTGACGGCGCACACGCCCCTGCAAGGCATCCGCGAACCCGACCGTCGTACCGTTCACTTTCACGCGCCAGGCGCGCGGCGCACGTCCCGGCGCCAGTCCGCTGCGACAGGTGCCGGGATAAACCGGGCCGTCCACGCCCTGCACGCTCGAATCCGCGATCTCAGTCCGGCTGCAGGCGCACGGGTAGATGGCGTCGAGTCGTTCGAGCATTTTTATCGCTCCTTCGTACACGCCATGGCGGCGGCTTTGATACATCACCGCGCCGTCCCAATGCAGGCCGCAGGCTTCCAGCGTGCGCAGAATGTCGTCGGCTGCGCCCGGCACTTCGCGCGGCGGATCCAGGTCTTCGATACGCACCCACCATTCGCCGCCGCGGCTTTTCGCCTGGAGGAAACTGCCGACGGCCGCGACCATCGAGCCGAAATGCAAGGGACCCGTGGGCGACGGCGCGAAGCGGCCGCGATAGGTTTTGGGCATAAACACTAAATCAGACAGGGTTATTCTGCTGATTCTAGCCGCTGCTGTTTACCGGCGCATGCGTTATGTTTAACCTGTTCCCATCATGAGCACGGTCCTTCGCCAACCGGAACCGGACGCGCGACGCGAACGCGTGGCGGCACAGCTGCGCGAATTCATGCCGCGCCCAGCGGTGTTGACGACCGAAGAAGAGCGGCGGCCGTACGAATGCGACGGGCTATCGGCCTACCGCAAGCTTCCGTGGATCGTGGCGCTGCCGGAGACGGTCGAACAAGTGAGCCGCCTGCTGAGGCTGTGCCACGAACAGGATATTTCCGTGGTGGCGCGCGGCGCCGGCACCGGATTGTCCGGCGGAGCGCTGCCGCTCGAGGACGGAATACTGCTGTCGCTTGCCAAATTCACCCGCATCCTCGACGTCGATCCGGCCAACCGCACCGCCACGGTCGAGCCCGGCGTGCGCAATCTCGCCATCACCGAGGCGGCCGCGCCGCACGGGCTCTATTACGCGCCCGACCCGTCGTCGCAGATCGCCTGCTCCATCGGCGGCAACGTCGCCGAAAACGCCGGCGGCGTGCACTGCCTCAAGTACGGACTCACGGTGCACAACGTCGTCGGCATGAAGTTCCTGACCATGGAAGGCGAGCTGATCAGCGTCGGCGGGAAGACGCTGGACGCGCCCGGCTACGATTTGCTGGCGCTGCTCACCGGCTCGGAAGGCATGCTCGGCGTGATCGTCGAGATCACCGTAAAGCTGCTGCCGAAACCGGAACGCGCGCAAGTGGTGCTGGCGGCCTTCGACAGCATCGAAAACGCCGGAGCCGCGGTCGCCGCCATCATCGCCAGCGGCTTCATCCCGGCCGGACTGGAGATGATGGACAACCTCGCGATCCGCGCCGCCGAGGCTTACGCCAAGGCCGGTTATCCGGTCGACGTCGCCGCGATCCTGTTGTGCGAGCTGGACGGCACCGGCGTTGAGGTCTCCGATGGCATCACGCGAGTACGCGAACTGCTGCTGACGCAGGGTGCGACCGAGGTGCGCACGGCCAAGGATGAGGCCGAACGATTACGAATGTGGGCCGGACGCAAGGCCGCGTTCCCCGCGGTCGGGCGGCTATCACCGGATTACTATTGCATGGACGGCACCATCCCGCGCAAGCATCTGGCGCAGGTGCTGCTGCAGATCGGCGCGCTGTCGCGCGAGTACGGGCTGGCGGTGGCGAACGTGTTCCACGCCGGCGACGGTAATCTGCATCCGTTGATTCTCTACAACGCCAACGCCCCCGGCGATTTGCACAAGGCCGAGGAACTTGGCGGCAAGATACTGGAGCTGTGCGTCGCCGTCGGCGGCACCATAACAGGCGAACACGGCGTGGGTGTGGAAAAGATCAACCAGATGTGCGTGCAATTCACCAAGGAAGAACTGGCGCAGTTCCACGCGCTCAAGGCGGCGTTCGATCCCAAGGGCCTGCTGAATCCGGGCAAGGCGGTGCCGAAGCCCGCGCGCTGCGCCGAGTTCGGACGCATGCACGTGCACGGCGGCAAGCTCAAGTTTCCCGAACTCGAGCGGTTCTGACCCGAAGCGTCCTGTAGAATTCCGACAGGTTCCGACGGTGCGGCGTTCTTTGAGCTCGCCGCTACTCCGCCGCCAAGACCCGGATTTCATCCTGGTTGTGGCGGTACTGCTCTTCCATCACGAGTTGCGCGAGCTCGCGCGTGTAGCGGTTGAATTCGGTGGAACTCGGGTCACGCTCGCGCGCGAGCGTGACCTGCACTTCGCGCTTGATCGTCCCGGGCCGGTAGGTCATCGCCACCACGCGATCCGCGAGATAGACCGACTCCTCGATGCTGTGCGTGACGAAAACGATGGTTTTTCTCAGCTCCTCCCAGATGCGCAGCAGCTCATCCTGCAGCGTGCGCCGCGTCAGCGCATCGAGCGCGCCGAACGGCTCATCCATCAGCAAGATCGGCGAATCGAGCGCGAGCACGCGCGCGATCGCAACACGCTGGCGCATGCCGCCCGATAGATCCTTGGGGTAGCGGTCGCGAAAATCCGTGAGCTGGAGCTTGTCCAGCAGCCCGTCCACGGTCGCGCGGATTTTTTCCCGCGGCATTTTCTGGATCTGGAGGCCGAAAGTGATGTTCTTCTCCACCGTCATCCACGGAAACAGCGCGTACTCCTGGAACACCATGCCGCGGTCAGGGCCCGGGGCGGACACCGGACGGCCGTCCACTGAAATGCTCCCCGCGGTCGGCGAGGTGAAGCCGGCGATGGCGTTGAGCAGCGTGGATTTCCCGCAGCCGGAGGGTCCGAGCAGGCAGACGAATTCGCCCTGGCGGATGCCGAGGTTGATGTCCCGCAATGCCGTCACCGCACCCCGGCTTCGGTCGCCGAACACCTGGCTCAGATTCCGGATATCGATATACGGCCGTCCGGCGTTCCCCCGCGGCACCGACGTCGCGTTCATCGTTGCTCCATGCCCCGGTGCCATTTGAGCAGAAAGCTGTTGAGCCGGCTCATGCCGCTGTCGATGGCCAGCCCGAGCAGCCCGATCGTGATCATGCCGGCGATGATCTTGTCAGACCAAAAGAACTCACGCGCTTCGAGGATACGATAACCCAGCCCGTTGTTCACGGCGATCATCTCGGCCACGATTACCACGATGAACGCCGTGCCCATGCCGATGCGCGCTCCGGTGAGAATATACGGCGCCGCTGCCGGCAGCATTACGCGCAGGAACAGCGTCGTGCGACCCGCGCCCAGACTCTGGGCCGCGCGGATGTAGATCGCGTCCACGTGACGTACGCCGGCGATGGTATTCATCAGCACCGGAAAGAACGCTCCGAGCGTGATGAGAAAGATGGCCGGCGGATTGCCCAGGCCGAACCACAGGATGGCGAGCGGAATGAAGGCGATCGGCGGAATCGGCCGCAGCACCTGAATCAGCGGATTGAAGAGCTTGTAGATCGCGTCGCTGGCTCCCATCAGCAGCCCGAGCGGAAGCGCCAGCGCCGCGCCCGCGAGGAAGCCGAGGATTACGCGCGAGAGGCTGGCGGAGGCATCGTGAAAAAGCTCGCCTGACAGCAGCCATGTGAAGTAGCCCGATTTCGCGGGGTCGTAGGGCTCGAGCGGTGCGAGATAGGCGAGCCAGCGCGTGAGCACCGCCGCGGGCGACGGCAGGATCTGCGGATTCACCAGCCCGCTCGCGGACACCCACTGCCACACGGCCAGGATCGCGAACGGCACCAGCACGCCCTGTAAGACCCGCAATGGTTTCAGCCGCGACACGCGCATGAGATTTGCCTGACGCGTCGCTACTGGATGCGGAGATCCTTCTTCGCCTTGGCAAGGAGGTCGAGCTTCACCCAGTCCTTGGCCACGGGCGGGTGAGCCATCCTGCCCACGCCGTATTTCATCATGTCGTCGGTCGTCACCTGCACGTGCTGGACGGTGATGTCATAAGTGAAGGACGCGTTGCTCATCGCGTCCTGGTAGTCCTGAGGCGTGATCTGGCCCTTGAACAGGCTCTCGCGCACGTACTTTTCGGCGAGTACCGTGTTTTCGATGAAGGTCCTGGTCGCCTCGACGAAGACTCTCAAGAAACGCTCGGCCACGTCGCGCCGCTCGTTGTACATCTTCTCGGTCATGACGAGCGCGCGGATCGGCTCACCCATATCCGTATCGTAGGGTTTCATCAGCTCCACGCCCCAACCTTTGTTGATCGCTTGCGAGGACTGCGGCTCGGACTGGGACATGGCGTCGATCTGCTTCTGCTGCAACGCCTGGTTGAGATCGGCGAAGGCCATGTAGACGATCAGCACGTCCTTGCCGGGCTGGTCCGACCAGGTGAGCTTGTGCTTGGCCAGTTCCGCGAGCAGGAGCAGCTCCTGCGCCCCGCCGCGGGCGACTCCGACGCGCTTGCCCTTGAGATCGGCGATCGATTTTATGTTCAGGTCGGGTCGCGCCACGATGCGCGCTCCGCCTTTCGAAAAGCCCGCGACGACGTAGATCGGCGTCCCGCCCGCGCGTCCGGCGATGGCCGCATCGACCGCGCTCGCCGAGACGTCAATGTCGCCGGCAATGATGGCCGGCATGATATCGAGCCCCTTGGCGAAGATGCGTTCCTCGATCTTGAGGTTGTATTTGGGTGCGATCTCCTTCATGTACGACACCGCGCCGTAGTGGGCGAACTTGAGGTTGCCCAGTCGCACGACGTCGGTTTCAGCATGCACGGCCACGGCGAATACGGCGAAACAGGCGGACAACAGTAATCTTTGCAGTATCATGACTCCCCCTTGGTTGGCAGTTTCCGGTCGAATCCGGCACGCGTCGCACGACAGACCGCTGTTGAGACGGCCTGGAAGGCTAGTCTGATGTGATACATCGGTTTTCGCAACGGACGGTCTCGGGGCGCAGTTCTCCGGGTGAAGCCGCGTTTCATTGACCGGAACCATCGGCTCAAACACAATGGCGGCATGAGCCGGGACGTCGATGCCAGCCGGGAGCTTCAGGAGGCGGTGCGCGCCGCGGCGCAGGCGCGCACGCCGCTGGCGATCCGCGGCGGCGGGACCAAACATTTTCATACCGGCATTCTCCAGGGGCAACCCCTCGACGTCACAACCCACCGCGGCATTGTTTCCTACGAGCCGACCGAGCTGGTCGTCACCGCGCGCGGCGGCACCGCGCTCGCCGAAATCGAGGCGGCCTTGGGTGAAAAAGGCCAGATGCTCGGCTTCGAGCCGCCCCACTTCGGCGACGCCGCGACGCTCGGCGGCACCATCGCCTGCGGTTTTTCCGGCCCGCGGCGTCCGTACGCGGGCGCGGCGCGCGACTTCGTGCTCGGCGCCACGATCATCAACGGCAAGGGCGAAATCCTCCGTTTCGGCGGCCAGGTGATGAAGAACGTAGCCGGCTACGACATCTCGCGCCTGATGGTCGGCGCGTTCGGCACCCTGGGCGTGCTGCTGGACGTCTCGCTCAAGGTGCTGCCGAAACCGGCGCGCGAGCTCACGCTCGCCTTCGAAATACCCACCGCCAAGGCCATCGCCGTCATGAACGCCTGGGCCGGCCAGCCGCTGCCGCTGTCCGGCGCCTGTCATCTCGGCGATACCTTATATATGCGCTTGTCCGGCAGCGTCTCCGGCGTGCACGCGGCCCACGGCCGGCTCGGCGGCGAATTCGTCGAAAAAAGCGAAGAGTTCTGGCGCGAGCTGCGGGAACACGCGCGCAGTTTTTTCCGGGACGAAACGCCGCTGTGGCGCCTCTCGGTGCCACCGGCGACGGCGCCAATCGATCTTCCCGGCAAATGGTGTCTCGACTGGGGCGGCGCCCAGCGCTGGCTCAAATCGGATGCAGCGGCCGACGATATCCGGCGCGCGGCGGAGAACGCGGGCGGCAATGCCACCCTGTTTCGCGCCGCGCCCAATCAATCTCCGCTGGCCGTGCCGACGGCCTCGGCGCTGACGCGCTTGCAACGCAACATCCGGCAGGCGTTCGACCCCATGGGAACGCTCAACGCGCTTGCCTAAGATCAAAAAATATTCGCCAGCGCCACCGTATGATTTTGCGTTGATCCCGGCGCATTAACTGCATCGGCGCCGGTACCGGACAACTGAAAAATCCACCGCAACAAACCTGAAAGGAGTTCACATGGCCATTCCCCAGATGCATATCCCGGAAAAACCCCTGGCGCTGCTCGAGGAGTTCAAGAATTTCGCGCTCAAGGGCAACGTCATCGACCTGGCGGTCGGCGTGATCATCGGCGCCGCTTTCGGCAAGATCATCGACTCGCTGGTCAAGAACATCATCATGCCGGTGATCAGCGTGTTGCTCCCGAGTGAACAGGGTTATCTCGGCTGGAAGTTCGTGATCAACGGCAAGGATATTCCCTACGGCCTGTTCATCGGTGAGGTAGTCAACTTCCTGGTCGTGGCGCTGGCGCTGTACCTGTTCATCGTCAAGTTCCTCGGCTTCGTGATGAAGGCCAAGAAGGCCGAGGCCGCGGCACCGCCGGCCCCGACCAAGGATCAGGAACTGCTCACCGAGATCCGGGATCTGCTGCGGAAGAAGTAAGCGGCGCACTCATTCCATCTGGGCAAGGCGCGGTACGTACAGCGCCACCCAAGTGCGCGGGCAGAATGAACCGAGCTTCCGAAAATTTTCCCGGAAAATGTGGATTTGGCTTCGCATGGCTCACCCCAACCTACACCGTTTGAGTTGATCGCAAAGGACGGATCAACCTGCGCGTCGTTGTTGCGCATCATGAAAAATGGATTTACAGCCGGCGCCGTGCTGATAACATGACGGCCAAACCGAAACCGAGCAGTCCATGACAATTCCGTAGGGAAGAAGAATCCATGACCATCTTTTCCACCATCCACGAGTTGCTGGCGGGCAAGCCCGCCGCGGCCGTGGCCTTCGTCGGCAGCAGCTGCCCCTCGCTCACTTACGGCGGCCTGCGCGAGCACGTCGAGCGCACCGTGGCCAGCCTGAACCGGCTCGGAATCGGACGCAACAACCGCGTAGTGCTGGTGCTGCCAAACGGCACCGAGATGGCCAGCGCGTTCGTGGCGGTAGCGGCCGGCGCCACCTCGGCGCCGCTTAACCCGGCGTACCGCGCCGACGAGTTCGAATTCTATCTTTTCGACCTCAAGGCCAAGGCCCTGATCGTCGAGCGCGGTAGCACTTCGCCCGCCCTTGAAGTCGCGGCCAAGCTCATGATTCCCGTGATCGAGCTCGTGCGCGCGAACACCGATCCCGCCGGCGTTTTCGAACTGATCCCGGTCGATGGCGGCAAGGGCGCCGCGCCCGCAGCCGGCGGTTTTGCCAGGCCGGACGACGTCGCGCTGGTACTGCATACCTCCGGCACCACCTCACGCCCCAAGATCGTGCCGCTGTCGCACCGCAACGTCTGTGCCTCGGCCGGTCACATCCGCGATATCCTGAGCCTCACGCCCGCCGACCGGGGCTTAAGCATCATGCCGCTGTTCCACATCCACGGCCTCATCGGCTCGGTGCTGTCCACGCTCTGCGCCGGCGGCAGCGTGTACTGCACGCCCGGCTTCAACGCGCTCAAGTTCTTCGCCTGGATGGACGAGGCGAATCCCACCTGGTACACCGCGGTGCCGACCATGCACCAGGCGATCCTGGCGCGCGCCGCCAACAACCGCGAGATCATCGCGCGCCATCCGCTGCGCTTCATCCGCTCGTCCTCGTCGTCGCTGCCTCCGCAGGTGCTGGCCGAGCTAGAGCGAATCTTCAACGCGCCGGTGCTCGAGTCCTACGGCATGACCGAGGCCTCGCACCAGATGACCAGCAACCCGCTGCCGCCGCGGCCGCATAAACCCGGAACCGTGGGCATCGCCGCCGGACCGGAAGTCGGGATCATGGGCGAAGATGGCAAGCTGCTCGGCGCGAACATGACCGGTGAGGTGGTGATCCGCGGCCCGAACGTGACCAAAGGTTACGAGAACAATCCCAAGGCCAACGCCGAGGGCTTCACCAACGGCTGGTTCCGCACCGGCGACCAGGGCGTGATCGACGCCGAGGGCTATCTCTCGATCACCGGCCGGCTGAAGGAGATCATCAACCGCGGCGGCGAGAAAATTTCGCCGCGCGAGGTGGATGAGGTGCTGATGGACCACCCGGCGATTCAGCAGGTCGTGACCTTCGCCATGCCGCACCCGAAGCTGGGCGAGGACGTGGCCGCGGCCGTGGTGCTGCGCGAGGGCAAGAGCGCCGACGAGAAGGAAATCCGCGAGTTCGCGGCAAAACGGCTGGCGGACTTCAAGGTGCCGCGCAAGATTCTGATATTGGACGAAATCCCCAAGGGCGCGACCGGCAAGCTGCAACGCATCGGCCTGGCGCAGAAACTCGGGCTGGGGTGAAGACAAGAGACAATTCCTATATGCAGCTTGGATAAAGCGAAGCGACAAAATCGCCCGGAGAAATTTTGGACAGCCGCAGGCTGGCCCGCAGGGTGGGGTCCAGGGATGGACTCCACAAATCCAGGATTCCGAAAAGTTCACGCCTGCCCGGATCGCGCTTCATCCGGGCGACAAATTAATAACCGAGCGCGCAGCCATCCTTACGCGGATCGGAACCGGCCTGGAGCACGCCGTTTTGTGCATCGATGAGAATCGCCTGGGCACCGCCGAGCGACAGATCGGTGCGTTCCACCATATGCCCGCGGCGCTGTAATTTCTTGAGCACGGCGTCCGGTACCGGGCGCTCGAACGCCACCACTCCGGCGCCGGGCAAAAAGCGCGGAGCGTCGATCGCCTCCTGCAAGTCCAGGCCGTAGTCGAGCCAATTGGTCAGGACGTACGCATGGCCCATGGCCTGATACTCCCCGCCCATCACGCCGAAGGCCAACACGTCATCGCCCCGATACGCCATCGCCGGGATGATGGTGTGCAGCGGGCGCTTGCGCGGGGCGATGCAGTTGAAATGACGGGGCTCCAGCACGAAGCCGGCGCCGCGATTCTGCAGCATGATGCCGGTGTCGCCGGCGACCACGCCGCTGCCGAACGGATAATACAGGCTGTTGATGAAGGACACGGCGTTGCGATCGCGGTCCACCACGCTGAGGTACACCGTGTCGCGGTGCGCCCGCGCCGCCGGCTGGATGGGATAGTGCGCGGCGCGCTGTGGATCGATGCGCCCGTATTGCCTGGCGGCGAATTCCTTCGATAGCATTTCGTCCACGGGCAGCACGTTGAATTCGGGGTCGGCGACATACTCGTCGCGCTCGGCCGTGGCCAGCTTGAACGCCTCGATGAGCAGATGCAGACGATCGGCGTCCAGGCGCGCCATGCCGCGCGGGTCCACGCGCTCCAGGATATTGAGCGTCATCAGCGCGGTGATGCCCTGCCCGTTCGGCGGAATCTCGTACACCCGCACGCCGCGGTAGTCGGTACTGATCGGCTCGACCCATTCCGAACGATAGGCGGCGAAATCCTCGAGATCGAGCAGGCCGTCATGGGCGCGGCTATAGCGGGCGATTTCCGCCGCGATGGCACCTCGATAGAAAGCATCGCGGCCGTCGCGTGCGATCTGGCGCAGCGAGTGGGCGAGCCGGGGCTGGCGATGCACGGTACCGGGCGCGGGTGCTTGGCCGTCGACCAGAAAATCGCGCCGGCTCTCGGCATGCGGCGCGAGCACGGCGGCGTTGTTGTGCCACGCCTTGGATACGACCGGCGACACTGCGTAACCGTTCTCGGCATAGGCGATCGCGGGTTGCAGCAGCTCCTCGAGGCCGCGCGTGCCGAATCGCTCAAGCGCCGTCTGCCACGCGTCCACGGCGCCGGGCACGATCACCGACAGCAGGCCCTGCTCCGGCACCTGCGTCAGCCCGCGCCGCTCGAACTCATCCGGCGTGGCGCGCGCCGGCGCGCGGCCGCTGCCGTTCAGGCCGTGGAGCCGGCCGCGGCGGGCCTCGTGATACAGCAGGAAACAATCGCCGCCGATGCCGGTCGCCTGCGGCTCGACGACGCTCAGCACCGCGCTCGCCGCGATCGCCGCGTCCATGGCGTTGCCGCCGGCCTGCAGCACCGCCAGGCCGGCTTGCGTCGCCATTGGCTGGCTCGCGGCGATCATGCCGCGGGTGCTCATGACGACCGAACGTCCTGGATACTGGTTATCGCGCATGGGTTTTCGTCTGGTGAAATCCGGTTTCGTATTTCGCGGTCACGATACAAAGTTCATCAAGCGGGAACAAGCTTGCGGCTGGCGACACACGATGTCACAAGGTAGCATACGTTTCACATCGCCGCGGAGGCCGCTGTGTCATCGCATGACACGCGTTGCCTCTGCGATGGGACATCACGATAACACGGCGGAGAAGACTTTATGCACTGGGTTCGTTTCGAGCGCGCTGGACAGACGGGATTCGGAACGCTGCGCGACGGCGTGATCCAGATCCACGAGGGCGACATGTTCGCCGCGCCACGCGCGACGAACGCGAAGGTGCCGCTCGCGGAGGTCACGCTGCTCACGCCCTGCACGCCCTCGAAAATGATCGCGCTGTGGAACAATTACCACGCGCTCGCGGCGAAACTGAACCTCACGGCCCCGCCCGAACCGCTGTATCTGCTCAAAGCGCCGAACTCCTTCCTCGCCGGCGCCCAGACCATCCGCGTGCCGGCCGCCTACGCCGGCAAGGTGGTGTACGAAGGCGAGCTCGGCGTCGTCATCGGCAAGCGCGCCGCGAGCGTCTCCGAGGCCGACGCCGGCCAATATATCTTCGGCTACACCTGCATCAACGACGTCACCGCCGCCGAGCTGATCAACAAAGACCCGAGCTTCGCCCAGTGGACGCGCGCCAAGAGCTTCGACACCTTCGGCGTGTTCGGCCCGGTGATCGCCACCGGCCTCGACCCCCTCGGGCTCAGCGTGAAAACCCTGCTGGACGGCAAGGAGCGGCAGAATTACCCGGTGAGCGACATGATCTTCAAGCCGGCGCAGCTGGTGAGCCTGATCTCGCGCGACCTCACGCTGTATCCGGGCGACGTGATCTGCTGCGGCACGTCCGTCGGCGTCGGCTCGATGAAACCGGGCAGCAGGATCGAGATCGTCATCGACGGCATCGGCACGCTATCCAACGAATACAGATGATCCGGAGGAATCACCCATGAAAATTTGTGTCGTCGGCGCCGGCGCCATCGGCGGTTTGATGGGCGCCAAGCTCGCGCTCGCGGGCGAGGAAGTCACGCTGATCGCGCGCGGCGCGCATCTCGAGGCGATGCGCCAGAACGGCCTGAAGCTGATCGAGGAAGATGGCTTCGAGCACGTGGCGAAAAACGTCAAGGCCACCAGCAAGCTGAGCGAGGCCGGCAAGCAGGACCTCGTGATCCTGGCGCTCAAGGCGCACCAGGTCGAGTCCATCGCCAAGGAGATCCCGGCCCTGTTCCACGACAAAACCGCCGTGGTCACGACCCAGAATGGCATTCCCTGGTGGTATTTCCAGAAACTCGGCGGCGAATACGAGGGCCGGCGCGTGGAGACGGTGGACCCGCACGGCACGCTCATGGCCAGCATCGAAGTCGAGCGTATTCTCGGCTGCGTGGTCTATCCCGCGGCCGAGATCGTATCCCCCGGCGTGATCAAGCTGATCGAGGGCAACCGCTTCCCGGTGGGCGAACTCGACGGCTCCGAGACCGAGCGCGTCAAGAACATCACGGCGACATTCACCAAGGCCGGCTTCAAATCGCCGGTGCTGAAGGACATTCGCTCGGAAATCTGGCTCAAGCTCTGGGGCAACCTCAGCTTCAACCCGATAAGCGCGCTGACTCATTCCACGCTAGTGGACATCTGCCAGTTCCCGCTCACTCGCCAGCTCGCGGCTGACATGATGACCGAGGCCCAGACCATCGCCAACAAGCTCGGCGTCGAGTTCCGCGTGTCGCTGGAGAAGCGCATCGCCGGCGCTGAGAAGGTCGGCAAGCACAAAACCTCCATGCTGCAGGACATCGAGATCGGCCGCGCCATCGAGATCGACGCCCTCGTCGGCGCCGTGATCGAACTGGGCAGGCTCACCCAGACCCCGACGCCGCACATCGATTCCGTCTACGCCTGCGTCAAACTGCTCGCCAAGACTCTGGGCGAGGAAAAAGGCAAACTGAAGATCGAGAAAGTCAGCTGAGCCGGCCTCGGCAGAAAAACGCCGCCTAGGATCTCTCCCTCAGTAACGCCCGCGGGTCCTGGTCACGTACTCGGTGAGCTGCTGCGTCTCCTGGTTCATGCGCAGCGGGTTGGCGTGCGTGATGCGGAACATCGCGCGCATGATCTTGTAGACGATGCGCGGGTGGTTGTCGATGAGCGTCTCGAACCGGTCGCGCTCGAGCGTGTATACCGTGGCCGACCCGATGGCGCGCTAGGTGGTGCGGCGCGGCATCGCATCGACGAACGAGCGTGCGCCGGCACATTCGTCCTTGTTCATCAGGTAGGCGATCTGCTCTTCGCCGTCGCGGACGTTGCTCACGGCCAGCTGGCCCGCCGCCAGCACGAACGGGGTGCGTTCCGGGCCGCTTTCGCGCACGAGCATCTCGCCACTGTTCACCGTGCGGCAGGCCATCAGGGCGGCCAGGATCTAGGCCTCGGATTTGTCGAGTTCATCGCCGAGTACGGAGGCGCGCACAAGATCGGTTTGGACAGTCTGGCTCACGGATTGGAGCCTCCGTCAAATAGAAAGCACTTGCCGTATCGCGCGTCGTCGGGCGAGGCGTGCCGTGGCATTATTCTGGCCCCACAACCCGAGATGGGCGGACCGGCGCGACCGCGACACTGCTTTTCTTCCACGTCACTGTCGGCAACGAGTACGGGAAGCATAATGTCTCTATTTCCTGAAAACCGTCGTGCATGGTCCGATCAAAGTCCGATGGACGGTCCGGTGCCGGGTTTATTTTGAAAACTCAAATTCGAAGGCCGTTGCCGTTCCATCGTCAACAGTCTTGACGCCGTAATACTTTTCACCGACCTTGAATATGTAGCGGCACCAACTCTCGGTTCGTCTGGGCCATTCGAGCGTAACGCAATAGGTACCGTTGTCGCCCAGATGCCATGTGCCTTGGGTGTTAGCTACTTTCCCCTTCACTGGCACGGTGGGATCACGACGAACATCGCTGGAAGCGATGAATTTGCCATTGGGTTCGTTCTTCCAATAGCGTGTGCTCCCGGCGCCGGTATAACTGACGACCTTGGCATTCGGCATAAGCTGTTTCAGCTCGTCGGCAGACAGCTGTACCCCGTTCTGTGCCTTAATGTCGTTCAGCACCAATTCAGCCGCTTGAGCAGCCGAGGAAAGTGACAGCAAGACAGACACAACGAGAAAGCGAAACATAAACCCCCCCCCAACGAAATTCAGATGTCGAATCCTGACGTATTGCACGGACGCCGATTGTTTTCCGCCTGAATGGGAATTTTCCGCATCCCTGCCGCGCTGTCGTTGACCAGGATCAATGTCCGCAAGACATCGGAAACGCATGTCCCCGGCGGATTGGGCCGGAATCCATGGTTATCTATTGGAGTTATCTGGAAATTCCGGCAAATGCGCTGAGCCCCTCGGGTAGCCGTCGGTTAGTCCGTAACAGGGGGCGAAAGGATTGAAAGATAATCCTCGCCCCCATTCACACGGAAAGGTTTCAAAGACTTACTTGCTTACAACTCGATGCTTATTTCACCGGCGCCATCAGGTGCTGATAGGGCGTGCCGGCCCACATCACGTAGGGCACCGAGGTGTCGGGGTCCGCGTTCTTCGGGTAAGTATCGTAGAAGCTCGCATCCGCGCCGACGATCATGACGTGTGGCCCGGTCTTGATCCAATGGTTATTGGCGCTGGGCTTGGTGGCATACGGGTCGGTATTGCTGGCGTCCGTTCCACCCGCCAGCATGTACATAAAGCCGACTTTGCCGGCCGGGGGCGCCTGGTGTGCAACCCACGCATGGACCCACTCCATCGCGTTCTTGTCCATGCACATCGGATCCGGGCCGGGCGTCGCCGGGTTGTCCGGCATGCAAGTGAAGCCGTTCGTTCCCTGGCGCAGCGTGCGCATTTTGCCGTCGGCCTCCATGGCTACGATCGTTGCGCGCTTCGCAATCTTGGCCGGCGCCGCGGACATGGCGCTCGCTATCAGGTGTTTTTCGGTGGGAGCCTTCTTCGGGTTTACCGCTTGGGCATCCATCGTCAGCAAAAACGATGATGCGAACGTCATCACGCTGCACGCGATTTTATTTGGTTGTTGCATCGGGGTCTCCTTCAGGTCCTATGGTCATTATTCATATGCCCTCGTGGTTAGAATGACAGCATATGTGCTTGATTACTTTTTCCGCCTTTCTCTTTATTTCATCAATCTCAGGTTTTTGTTAACTTCAGCAAAAATTCAAATTCTGTGAAAAAACCCGCTGCCATTTTGCGAAGTGCGCCTGGCAAATTCTTCTTTGCGCCAAAAGGAGCATGGAAAGGGGCAGGCTGAAATCCTATCGGTTTAACCCGCCAGCCCCGCATATATGTTTTGCACGTCGTCATCGGCATCGACCGCTTCCAGAAACGCCTCGACTTCGGCGCGTGCCGCGCCGTCCAGGGTCACGGGATTTTTCGGTCGCCAGCCCAGTTGGGCGGACTGCACGGCAAATCCAAACTTCGGCAAGGCGCGAGCCACCGCATCCAGATCGGATGGATCGGTAAAAAACAGCGTGGCTCCGTTATCGGCGGGCTCCAGGTCGCGGGCACCGGCTTCAATGGCGGCGGTCTCCGCATCTCCGCCGGCGGATGCCGGGGTGGCTTCGATCACCCCGAGATGGTCGAAATCCCAGGAGACGGAACCGGAAGTGCCCAACTGCCCCTTGCGAAACAGGATGCGAATGTTGGTGACGGTGCGGTTCACGTTGTCGGTCAGGCATTCGACGATCACGGGAACCCGATGCGGAGCGAATCCCTCGTAGATGAGCTTCTCGTAGGTCACGCCGTCGTCCAGCAGCCCGGCACCCTTTTTGATGGCACGCTCAATGGTGTCCTTGGGCATGGACGCCTTCTTGGCCTGGTCCACCGCCATGCGCAGCTTGGAGTTCATTTCCGGATCGGCGCCGGCGCGCGCCGCGACCATGATTTCCTTGGCGAGCTTGGTGAAGACACGGCCCTTGGCGGCGGCCGTCGTTTCCTTGATCTTGGTTTTCCACTGCGCACCCATGCTCCGTCCTCGCGATTCCTGTGTTTGTTGAATCCGCTACAAAATGCCGAATACGGCGGATTTACGTATGCGCCCAAGGTTTGAGTATACGGATACTGCGGGTTTTAATGCCACTTCGGCAGAACCACCGAGTTGTCGTGCCGTGGGCCTGGCTCGTCGTGGACGCGGAAAAACGACCAGATCAGAGCATTCCTAGATCTTGGGCGAGGGAAAGATTTTGACGTCCTTCATGACCTTCAACTTGTTGTCCACGCCCTTTACGCCCGCCACGTGAGACACGACCTCGACGATCGTGTGGCGCTCCTCGGGGCTGACGGCGATGCCTTCGAGCAATATCCTGCCGTTGTCGGCGCTGATCGCGATCTTGACGTCGGCGGTCTTGGCGTGCGCCCGCAGCGCCGCGCGCACGCGGTACTCGAGGGTGAGGTTGGCGAGCTTGGCATGCGACTCGGGGGTTTCCTTGAATTCCGGCCGCGCAAGCAGCTGCTTGATCAGCTCGACGCAGGTCGCCACCGACAGGCGTTCGGTGTTGAGGGTGAGGTCGTACTGCATGGGCTCACCCCAGGTCACGCCGAACTGACGGTGCATGTTGGCCCGGTGCGCCGCATCGCTGTGGCGGATTTCCTCGGCGGCCATGTCCTCGTCGTCGGTACCGAGCGAGCTCATGAGCCACTTGACGCGCGTGGCGAACGGCGCGCCGACGCGCACGCACGGGATGTGCGGAATCGGGCGCAGCACGTGGGTCGCGCCCCAACCGCGGATAATGACATTGCCCTTCGTCGCGAGCTCGAGTAGTTCCTCGACCTTGAACAACGCCAGGCTGGCCTCGTCGGTGCCCCAGCGTTCGAGCAGGCCGGACTTGCCCAGAACGAACCGCTGCAGCATGCTCTTGCGCACGTGCATCTTCTCGGCCAGGTGATCGATGATCTCGTGGCGCACGATATCCAGGCCCAGGTCCGCGGCGAGCTGCTCGGCCACCAGCTTTCCCTGCGAGCCCATCTCCTGATTCATGGCGATCACCGGCATGACGGATATTCCTCCTCATTCCACCGGACGCGCTTCGTCCAGGTCGTTGTTACCGCGGCGCAGCCTTTGTAACGCCTTGGAGATCACTGGCCAGAACAGCATCAGCATCGCCAGCCCGCAAATGCTGCCGACCAGGCCGTTCGACCAGAATATGGAGATTTCGCCGTGCGAAAGCAACATTGACTGGCGGAAGGAGCTTTCGGCCATGTCCCCCAATACCAGCGCCAGCACCATCGGCGCTAGCGGATAATCGAGTTTCTTGAACAGGTAACCGACGACACCGAACACCAGCATCAGCACCACGTCCAGCATCGCGTTGTGCACGGTGTAGGCGCCGACGGCACAGATCACGACGATGATCGGCGCGATGATGGCAAACGGCACGCGCAGTATCGCCGCCCACCACGGCACCGTGGTCAGCACGATGAGCAGGCCGGCGATGTTGCCTATGTACATGCTCGCGATCAGCCCCCACACGAAGTCCTTCTGCTCCACGAACAGCAGCGGTCCGGGCTGCAGTCCCCAGATCAGCAGGCCGCCGAGCAGCACCGCCGCGGTCGGGGAACCCGGGATCCCGAGCGTCAGCATCGGCAGCAGCGCGCTGGTGCCCGCGGCGTGCGCGGCGGTTTCCGGCGCGACCACGCCTTCGATCTCGCCGGTGCCGAATTTTTCGCCGTTCTTGGAAAAGCGCTTGGCGATGCCGTAGCTCATGAAAGATGCCGGCGTCGCCCCGCCCGGGGTGATTCCCATCCAGCAGCCGATCATGGTGGCGCGCAGCGCCGTCATCCAGTATTTCGGCAGTTGCGTCCAGGTCTGCAGGACGACGCGCGGGTTGATGCGCGCATGCACGCCCTTGAACGCCAGCCCCTCTTCCATGGTCAGCAGGATCTCGCCGATGCCGAACAGGCCGATCACCGCGATCAGGAAATCGAAACCGCGCAGCAGATCGGCAAAGCCAAAGGTCATGCGCAGGGTGCCAGTGACGGTGTCAAGCCCGACCGCGGCGAGCGCGAAGCCGAGCATCATGGCGGCGATGGTCTTGGCCGGATGACCCTTGCCGAGACCGACAAAACTGCTAAAGGTTAGCAGCTGCACCGCGAAAAATTCCGGCGGTCCGAAGCGCAGGGAGAATTTCGCCACCAGAGGCGCGAGAAAGGTGATCACGATCACCGCCACCAGCGCACCGATGAACGACGACGTGAACGCCGCGGTCAGCGCCTCGCCGGCGCGGCCGGCTTTGGCCATTGGATGGCCGTCGAAAGTGGTCGCCACCGACCATGGTTCCCCCGGTATGTTGAACACGATGGACGTGATGGCCCCGCCGAACAGCGCGCCCCAGTAGATGCACGACAGCATGATGATGGCGCTGGTCGGCGGCATCGTGAACGTGAGCGGCAGCAGGATTGCCACGCCGTTGGCGGCGCCGAGCCCGGGCAGCACGCCGATGAGCACGCCCAGGAGGATACCGACCAGCATGAACAACAGATTATGAAAGGTCAGCGCGACGGCGAAGCCATGCATCAAATAGCCGAAATCTTCCACGCCTCGTTCTCCACCAATTGCCGATGGCGGGTGTCGGTTCCCGCGCACTCCAAAGTGAAAACTTTATAGCTGCCGGCCGCGGCGGTCAGCCGCGCCGTCAATAACCGATCAGCGCCTCCAGCGGCCCCTTGGGCAACGGCACCAGGAACCACACCTCGAACATCAGGAACATCGACACAGGCACGATCGCGCTGATCAAAATGATCTTGATCCATGGGAATCGTCCATGCCAATACATGAACGCGCCAATGAAGATGGCGGATGCGACATAAATACCGATGAAATAAATCGCAGTGACGTAGATTGCCGAGGGAAACAACACGGACATCACCAGCCGAAGTTTCTTGTAGGTGACGAAAACACTTGCGTCGACCTTGGAGAACAGGGTCCGTAACAGCGTCCAGGCGCTGGCGACACAGAGAATAATCCCGACATAAAACGGGAAGTAGCCCGCCTGCGGGCCATCGTCCCCCCAACCGGCTCCGACCCGGCGGCTGTCGTAGATCACAACCAGGCCCAGCAGCAGGATCACCGCCGCGACCGCAATCTCCATCGTCTTGGTGGAAAACCCGCGATGGCTTCTGTCTTCAGCATGCTCGTTATTGTGCATCCCCCTCCTCCCCTCAGCTATGTCCCGGCACGGGATGCGCCCGAAACAAAGGGGGCGAAGACCAGACGACGGTCCTCACCCCATTTTCTGCCGGTGGCGTAACGCAAATACCGTGACCTGAGTGCGACAACAGGTTGCCGGACTTACTTGGCCAGGAATCCGGCCTCTTTCATCAACGCCTTGTGGGTCTCCTCCGCCTTCTCTACCCAGTTCACGTATTCCTTGCCGGACATGAAACTCTGGTTGAACGCACCCTCTTCCATGAACTTCTTCCATTCCGGCAGCGCGCGCATCTTTTTGAACAAGTTGACGTAATAGTTTACCTGGTCCTGGCTGACGCCACCGGGCATGAAGACGCCGCGCAGCATCAGATACTCAACGTTCAGTCCGGCCTCCTTGCAGGTGGGGATGTCGTGCCACGACATGTTATTCGCGATCTTTTCCTTGTACGGCATGCGCTGGCTGTCGAACACGCACAGCGGACGCAGTTTGCCGGCGCGCCAGTGGGCCACGGCCTCAATCGGATTATTCACCGTGGAATCGACGTGCTTGCCGACTAGCTGCACCGCCACGTCGCCGCCGCCCTTGTACGGCACAAAAGTGAATTTCTTGCCGGTTACCTTGTCGATCGCGACCGTGATGATCTGGTCTTCCTGCTTCGAGCCAGTACCGGCCATCTTGAACTGACCATCTGTTCCGGCCTTGATCGCGGCCAGATATTCCTGCGCGGTCTTGTACGGCGAGTCGGCATTGACCCACAGCACGAACTCATCGAGTGCGAGCATCGCAACCGGCGTGAGGTCTTTCCAGTTGAAGGGGACACCGGTTGCCAGCGGCGTCGTGAAGAGGTTGCTCAGGGTAATGACAAGCTCCTCCGGATTCCCCTTATTGTCTTTGACGTAGAGAAATCCCTCGGCGCCGGCACCACCGGCCTTGTTCACCACCACCATCGGTTCCTTCATCAGCTTGTGCTTCGCGACCAGGCCCTGGATAAAGCGCGCCATCTGGTCGGCGCCGCCGCCGGTGCCGGCGGGAATGACGAACTCAACCGGCTTGGTGGGTTCCCACGCCAGCACCGATGCCGGGGCAGACAGCCCCAGCATGGCGGCAGCGGCGATCGCTGTCCTGACAAGGGTGTTGCATAAAATGCTCGCGGTATTGTATTGCATTATGCCTCCTAGTCTCTTTTGAAAAATTGATCATTTTTTATTTCCACATCGATACGGCGGCCGCCGCACTAACATAAAATCCGACATGGTCAGCGGGCAGTAGTTCCTGGCTCAGCCTTCTTTGCTCCGATGCTAGGTCCGCGCTCAGAGGATGAGATGAGGCAACGCTCCAGGATCTTCCCCCCTGGAGCAATGTAACGGGAGAACTCGCGCGACTCAAGACATTCCGTGTCGGAATGAAATACGATTTCACAAGATGAAAACGACGCGGCCGCGCTGGCACGAGCGATCGCAGTCAGGCGGGATGGGCCGGGACAGGCGAATCGCCCTGGAAGCGGAAACGAACGACGGGAACGGAAATCGGCGAACCGCCGGAGGGGCTCAGACGCGCGCCAGCCGGCGAAAATAGTGCGTGAGGCTGGCCGTAAGCGGCATGGCCGGCCCGACTCTTTTGCGATCGGGAAAAACGGTACCGGCCAAGGATTCGCGCAATACAAGCCACGCCCCCCAGGCAACCGCGATCAAGCTGATGGCTTGACCGAAAAGAAACAAGTTGTCTAATAGCGTATTCATAATCATTCCTTCGGGGATTCCACCATCACTGCCACGGGGTCCCGGCGATCTCCGGACACTTAATGGGGCCCGCAGGCGGTGTTTGCAAGGTTTGTACCACGAATTATACGGACAACCTGCTGATTTTTCGTTGGTTTTTATGGCCGTCGCGAGCCGGAAATGCCGTTCTGCGGCAGGACTGTCAAATTATTGGAAATCGGCCGGGGTTTCCGGCGGTCGGCATTCGAAGGTCGAACTTCATCCAGGGCGGCTGACTCGCGCGCCAGTGATAGACCGGTACGCGCGTGGCCCAGAGGTGCGGGCGTCTAATATTTCGATCCAGTGCCGCACCGGCACCGTTGTCCCGCCCTGGATATGGGCCAGACAACCGATGTTCGCCGTCGCAATGACTTCGGGCCGGCCCGATTCGAGCGCTGCCACCTTGTTCTCGAGCAGCCGCTGCGACAGTTCCTTCTGCAGAATCGAATACGTCCCCGCCGAACCGCAGCAGAGATGCCCGTTCGGCACGGCGGTCAGGGTGAAACCGGTCTGGCGCAGAATTTTTTCCACTACGCCGTTCAACTGCTGACCATGTTGCAGCGAACACGGGGAATGGAACGCCACGTCGGGCGGCGGTTCAGCGCCGATCTTAAGCCTGGATAAATCTTCCTTGGCCAGAATCTCGCTAATGTCCCGGGTCAGCTCGGTGACGCGCCTGGCTTTCGCCGCGTAGCCTGGATCATCCTTGAGCAGATGTGCGTAGTCCTTCACGTGCACGCCGCAGCCGCTGGCCGTCATGACGACGGCCTCGGCGCCGGATTCGATGTGCGGCCACCACGCGTCGATATTGCGGCGCGCAAACTCGCGGCCCTGTTCCACGCCCGAGGTGTGATGGCTCGCCGCTCCGCAGCAACCGGCGCCGGAAGCCGCGATGACACGGATGCCGAGCCGGTCCAGCACGCGCGCGGCGGCGGCGTTGATGTTCGGTGCGATGGCGGGCTGCGCGCAGCCCTCGAGCACGAGCATGCGGCGTGCACGCGCCGCCGTCGGCCATGCGGCCGCTGTTTGCCGCGGGGGCACGGAACGCTTGAGCGCGGGCGGCATCAGCGGACGGAACAGCTGCCCCAGTCGAAGCAGCGGCGTGAAACGCGCCGGATACGGAATGACGGCGCGCAGCAGCCAGCGCGCGAACCGCTCGGGCGCGCTCCGCTTCACATGGCGCTCGGCGAAATCGCGCCCGATGTCCAGCAGCTTGTGATACTGCACGCCCGAGGGGCAAGTGGTTTCGCAATTGCGGCAGGTGAGGCAGCGATCGAGATGCGTGAGCGTGCGCCGCGTCACGTCGCCGCCTTCTAGCATCTGCTTGATGAGGTAGATGCGCCCGCGCGGGCCGTCAAGCTCGTCGCCCAGGAGCTGATAGGTCGGACAGGTGGCGTTGCAGAAACCGCAGTGCACGCAGGTGCGCAGAACGGCGTCGGCCTCGATGCCCAGTGGCGTGTCGCGAATGAATTCGGCTAGGGCTGTCTGCATGGTTCGCGTGCGGCGTTGACGTGGTTCGTTGCCTCAAACGCACGTTTTCAGAAGACGACTACCACAACGATACCTTAAATCAATCAAGGGATGAAATCAGAGCCGCCCTCTCCAGAGCTTTCGGTGTCTCGCGTGCATGCCGGATCCCGCAATACCGCCGTAACGAATACCGGGCATGGCGACCGGCATGTATTGATGATCAGCGGGCTCGTTGCGGGCGCTGTTATTTTTGGTTTACTTCATACTTGGCCAGCATTTCCAGCGCGCGCACCATGGCCGAGTGATCCCAGGCGCTGCCTCCGTGCGCAGCGCAGGCATTGAACAACTCCTGGCAGGTGGCCGTATTGGGCAGGCTGATGTGGAGCGCGCGCGCGCCCGACAAGGCCAGATTCAAATCCTTTTGATGCAGTTCGATGCGGAATCCGGGATCGAAGGTGCGTTTGATCATGCGCTCGCCGTGCACTTCCAGGATTTTCGATGAGGCGAAACCGCCCATCAGGGCCTGGCGCACCTTGGCTGGATCTGCGCCGGCCTTGGAGGCGAACAGCAGCGCCTCACCCACCGCCTCGATGGTGAGCGCCACGATGATCTGGTTCGCCACCTTGCAGGTCTGGCCGTCGCCGTTGCCGCCCACCAGGGTGATGTTCTTGCCCATCAATTCGAAAATCGGCTTCACCTTGGCGAAACCCGCCTCGGTACCGCCGACCATGATGGTCAGCGTGGCGTTCTTCGCGCCGACTTCACCGCCCGACACCGGGGCATCGAGATATTCGCAGCCTAGTTTGTTGATCCGCTCGGCGAATTTCTTGGTTTCGAGCGGTGAGATCGAGCTCATATCGACCACGATCTTGCCCTTGCCGAGTCCCTCGGCCACGCCGTCCTTTCCGAACAGGGCGGTTTCGACGTGCGGAGTATCCGGCACCATGGTGATGACGATCTCGGCGTTCTGCGCGACCTCTTTCGAGTTCTTGCAGGCGATACCCTTCTCGCCGATCAGATCCTGGGGAATGCTCGGAATATTATAGAGGTATACGGAGTGGCCGCCCTTCATCAAATTGTGGGCCATGGGGCGGCCCATGATGCCGAGACCGACAAATCCAATTTTCATGGTTGTTCTCCTCGAAATGATTGCGGCGGTACAGACTAAATTGAGCTGCTAATCGATAAACAGGATCGTGCCTTGAACATAAGACGCCTTGCCGCCGCCATAACAGGCAATCTTAAAAGTTTTTATTGATCCGGCGCTGCCAAAAAACAAAGCAAGCGGTTTGCATGAGAATGTTTTTTCTCAATACATTGGCGCCGGATCAATCAGTGCGACAGATAGGCCGCAGCCCAACCGAGACCCGCCACCGTTGTGGCGGCCGGTTTGTATTCGCAGCCGATCCAGCCGGTGTAACCGATCTGATCGATATGCTTGAACAGGAATGAGTAATTGATTTCACCGGTGCCGGGTTCGTTGCGACCCGGATTGTCCGCGATCTGGATGTGAGCAATGCGGGAAAGATTTTTCTTCAGGCTTGCCGCTAGCTCGCCTTCCATGCGTTGCATGTGATACACGTCGTATTGCAGAAACAGATTGTCCGAGCCCACGTCGTTCATGATCTCCAGCGCCTGCGCGGTGCGGGAAAGATAGAAACCCGGGATGTCGAAGGTGTTGATCGGCTCGATCAGCAGCCTGAGGCCGGCGCCCTTGAGCTTGCCGGCGGCGAAACGCAGATTTTCGACGAACGTCTTGCGCAGCGCGTCCGGCGCCACACCCGCGGGCGCGATCCCGGCCAGGCAATTGAGCTGCCTGCACCCGAGCGCTTGCGCGTATTCGACGGCCCGGCCCACGCCGTCCTGGAATTCGCCGACGCGGGCGGGCTAGCAGGCGTTGCCGCGGTCGCCGGCGCTCCAATCCCCCGCGGGGAGATTGTGCAGGACCTGGGTCAGCTTGAGCGTCTTGAGCTTTTCCGCCAGCTGATTCTTGTCGTAGGCGTAAGGAAACAGGTATTCGACCCCGCGGAATCCGGCTTTGGCCGCGGCCGCGAAGCGGTCCAGAAAGTCGACCTCGTTGAACAGCATGGTCAAATTAGCGGCAAACTTGGGCATCATCGATCCTTACGTTGGAATTGAACGCCCGTCGCGGCGGACCCCGCCGCGACGCTTAAATACGCAGCAACGGAATCACGCCGCCTGCGTTTTCTTTTCCGGCTTGCGATCGAAAATCTCTTCGAACTCGTTGATCTTGTCGATCTCGGAACCCATGGAGATGTTGGTCACGCGTTCGGTGATCACCTCGATCACGACCGGCACGCGCCTCTCCGCGCTGACACGGCGCGCCGCCCGAAATGCATCCGCCATCTGCTTCGGATCGAACACGCGCGTGGCGAGGCAACCCAATGCTTCCACCGCCTTGACGTGATCGACGCCATAATCGCCGATCTCGGGGCAATTGATGTTCTTGAAGCTCAACTGGACTTCGTAGTCCATCTTGTAAGCGACTTGGGCCTGACGGATCAACCCGAGATATGCATTATTGATCAGCACCATCACGAACGGTACCTGATGCTGTGCCGCAACCGCGAGTTCCTCGATCAGAAACTGGAAGGAATAATCGCCGACCACGCCGACGATTTCCTTGCTCGGATCGGCCAGCTTGGCGCCGATGCACGCCGAAATTTCCCATCCCAGCGGACCAGCCTGGCCACAGACAATGTAGTTTCGCGGCTTGTTGATCTTCTGGAACTGGCCCGAGGCGATCTGGTACAAACCGATGGCGGTCACGAAGCGGGCCTCGTCGCCAAATACGTTGTTGATTTCCTGGAACACGCGCTGCGGCTTGATCGGCACGTTGTCGAAATCGGTGCGCCGCTGCATCGTGAATTTCCGCTCCTGAACTTCGTCGATCCATTGCTTGCGGCTGACGATCTTGCCGGCCTGTTTGCGCGCACGCGCCGCTGCGACGAACTCTTCGAGCGCGAACCTGGCATCGCCCACAATTCCGAGGTCGGGGCCAAAGACGCGACCGATCTGCATCGGATCGATGTCAACGTGAACGAACTTGCGCCCCTTGGTGAATACATCGAGGCTGCCGGTCTGCCGGTTGGCCCAGCGATTGCCGATCCCGAGCACGAAATCGCTGCGCAGGAAGGTCGCGTTACCGTAACGATGCTGGGTCTGCAGGCCCATCATGCCCGCATTCAGCGGATGATCGTCGGGAATGCTGCCCCAGCCCATCAGCGTGGGAATGACGGGCGTCTGGGTCAGCTCGGCCAGCTCGACGAGCAGGCCGGAGGCATCGGCGCTGATCACGCCACCGCCGGACATGATCAGGGGCCGCTGTGCCGCCATCATCATATCGAGCGCCTTCTCGATCTGTTTCCGGTGCGGGCGCGGCTTGAACACTTCCATCGGAACATCGGAGTCCGGATCGTACTCGATAATCTCCTTCTGGACGTCGAGCGGCAGATCGATCAGCACCGGGCCGGGACGGCCCGAGCGCATCAAATGGAACGCATAGCGGAACGCACGCGGCACTTGCGCGCCCTCCATGACGGTGATCGCCCACTTGGTCACCGGTTTGGCGATGGCGGCGATGTCCACCGCTTGGAAATCCTCTTTGTGCAATTTGGCGCGCGGCGCCTGACCGGTAATGCACAGGATCGGAATACTGTCGGCGATCGCCGAATACAGGCCGGTGATCATATTCGTGCCGGCCGGGCCCGAGGTGCCGATGCAAACGCCGATCCGGCCGCTGGCGGCGCGCGTATAGCCTTCAGCCGCGTGGGTTCCGCCTTCTTCATGGCGCACCAGCACATGCTTGATCTTGCTGCCGTTCATGGCCTGATACAGCGGCAGGATCGCGGCCCCGGGCACGCCGAACACCAGATCGACACCTTCGCTTTCCATGACACGAATCGCCGCTTCGGTTGCGGTCATCTTTGCCATTTGTTGTTTCCTCGGTAATTACAATGCAAAACGGTGATTCATTTGCAGGTGCAGGAACGCCAGATTGAATCATTCATATTACGCGCGCCTGGACAAGGGGCCTGTTGCAATGCAGGCTAACGCAGGTTAGGATATTTCACAATACATAATCGTTTTCATTGTACGAAACATGCTAAAAACCGCCGCTTCTTCCATCCAGGTCATTGACCGCGTCACCGCGCTGCTCGAGGCCATTACCGCGCGTCCGGAACCTTCGAGTCTCAAGTTTCTCTCGGCCGAGACGCATCTGCACCCGTCGACCGCCTTCCGCATCCTGAATGCGCTGGCCAAGCACGGCCTCGTGGAGCGCACCTCCGCCGGCCACTATGCGCTGGGCGTAAAGCTCCTGCACTTCGGCAGCCACGTGCACGGCAAAGTCGACCTGCTGCGCGAGGCCAAGACGATCATGGAGTGGCTACGCTCGCAGATAGGCGAAACCGTGAACCTCACGGTGCGCGAGGGCGACGAGGTGGTCTACGTCGAGCGCGCCATTCCCAACCGCATGATGCGCGTCGAGCAGGTGATCGGCAGCCGCGCGCCGCTGCACGTGACCGCGGTTGGCAAGCTGTTCCTGGCCGAAGCCGGCGAGAAGGCCTGCCGCGAATACGCCCGCCGCACCGGATTGCCGCGTTACACGCCCAACACCCTCACCCAGATGACCAAGTTGTGCGCGCAGTTGGAAACGGCGAACAAGCAGGGATACGCGCTCGACAACGAAGAAGCCGAGGAAGGCGTGAGCTGCATCGGCGTGCCGGTCCGCGACAGCCAGGGTGCCATGATCGCCGGCCTGTCGATCTCGGCGCCGCGGGAACGACGCCAGCAAGCCTGGATCCCGCTCATCAAGAAAGCCGGTGCCGACCTGTCGGTCCGGCTCGGTTATTCCCACCACCCCTGATTTCCCGGAAAGTTCCCTTGTCCTTCGCCCGATCCGGCGGAGGTTTTCGCCTGTGAATTTAAGGGAGTCCGACTTCGCTCGTCTTGCCATGATTCGGTAGCCCTGCTCGCTGCGCTCGCTCGTCTTGCCATGATTCGGTAGCCCTGCTCGCTGCGCTCGCTCGTCTTGCCATGATTCGGTAGCCCTGCTCGCTGCGCTCGCTCGTCTTGCCATGATTCGGTAGCCCTGCTCGCTGCGCTCGCTCGTCTTGCCATATAAATAACTTTATACTGCCCGGTTTCCGCGCCCGAACAAGAACGAGGCGATCATGAGTTACACATCCTTCAACCCTCCAGTCCGCACCCTCATGGGACCGGGCCCGTCGGACGTGCATCCGCGCGTGCTCACGGCGATGGCGCGCCCGACCATCGGACATCTCGATCCCGCGTTCGTGGCGATGATGGAGGAGATCAAGGCACTGCTGCAGTACGCGTTCCAGACCAACAACGCGCTGACCATTCCCGTTTCCGCGCCCGGCTCCGCGGGCATGGAAACCTGTTTCGTCAATCTGGTCGAACCGGGCGAGAAGGTCATCGTGTGCAGCAACGGCGTCTTCGGCGGGCGCATGCAGGAGAACGTCGAGCGCACCGGCGGCGTACCGGTCGTGGTGGACGACGCCTGGGGCAAACCGGTGGACCCGAACAAGCTCGAGGATGCGCTCAAGACCAATCGTGACGCCAGGATCGTCGCCTTCGTGCATGCCGAGACCTCCACCGGCGTGCAATCGGATGCCCGCAAGCTCGCCGAGGTCGCCCGCCATCATGACTGCCTGACGATCGTGGATACCGTGACCTCGCTCGGCGGCTCGCCGCTGAAGGTCGACGAATGGGGCCTCGACGCGGTGTTCTCGGGTTCGCAGAAATGCCTGTCGTGCACCCCGGGGCTGTCGCCGATCACCCTCAGCGACCGCGCGGTGGACAAGATCAAGAAACGCAAGACCAAGGTGCAAAGCTGGTTTCTCGACCTCAATCTAGTGATGGAATACTGGGGCTCGGGCAAGCGCGCCTATCACCACACCGCGCCGATCAATCCGTTGTACGGCCTGCACGAGGCGCTGGCGATGCTGCAGGAGGAAGGCCTGGAAAACTCCTGGGCCCGGCATCGCCGTCATCACCTCGCGCTGCGCTCGGGGCTCGAGGCGATGGGGCTCACGTTCCTCGTCAAGGAGTGCGCGCGCCTGCCGCAGCTCAATGCCATCATGGTTCCGGAAGGCGTGGACGATGCGATTCTGCGCAACCGCCTGCTGAACGAATACAATCTCGAAATCGGCGCCGGCCTGGGCGCGCTCGCCGGCCGGATCGTGCGCATCGGTCTCATGGGCTACGGCGCCAACATGAAGAATGTCATGTACTGCCTCGAGGCGCTCGAGGCGGTGCTGGCTGACATGCGCGCCCCGATCCAGACCGGCGTCGCAATGAACGCGGCGCAAAGCGCGGCGCTTTTGAACTGAATGTCGTGACCGCGGATTATGTAGGTTATCGAAATGACTGAACCGCTGCTCATCGCCAAAAGCGAAATCCCGATCTATCTTCTGCCCAAGATGGCGAACCGGCATGGGCTGATCGCCGGGGCCACCGGCACCGGCAAGACCGTGACGCTGCAGGTGATGGCCGAGCGCTTCAGCACGATCGGCGTGCCGGTGTTCATGGCCGACGTCAAGGGCGACCTCGCCGGCATGAGCCAGCCGGGCGCGGAAAATCCCAAGATCAAGGAGCGCATCAAGCAACTCGGGCTCAAGGACTTCGCCTACACCGGCTTCCCGGTGACCTGCTGGGACCCGTTCGGCAAGCAGGGCCATCCGGTGCGCGCCACCATCTCCGAGATGGGGCCGCTGCTGCTCGCGCGGCTGCTCAATCTAAACGAGACCCAGGAAGGCGTGCTCGCGCTGGTGTTCAAGATCGCCGACGACAACGGCTGGCTGCTGCTCGACCTGAAGGACCTGCGCGCGATGGTGCAGCACGTCGGCGACAATGCCCGGCAGTTCACGACCGACTACGGCAACGTCTCCGCCGCCTCGATCGGCGCGATCCAGCGCGCGCTGCTCACGCTGGATCAACAAGGCGCTGACAAGTTCTTCGGCGAGCCGGCGCTCAACCTCGACGACCTGATGCAGACCGCCGGCGACGGTCGCGGCATGATCAATATTCTCGCCGCCGACAAGCTCATGCAGTCGCCGAAGCTCTACGCCACTTTCCTGCTGTGGCTGCTGGCGGAGCTGTTCGAGAAACTGCCGGAAGTGGGCGACCGCGACAAGCCCAGGCTGGTGTTTTTCTTCGACGAGGCACACCTGTTGTTCAACGACGCGGCGGCGGCGCTACTCGAGAAAATCGAACAGGTCGTGCGGCTCATCCGTTCCAAGGGCGTTGGCGTGTATCTCGTAAGCCAGTCGCCACTCGACATCCCGGACAACGTCCTCGGCCAGCTCGGCAACCGTGTGCAGCACGCGCTGCGCGCGTTCACGCCGCGTGACCAGAAGGCGGTCAAGAGCGCGGCCGACACCTTCCGCGCCAACCCCAAGCTCAAGGTCGATCAGGTGATCACCGAACTCGGCGTCGGAGAGGCGCTGGTGTCGATGCTGGACGAGAAAGGGATCCCCGTGCCCGTGGAACGTGCGCTGATTTGTCCGCCCGCTTCGCGCATCGGACCGGTGACGGAGAGCGAGCGCGCCGGAATCATCGACGCCTCGCCGCTCAAGGGAAGGTACGACAAGACCGTGGACCGCGAATCGGCATATGAAATTCTAAAGAGTCGTGTCGCCCAAACGGCCGCGCCGACGGCCACCGCCCAAGCCGCGGGAAGCGGCGGTGGACTTCTCGAAACGCTGCTCGGCGGGACCGGTCCGCGCGGCGGTCACCGCGAGGGCGCGGCCGAGGCCATGGTGAAAAGCGCCGCCCGCAGCATTGGCAGCCAGCTCGGCCGCCAGCTGATACGCGGCGTGCTCGGCTCCCTGCTCGGGGGGCGGCGCTAGCCCTTCATTCCCCGAGATTCTCCGCCCGGCTTCCGTCCGCCATCGCCAATGGAACTTCGCCCCGGACCGAACCGCCACCTTCCCCTCGGTAACCGGGCGCTCCGCGCGTAACGATTCAAATCCACTTCCTGCGGCGGAAGAACACCAGCATCCCGCCGGCGATCGCCAGCATCAGCAGCAGCACCAGCGGATACCCCCAGTGCCAGCCCAGCTCGGGCATATAACGGAAATTCATGCCGTAAACGCCGACGATGAAAGACAGCGGCATGAAGATCGTGGCGATGATCGTCAAAACCTTCATTACTTCGTTCAACCGCATGTTCAGGCTCGACAGGTAGATGTCCAGCATGCCGGAGAGCATGTCGCGGTAGGTTTCTATGGTATCGATGACGTGGATAATATGATCGTACAAATCGCGCAGGTAGAGGCCGGTGGCCTTCTGGATCAGCGGCGAATCGCCCCGTTGCAGGCCGCTCACGACCTCGCGCAGCGGCCACACGGATTTGCGCAGGAACAGCATTTCCCGCTTCAGCGTGTTGAGCGAGCGCAGGGTTTCCTGCGCCGGCCGCGCGACCAGGCTCTGCTGCAGGGCCTCGATGCGGTCGCCGAGTTTCTCGAAAATCGCGAAATAGTTGTCCACCACCGTGTCCATCAGCGCGTAAGCAAGATAGTCGGCGCCCATCTTGCCGAAGCGATCGGGATTTTTGCGGACACGCTCCTTTACCGCGTTGAAGAGCCCGCTGTCACTCTCGAGGAATGAAATGACGAAGTGGCGCCCGAGTATCAGGCTGACCTGTTCCGCCGTGATTTCCTGCTCGACGTCGCCGTTGCCGAGCGCCTTCAGTACCACGTAGATGTATTCGCCGTAGTCCTCCGACTTCGGGCGCTGATCGGTGTTGAAGATGTCCTCCAGCACCAGCGGGTGCAGACTCAGAGTGTTGCCGAGCTGCGCCAGACGCTCGACCTCGTGCAGCCCCGTGACGTTGATCCATGTGACGCCCGGAGTGTCGCGAAACGCCCGGCATTCCTCTACCACCTGGATTTCCTTTTCAGTGGCGCTTTGCTCGTCGTAGTGCAGCAGCGTCAGGCGCGTGGCTTCGCTTTTGCGCTCGCCGATGAGCACTGGCGTGCCGGGCGGCAGGCCGGCCTTGCGCGAACGTTTGTGGACGACTCGGGACATAAATTCACCTTTTTATTTCGTAAGATGAGCCTGAGATCGCAGCGCCGTGGCGCCGACCCCGATCGGTATATTTCCAATCCAACGCAATCATCTCTATAGTATCTCCTGTTTCCGGATCATGCCCATAGGCCTGCAAGGGATTTGACATGAACGCATTCCGTGTCGCACATGCGAGCGCCAGGGACTGGCAGCGAGTCGCCAACGACTGCCTGACCCAGCTCGGAAATATTCCGCCGGAAGCCAATCTCGGTTTTCTCTACGTCACCGATCGCTTTGCCGGAAATCTGACCGACATCCTCGCCTTCTTCAAGGAGCAGACCGATATCCCGCACTGGGTCGGTGGCGTCAGCCTGGCCGTGTGCGCCACCGCGCAGGAATACTACGACCAGCCCGCCATGAGTGTCATGCTCGCCGATTTCCCGCCAGATTCGTTCCGGATTTTTCCCGCGATCAAAACCGACCTCGTCGAATTCGGCGACACCCAGTCGTGGTGCGACAGCGTTAACGCGCATTTCGGCGTGGTGCACGGCGATCCGCGCAATCCGAAGACGCCGTTTTTCGTCGTCGAACTCGCTGAGGCGATACGCGACGGTTTCCTGGTGGGCGGTATCACTTCCTCGCGCGGACCGAATTTTCAGATTGCCGACGGGCTGACCGAGGGCGGCGTCTCCGGCGTGCTGTTCTCGGACCGGGTCGCGGTCATCACCGCGCTCACCCAGGGCTGTTCGCCGCTCGGCAAGAAGCACCAGGTCACCGAGTGTCAGGACAACGTCGCCATCCGCATCGATGACCGACCGGCGCTCGACGTCCTCAACGAGGAAGCGGGCGAACTCCTAGCGCGCGATCCGTCCCGCGCCGCTGGCTACTTGTTCGCGGGGTTTCCGATCAAAGGATCGGACACCGGCGACTACGTGGTGCGCAATCTGGTCGGCATCGACCCGGAGAACAAGCTGCTCGCGATTGGCGGTTACGTGAACCCCGGGGA
Source organism: Methylomirabilis sp. (SeqCode) (assembly GCA_035624495.1). GTDB lineage: Bacteria > Pseudomonadota > Gammaproteobacteria > Acidiferrobacterales > Sulfurifustaceae > Sulfuricaulis. The sequence goes on along the minus strand of DASPRK010000077.1, from coordinate 3,273 downwards.
CACCATCATTTTCTGCAAGCGCGACATTCGCACCGCCTACGAAGACTTGATCCGCATGCTGCACGACATCAAGGGCCGGCTCGACCGGCCGCCTCGCGGCGGCGTGTATTACTCGTGCCTCGGGCGGGGTCACCACATGTTCGGCCAGGATTCCGAGGAACTCAAGACCATCCGCCAGGAGCTCGGCGAGTTTCCGCTGGTGGGTTTTTTCGCCAACGGCGAAATTTCGCACAACCGCCTGTACGGCTTCACCGGCGTCCTGACGCTGTTTACCTGAGGTCGCGGCAATGGAACTGGCGCTTCCGACTCTCCTGTTCTTCGAACCCGACAGCGACGCGGAGCGCCGGCTACGGGCCAACATCAAGGCCGAGGAAAAACCGCGAAAGGAAAAACGCCTGTTCTGCGCCGCCTGCCGCCATCCGGTAACGCACCAGGACGAGCGCATCCAGGTCCAGGGCGGGCACGAACACCATTTCGCCAATCCGCAGGGGATCCGTTTCCACATCGGCTGCTTCCACGACGCCGGCGGCTGCGCCGCGGTCGGCGGCGCGACGATGGAGTACACCTGGTTCCGCGGTTACGCCTGGCGCATCGCACTCTGCACGCATTGCCGCGCGCACCTGGGCTGGCGCTTCGAGACCGCGGGGGAACATTTTCACGGACTGATCATCGAGCGCCTGACCTCGGCCGGCTCGGCGAAAAATCCGTCGCCCTGATCAGCCCGACGGCAACGACACGCCGGCGATTTTTTCCAGTGCGAAGCCGATGCCGTAACCGCTGCCGGTGGAGATCAGGGCGATCACCAGGAACTCGAGCCCGGATCGCCCGAGCGGCTGCCCGGCGAGCCGGCCCTTGAACATGCCCACGGCGAACAACGCGACGCAGGCGGCGACCGCCGCGACGATGAGGGCGACACGCAACGGCAGGAACACGAACGGCAGCACCGGAATGACGCCGCCGACGACGAACGACAGCGCCATGACCAGCGCCCCTTTCACCGGGTTGTTCACGTCGGCGCTGCCCAGGCCGAGTACCTTTTCCTGAAACGTGGCCACGAACACGGATTTCTGCTGATGCATCAGCTTGACGATGCGGTAACTGGTCTCGCGCGTGAGGCCTTCCTCATGCAGCGCTTGCAAAAGGCCCTCCTGTGCCAGATACGGCTCGCGCTCGACGAACTTCGCTTCCTTCTCCAGCTCGTGATCGAAAATCTCCTTCTCCGACTTCGACGACAGATAGGCGCCGGCCGCCATGGAAAAGGCGCCCGAAAGCACCGCGGCGGTGCCGGCCATGAGAATGACGAAGCGGTTCGAGCCGGCGGCTTGCATGCCGGAAACCAGGCCGACGGTGCTGATCAGCCCATCCTGGATGCCGAAGACGAATTCGCGGATGCGCCCCTTGGATTCGATCTCTTTGCGTTTTTCGTCGGTCGGCAGCATGCGCGTCAATACTTGTGGTGCAGTTCCCCGGTGGCCTCGCCCGGTTTCCAGTCAGCCGGGCACAGCCGGCCGGTGCACAGCGCGCGCAGCACCCGCAATGTCTCCTCGACGCTGCGGCCGACGTTCATGTTGCTGGCGGCGCTGTACTGGATGACGCCTTCGGGGTCGATGACGTAGGTGGCGCGGATCGCCACGCCCTCCTTCGGATGCAGCACCTGGTACGCGCGGCTCACGCGCTTGTCGGCGTCGCTCAGCAGCGGATAAGCGATGCCGCCCAGTTCCTCGGCCCAGTCGCGGTGGCTGTCGACCGAGTCCACGCTGACGCCGTAAATGCTCGCCTTTTCCCTGCCGAAGTCGCCAGCCATGCGACTGAAGCCGGCGACCTCGGTGGGACAGACGAAAGTGAAATCGGCCGGATAGAAAAACAGCACTAGCCAGCGGCCGCGGGCTTCGCGCAGGGAGTAATCCCGGACCTTGCCCTGATGAACGCCGGGCAGGACGAAATCAGGCGCGGGATCGGCGATGGTGAGCATGGTGTGGCCATGGTAGAAAAATCTACTCGGCGACACAAGAATACAAATATGGTATCGCGCGTTTTGCGCGCGATTCTGAAAATCTAATTGCAGTTCCCGCACTGCGGGCGGGTTTCTTTTCTTTGCTCGTACAAAGAAAAGAAACCAAAAGAAAGCACGCCCCGAAGCCGCCGAATACTTCCTGCGCTTCTCGCCAAAGGCGGGCTCGCCAGACGGCATATCCCTATGCCGACTGGCTCGTGCGCGCATCCCTGCGCGCACTCCTTGAACATCAGGAGCTGTTCCCGCCTTCGGCTGCGATGCTCGGCGGCGGCTACGGGATGGGAAAAATCCCTAGCGCCTGACTTTATAGCCTCATCGCGGATGAACTGTGGCTTGGTTTTTTTGAAACCCACTTGGTCAAGCCGAGCGCCGCACGCTGCCGAAGCGCGGGCCCGCAGGGGCGAGCGACGGATCGCGAGCGTGCGCCGCGGCGACAGGGAGGTCGCTTCGGCGCACCCCCTGAGGCGAGGGCGGCGCGAGGGGACCCGCGGGGTGTGCGGGCGCAGACCAGGGGGGCCCTTTCTTTTGGTCGCTTTTCTTTGGGCAAGCAAAGAAAAGCGACCTAGGGTGCAGGGGCGAAGCCACCCGCCATTAGCTGTTGAGATCGCGCGCGGAGCGCGCTCAATGAAAAAGCCGCCCAAAGGGCAGCTTTTTGCCCAATTCTGGATTCCGGTTTTCGCCGGAATGACAGCCTTCAATACAACGCCGACTGCAGCGCCTCGCGGATGAACAAGCTGTAGTGATCGACCAGCAGCAGGGCGAACAGCGCCGCCAGGTAATTGATCGAATAACGAAAGGTCTTGCGCGCGAGCTCGTCGCTGTAGTTCCGGTACAACCGCACGGCGTAGTACAGGAAACCCGCGTCCAGGATCACGACGCCGAGGAGGTACAGCCAGCCGCTCATGTGCGTGGCGAACGGCATGATCGTGACTGCGACCAAGAGGATCGCATAGAGCAGGATCTGGAGCTGGGTAAACTCTCGCCCGTGCGTCACCGGCAGCATCGGAATACCGACCTTGGCGTATTCCTTCTCGCGGTACAGCGCGAGCGCCCAGAAATGCGGCGGCGTCCACAAGAAGATGATCAGAAACAGCAGCAGCGCATCGGGAGCGACGTGTCCGGTGATCGCGGTCCAGCCGAGCACCGGCGGCGCGGCACCGGCGGCGCCGCCGATGACGATGTTCTGCGGCGTGGCGTGCTTGAGGAATACGGTATATATGATCGAATAGCCGATGAGCGAGATGAAGGTTAGCACCGCG
>DASPRK010000071.1:0-9258 GCA_035624495.1 Methylomirabilis sp. (SeqCode) | reverse complement strand
CCGCAGGGTGACCTTTTCGCCGAAGAGCGCCGGCCGATAGCTCATCTTCACGCGTCGCAGGTTTTCCAGGCCGAGGTCGTCGCCAACGTTGATGAAGCGGCAACCGGCGAAGTCCTTGGCGAACTCGCGGAACAGGAATTGCGCCGAACCGGGAATCGCAAAATTGGTTTTTTCGACGAGCACGTTGGCGACGGTAGGCGTAATGCGTTCGCCGAACGTGAATCCTTCGAGACGGTTGTTGATGTAGAGGGACAGGCCCTGGAGACCGAGCGTGTCGTAGTGAGCAAGCGCCCGCTCGATCGCCTGGCGTTCCTGTTCGACGGTGTAGAAGAAGTCGGCGATGGCCTCGCCGGAGATGTACTGCAGGCGGTTGCGCAACCACGTGTCAATGAGCCCGCGGATACCGTCCCAGTGCTGCGGACCCAGCCGCTCCAGACGGTGATCTGGATGGCTGCGGCGGAACTGGTTGATCTCGCCGCGCTTGGTCTTGTAGGCGTTGCCGCGGAGCTGAACCAGGTCGTCCGTAAGATAGATGTAATCCGGCAGGCTGCGCTCGACCAGCCAGCGGTCATCTGCGGTGTCGAGCGCGAGCACGAAATCGCGGTAGACGTATTCGATTCTGCTCAAGTAGGGCGTCGCGTTGTATCCGTCCATGATGCGGAAGCAGGCGTCGAGCGCCGCTGCCTGATTGGCGATCTGCCCAAGTGGCGGCAGCAGCATGGTCAGACAGTTGCCGTGGAGCGCGAAAAGGCAGAAGCAATTCTCGATGATCTGATAGAACCCGCTTTTCTGGGACAGCCAGATGATGTTGTTCGCGAAGGTATAGTCCGACAGCGGCGTTTCGATGAGCCCGGCGTATCGATCGAACAGTGATTTCGCTTCGATGGTGAACGGATAGAGCCGGTGGTTTTCGATGGCCAGGTAGTGTCGCGGGTAAAGTTCGTTGCGATGCAGGGCGAGGATGTTGGCGGACGCGGGTAGTCGAGCGGTTTCGGGATGATCAGTGGGCTTACCCAGCGGAGGTTCTTCAGATTGGCTTAGCATTTTTTCTCCTGTGCAAAGGCAAGGCGCCGGCCGTCCGTGAGCGACGGTGCGACCTCTTGAAGATAAGGATGTGAAAGATCCACGCACGGGCGTAGCGACGGGTTCAGCGTGGCAGCCCTCTGGCAGCGGGATAGCGGTTCGGCAGACAGACGTTGAAGCTCGCTGTTTTACGCGATGAGTCCGATGCTGACGTCTGATTGTCTATCAGAAACAAGCGGTTGAAGACTTGTAGTGACGTTGCTTGCGCCAGTTATAGAGGCACGCTTGCGCGCCATAAAGCAAAATGAAATGATTGATTTAATAAAAGAATTTTCTGGAACGAGATGGATATCGATCTGCTCAAAACGTTTCTTGAAGTCTACCGCACCCGCCATTTCGGCCGAACCGCGGAGAACCTGTACCTTACCCAGTCGGCAGTCAGCGCGCGCATTCGTCTTCTGGAAGAGACGCTTGGCGCCCCGCTCTTCACCCGCACCCGCAACGACATCCAGCTGACGCCGGCCGGGACCCGGCTGCTCAAATACGCCGAATCGATCCTGAACGCGTGGAACCGCGCGCGCCAGGACGCTGCGCTGGGGGAAGAGGACAAGATTTCGCTTGCCATCGGCGGTGCCTTCAGCCTGTGGGATATTTTGCTCCAGGACTGGGCGCACCGGCTTTACCGCGAGCTGCCGCACGTAGCCTTGCAGGCGGAAGCGCATGGCGCGGAGGGGCTTGTCCGCCGCCTGCTCGACGGTGCGCTCGACATCGGGTTCATGTTCGAGCCGCCGCAAATGACGGAGCTGCTGGTGCGGGAGATCACCCTGATCAAGTTGATCATGGTGGCGGATCGACCGAACCTCACGGCACGCGAAGCCGTGGGTAATGGCTACATCATGACCGACTGGGGGACGTCCTTCGCCATCGCGCACGCGCGGCATTTTCCCGACATGCCGCCGCCCGCGGTGCGCATGGGACTGGGTCGCTTGGCGCTTTCCTTCCTGCTGCACCAGGGCGGAGCCACCTACCTGGCGGAACAGATGGTGAACGAGTATCTCCAGTCCGGGCGCCTGCATCGCGTGAACGACGCACCTGTGATCGACCGTCAGGTCTACGTCGTGTATCCGCTGGCCAGCGGGCGCCGGGCGCTGCTGGAACAGGTGCTCGGCATTCTCACGCCCGGTCAGCCGGCGCCGGCGCGCGCCGCCACAACCGTGCCAGCGTTTTGATCCGTCGCGCCCGAAGTTTCTCTCCATGAGTTTTTCCTTGGAGCTGGTCGCGGATACCCGTGGACGAATGACCAGACCGAAATGAGCGGCGCCGAAGCGCATGTCCCGGAGCGGGTCATGCTGCACCATGTGCAGGCTTGCTCGAAATTCGTAAAATATAACCATACCTGTGTAGCCGGCGGTCAGAAATGAAGGAGCTCGTCTTGGAATCGTTACGCGGCACCACGATCCTGTCGGTACGCCGACAGGGCCGCGTCGTCATCGGCGGCGACGGCCAGGTCACGATGGGCAATACCGTCATGAAAGCCAACGCGCGCAAGGTCCGCCGCCTGTACAAGGATCAGGTGATCGCCGGTTTTGCCGGAGGCACTGCCGACGCCTTCACCCTGTTCGAACGCTTCGAGGGCAAGCTCGAAAAGCACCAGGGCCAGCTCACGCGCGCGGCGGTGGAGCTCGCCAAGGACTGGCGCACCGACCGAATCCTGCGCCGCCTCGAGGCGTTGCTGGCGGTGGCCGACAAGACCGCCTCGCTCATCATCACGGGCCAGGGTGATGTAATCGAGCCGGAGAACGGGCTCATGGCCATCGGCTCCGGCGGGCCATACGCCCAGGCGGCGGCGCGGGCGCTGATGGAGAGCACCGAGCTCGATGCCCGCGCCATTGTCGAAAAGGCCTTGAATATCGCGGCCGACATCTGCATCTATACCAATCGCAGCCTAACCATCGAGGAGCTCCAGGCTTGATCATGTCGGAAATGACCCCGCGCGAAATCGTCCAGGAACTGGACAAGCACATCGTCGGCCAGGCCGCCGCCAAGCGCGCCGTGGCAATCGCCCTGCGCAACCGCTGGCGCCGCATGCAGGTCAACGACGACTCCCTGCGCGCCGAAATAACGCCCAAGAATATCTTGATGATCGGTCCGACCGGTGTCGGCAAGACCGAGATCGCGCGCCGGCTGGCGCGGCTGGCGCATGCGCCTTTCATAAAAGTCGAGGCGACCAAATTCACCGAGGTCGGTTATGTCGGGCGCGACGTGGATTCCATCGTCCGTGACCTGACCGACATGGCATTCAAGATGACGCGTATCGAGGAGATGGAAAAAGTGCGCACCCGCGCCGAGGACGCGGCCGAAGACCGGATCCTGGACATCCTGGTGCCGCCGGCGCGCGAAATGGGTTTCGCCGTGGGTGAAACGTCCCGCCCGGCCGAAGGTGCCGCACGCCAGATGTTCCGCAAGAAATTGCGCGAAGGTTCGATGGACGATCAGGAAATCGAAATCGAGCTGTCCACGCCCGCGATGGGCGTCGAGATCATCACTCCTCCCGGCATGGAGGAAATGACCAGCCAGCTCCAGGGCCTGTTCCAGAATCTCGGCGGACGGCGCGCGCGTCCGCGCAAGGTCAAGATCCTCGAGGCCCGCAAGCTGTTGACGGAAGAAGAAGCGGCCCGGCTTGTCAACGACGAGGATATCAAGAGCCGGGCGTTGCAGCGCGCGGAGCAGCATGGGATCGTCTTTATCGACGAAATCGACAAGATCGTGGGACGCACCGATACGCGCGGGCCGGACGTCTCGCGCGAGGGCGTGCAGCGCGACCTGCTGCCGCTGGTGGAAGGCTGCACCGTTTCGACCAAGTACGGCACGGTCAAGACCGATCATGTTCTTTTCATCGCCTCGGGTGCGTTCCATCTCTCCAAACCGTCCGACCTGATTCCGGAATTGCAGGGACGGCTGCCGATCCGCGTGGAGCTTGATGCGCTCAACGCCGAGGACTTCGTGCGCATCCTGACCGAACCGGACGCCTCGTTGACGGAACAATATACGGCGTTGCTGGCCACCGAAGGGCACGAGCTGGGTTTCACTACGGATGGTGTGCGTCGCATCGCCGAAGTCGCCTGGCAGGTGAACGAGCGCACCGAGAACATCGGCGCGCGACGTCTGCACACTGTGATGGAACGGCTGCTCGAGACGGTATCCTTTGAGGCCGCCGACCGCGGCGGCGAAAAAACGGTAGTGGATGCGGCATACGTCGACCGGCATCTGGGCAGCCTGGTCGGCAACGAGGACCTGACCCGCTACATTCTGTAACCCCGCTTGTTTTCGATATTTTTTTGTGTGCGGCTTCCGCTTGAAATCTCCGTCATAGACCCCAATTAACAACCGCGTGATGACACGATGGGCTCGGAAATTTAGAGCACATCGAGAAATGTTTGAATCCGTTTATTTTTGGAGGTGCTTTATGAGCAGACTGATGCGACGCGAAGACCGTACCCCGCTGACCCGCTGGGGGTTGTGGGACAATGATTTTGACCGGGTATTTCAGAGCTTTCTGAGCCCGATGCGCTGGGTCGAAGAGGCGCGGGGCGAAGACCTGTTCCCGGCCATGGACGTGAAAGAGCGCGATGACGCATACGTCATCGTGGCCGATATCCCGGGCGCGAAGAAAGAAGACATCGACGTCACCTTGGAAAACGGCATATTGACCATCAGCGCCGAGACAAAGAGCGAGACGGAAGAGAAGGAAGGCGAACGGGTACTGCGGCGGGAACGCCGTTACGGCAAGTATGTCCGCAGCCTGCGGCTCGGCACGCAGGTCGATGAGAAAAACGTCAAGGCCAACTACAAGGACGGGGTGCTGGAGTTGACCCTGCCCAAGGCCGAGGAAGTGAAACCGAAGAAGATCTCGGTCGAAGTCGCCTGACCCGGGATTGCGGGATCAGGTTTCGATAACGAAAGGCCGCGCAAGCGGCCTTTCTTTTTGCCCTCGCGAAATACGCTCGGGCCGGATGATTTTGCATCCTTGGATCCGCAAATGGTACTCCTATGTACCGCTCCTGCTGACTTTGAAGTAAATATGCGCTAACTTTTCCTACCCGAATCCCCCGATTCCCGACGAGCAGGAAAAATGACACTCACTCCCCAGTCGGCCGCCGACCGCGCGCGCATCCTGACCGAAGCGCTGCCGTATATTCAGCGTTTCCAGGGCAAGACCATTGTCATCAAGTATGGCGGCAACGCCATGGTGGACGAGAATCTCAAGCGCGGTTTCGCGCGCGACGTGGTGCTGATGAAACTCGTGGGCATGAACCCGGTGGTGGTCCACGGCGGCGGGCCGCAGATCGGCAAGCTCCTGGAAAAAATCGGCAAGAAGAGCGAATTCGTCCAGGGCATGCGTGTCACCGACCGCGAGACCATGGACGTCGTGGAGATGGTCCTGGGCGGCCTGGTCAACAAGGAGATCGTCAACCTCATCAACCAGCACGGCGGCAAGGCCGTCGGGCTCTCGGGCAAGGACGGCGGCCTCATCCGCGCACGCAAGATGATGCTGACCAAGGCTCCAGAAAACGAAAAGTTGCCGCCCGAGATTATCGATATCGGTCATGTCGGTGAGGTAGAGGGCATCGACCCGAAACTGGTGGCGCTGCTCGACACCGGCGATTTCATTCCAGTGATCGCGCCGATCGGCGTGGGCGCAGACGGTCAGACTTACAATATCAATGCCGACGTCGTGGCCGGCAAGCTCGCGATTACTCTCAAGGCGGAAAAGCTGATCCTGCTCACCAACACCACTGGCGTGCTGGACAAGTCCGGCAAAGTACTGACCGGCCTGTCGATCCAGCAGGTCAAGAACCTCATCGCCGACGGCACCATCCACGGCGGCATGCTGCCCAAGGTCAATTACGCGCTCGATGCGGTCAACAGCGGCGTGAAGACCGCCCACATCATCGACGGGCGCGTCGAGCACGCCGTCTTGCTCGAGATCTTCACCGACGAAGGCGTCGGCACGCTGATCAAGTCGTGAACGTGATGAACGCGCGCGGATCGGACTGAACCGCCCATGGCCAGACCGCGCCGCGGCGAGCGCCGCCAGCTCATTCTCGAAACTCTCGCGCACATGCTCGAGGAGCTGCAGGGCGAGCACATCACCACCGCGCAACTGGCGCGCGCGGTCGGCGTTTCCGAGGCGGCGCTGTACCGCCACTTTCCGAGCAAGGCCAAGATGTTCGAGGGGCTGCTCGAGTTCATCGAAGAGACCGTTTTCAGCCGCATCTCCCGCATTCTTGCCGAAGAATCCTCGGCCGAACGGCGCGTGTACGGCATCCTGTTCCTGCTGCTCGGGTTCGCTGACAAGAATCCCGGCATGGCGCGTCTGCTGTACGGCGACGTGCTGGTGGGCGAGACCGAGCGGCTTCGCCGGCGCGTGGTGCAGATCTACGAACGCATCGAGACGCAGCTCAAGCAGATATTGCGGGAAGCGGAGATGAATGAAAACCTGCGCGTGCCGGTCGCCGATACCGCCGCGCTGCTGCTCGCGGTGGTCGAAGGCGCGATCACGCGTTTCGTGCGCAGCGAGTTCAAGTCCTCGCCGGTGGCGGGATGGGACAGGCAGTGGGAGTTGTTGCGAAAGAGCGTTTTTAATAAATAGTCGAGCCGCCTTCGGCGGCGTATTTGAATCGGGTTCTCGCACCCGAGGGCGACGGTGATAACTCAGGGAGAAGTGTAATGTCCTTTGAAGAATATTGGATCGGAAAAGGCGTTGACTACAAGGAGCTTTGGGAAAACTACGAGGAAGGTCGAGGTTACCTCGATAAATACCGTTCAATGGAAGTGCACTTACTTCAGTTGTCCTTCCAACAGTACGCGCCGGATTTGCCCTTGTTTAATCTTGAGGCAATTTTCAAAACGTCAAAAGGTATATTCCACGACCTCAAAAAATCATACCTCTCACCAGCTGATTACGATCGCGCTGGGCCCATGTTCATTTACGACATTAGCCGTGGCTCAGAAAAATGGCGATTCTTAGGCGAACTGAAACCGCTATTGCTTTTTGGTATTGCAGTATGGACACAAATAAGAAAAGGCACGGAACAATACAAGGCTGAGCGTATAGCACTCATTGACGGTTTATTAAAACGGTTTCCTAATGCCGATCTTAAAGACATCATGAAGTACGTGAATAGCTTGCCGGGGCGTGAACAAGAAGTAGCTTTAGAGAAGCTCTATGGTCAGAACCTGAGGTCCGTTGAAATCTCAAAAGTTCCTTTTACCGGCAACATTTCGCAATCGGAAAAGGAGTTGGTTTCGTTCAAGGATGTTATATCGACCAAAGATAAGAAAGGCACATAGATTTGCCTTCATGTAGATTTGGCGAAGGTGCCGTGATGCTGGTTTGCTAACCGCCCCGTAGCGCGCGCCGAGTACCGCAGCCCCACCGGGGGTTTTCAAGCGAGACCGTGTTCGAGCCCGAGGCGCGTATTTTGCGCCCGGCGAGTTGGTCGAGCGCCCGGTGGGGTGAGGAACGCAAGGGAGATGTCGCGCGCTCCGGGGGAGCGTTTCTTTGGGTACTTTCTTGTCGCGACAAGAAAGTACCTCGCCTTCGGGTGCGAGAACCCGATTCAAATATGCGGGCGAAGCCCGCTCGACAAGTTAAATAAACTTCGCGTTGAACACCCACACTGCCGCCAGCCCGAGCAGGAAACATCCCGCGGCATATAACAACGCCCATGTCCGGTAGCGTTTGACGATTTCGGTCTGGGTGAAGGCGGACAGGATGTACGGCCGGTGCCGGTCATGAGTGGGGCCGAGAACGTTCAAGCCGTCGGTGATTGTCCTGGTTTGTTCCTGACGGTTTTTCATCACCTCGCGCCGTGCCTGGGCGCGCGCGAGCATCCATTCCCTGTCATCGATCTTGCCGTCCTTGTCGAGATCGAAGCGCGCGAGCAGCGCGGGCTGGTCGTTTTTCCATGCGCGCAGAACTTCGTGCACGTCCTCGTCCACGGTCGGTGTGCTGGTGTAGCTGCTCGCGTTTTTCAAGAGGCCGAGAGCATAGAGACGCTCGCCCGAGTTGATGCGTTCTTCGGTGAAGCGATAGGTGCCGCCCGCGCGGTGGCTGGTGACGAAGTTCGCCACGAAAACAGGATGCGCGATGCCGCTCAGGGAGGAATTGGAGCGCCACACGTCCTTGTGCCGCGGTGTGATTTCCGCGCCCTCGGGATCCAGCACCACGCGCCCGGTGTCGTCCTGCAGCCAGAACGTCTCGGTGCTTTCACCCTTGTCGAGGGTTTCCCAACGGCTCTGGTTACGGTTGCCCGTATTCGTGACGTATTCTTCGATCTTGTAGCGATACCAGACGCACGGCAGGCCCGAAAGCTTGGCGATGATAGGCGGGCCGTCCATGAGCTTGCCCAGCCCCTCCAGTTCCACGTAACCCTGCGGGGCGGAGCGGATTTTCGCGGTCGGCGTGTCCTCGACGAGGCGCACGTCGCTCAGGTTGCGCCACGTGCGCCAGGAGCAGTAGGCGGATCCGCCGACCAGCGCCGCCACGGCGAAACCGACAGCGACGGGATCGCCGTGATGTATCGATTGCGCCCAGTCCGCCAGCCACCGGGCGATCGGACCGGAGCCGGACATGGCTAGCTGTTGAACAATGCTTTGACGTTGACGTCCTTGATTTCTTCTTCCTTGAAGTGCAGCAGCGGCTTTTCCTCGAACCGGAACAGCGTGGCGATCACGTTGTCCGGGAACTGCTCGATGCGGGTGTTGTTGGCGTTGACGATGTCGTTGTAGAACTCGCGCCGGTCGGCGATCTGCGCCTCGAGTTGCGAGATGCGGTCCTGCAGGTGCTGAAAGTTTTCGTTGGCGCGCAGCTCGGGATAGTTCTCCGCGACCGCGAACAGGCGCGAGAGCCCGGCTCGCAGCTCGGTCTCGGCGGCACCGAGCGAGCCGACGTCCCCCGCCTCGCGCGCGCTGTGCACGGCGGCGCGCGCCTGGGTCACTCTTTCGAGCACGCCGCGCTCATGCTGCATGTATTGCCTGCAGGCATCGACCAGCTTCGGCAGCTCGTCGTGGCGCTGCTTGAGCAGCACGTCGATGTTCGACCACGCCTGGGCGACGTTGTTCTTGAGGCGCACGAAGTTGTTGAACATGGTGACGGCATAGAGAAACAACGCGGCGAAGATGCCGAGAAAAACGAAAGTCGCGATTGACATGATTTCCCCTTACGTATGC
>DASPRK010000050.1:0-17894 GCA_035624495.1 Methylomirabilis sp. (SeqCode) | reverse complement strand
GACGGCGTGGCCGATCTTGCACCGGAGGAACGGCTGAAACTGGCCCAAATCCTCCGGCTCCGGTATCGGGCGAGCGCGGTTCGCCGCGTCTACATCCCGAAACCCGGAAAGCAAGAGAAACGTCCCCTGGGTATCCCTACCCTGCGGGACAGGGCGACCCAGGCGCTGATGAAACTTTCGCTGGAGCCAGAGTGGGAGGCTCGCTTTGAGCCTCACTCGTACGGCTTTCGGCCGGGACGCAGCGCCCACGATGCGATCGGAGCGATTTTCCATGCCTTGGCCAAGAAAACGGCCTATGTGCTGGACGCCGATATTTCGGCGTGTTTCGACCGCATCGACCACGCGGCACTGCTCGCCAAGCTCCAGATCAAGGGCCGAATGCTCGGGCAAATCCGGGCGTGGCTCAAGGCGGGAGCACTGGACGGAAAAGTATACATGCCGGCGCAGGGCGGTACGCCACAGGGTGGGGTAATTTCACCCCTGTTGGCGAACATCGCCTTGCACGGCATGGAGACGGACCTCAAGGTTCGACTGTTTGAAGACCTCAAGCAACACTTCAGACAAAAGAACCGGGGCGGAAACCGTGAGGTGATATTCGCCTCTCTCTCCGTCATCCGGTACGCGGACGACTTCGTGGTCATCCACGAGTCGCTCGATATCGTGATGAAGGCCAAGCAGCATGTGGCCGAGTGGCTGAAGTCGGTAGGACTCGAACTGAAGCCTGAGAAGACGCGCATCGTGCACACGATGAATACCTTGGATGAGAATCCTCCGGGATTCGATTTCCTCGGATTCAACGTGCGGCACTATGCGAAGAAATCAGGCCAAGATCGGAAACTGCTGATCAAGCCGACGAAGAAGGGCATCCAGCGGCATCGGGACAACCTTGCCGAGCTCCTCAGATTGTTACGAGGAGCCACGCAAGAGCAGGTGATCCAGGCGCTCAACCCCCGCATCCGGGGCTGGGCGAACTATTACCGGCATGTGGTCTCGAAGCAAGCCTTCTCGAAGCTGGACAACCAGCTTCACTGGGTCTTGCGCCGCTGGGCGAAGCGTCGACACCCGAACAAGTCGGGGGATTGGGCCTTCCATAGGTACTGGTCCTACCGTGAAACGCGCTGGGAGTTCAGTGTGGGGAAACTTGCACTGGACAAGCACGCCGACACGGAGATCACCCGGCACGTGAAGGTAATTGGCGCCCGTTCGCCCTTCGACGGGGACGCGGCCTACTGGTCCGAAAGAGCCGTCCGGAACAGCCGGTCGCCGCTGCGGGCACGCCTTATAGCCAAGCAGAAGAATCGTTGTGTCTGGTGTCGGGGGATTCTGTACTGGAACGATCCGCAGGAAAGGCATCATCTGGATCGGGACAGACAGAATAACCGCCTGAGTAACCTATGGCTGGTCCACCGGCACTGTCACGACGACATACATCGCGTCGGATACGCCTGACAGCGACGCTGTTGGAAATACCGACAGAAACGCAAGTTTCAGGTATCACCGGCTAGTAATTTAGGCCGGACGCTGATAAAGTCGCCGCCCTTTAAACGGACGGCGCAGGCATCAGCTAGGAGCCGTATGTGTGGAAACGCACACGTACGGATCTGAGGCGGGCGGGAGGGGGCGACCCCTCCTGCCAAGCCACCTTTTGGCCAGAGTGAATGGGTCCGCGTGCAAGCGCGCCACGGCCCGTCCCCTTCTCCCTTTGAGGGAGAACCGATGGGGATGGTTGGAGAGACGCTGAACCCGGACGAATCCCCTCACCCCTTGCCCTCTCGCGCCGGGGAGAGGGGGAATTGGTAAAAATCTCTTATATTTTATGATCCAGAAGCTACGCAACATCGCCATCATCGCTCACGTCGACCACGGCAAGACCACGCTCGTGGACAAGCTGCTGCAACAGTCGGGCACGTTCGCCGCGCACCAGCAGATGGGCACCCGCGTCATGGACTCGAACGATCTCGAACGTGAGCGCGGCATCACCATCCTCGCCAAGAACACCGCGATCCGCTGGAACGACTACCGCATCAACATCGTTGACACCCCGGGTCACGCCGACTTCGGCGGCGAGGTGGAGCGCGTGCTGTCGATGGTCGACTCGGTGCTGCTGCTGGTGGACGCGATGGATGGGCCGATGCCGCAAACGCGCTTCGTCACGCGCAAGGCCTTCGCCCACGGCCTGAAGCCCATCGTGGTGATCAATAAGATCGACCGCCCGGGCGCGCGCCCCAGCTGGGTGCTTGACCAGACTTTCGACCTCTTCGACAAACTCGGCGCCACCGAAGAGCAGCTCGATTTCCCGGTGATATACGCCTCGGCCCTGAACGGCTACGCCGGCCTCACACCCGATGTGACCTCGGGCGACATGACGCCGTTGTTCGAAACCATCATCAAGCATGTGCCGGCACCGGACGTGGACCTGGATGGGCCATTCCAGATGCAAGTCTCGAGCCTCGACTACTCCAGTTACGTCGGCGCCATCGCCATCGGGCGCATCAAGCGCGGCCGGGTTAAGCCGGGCCAGCCGGTGATGGTGGTCGACAACGAGGGCAAGGCGCGTTCCGGCAAGATCCTGCAGGTGCTGGGCTTCATGGGCCTGGAGCGCACGGAAGTGCCGGAGGCCACCGCCGGCGACATCGTCGCCATCACCGGCATCGAGGCGCCGCACATCTCGGACACGCTGTGCGATCCGAACCGGATCGAGGCGATGCCGCCGCTGTCGGTGGACGAGCCGACCGTGACCA
This sequence comes from Methylomirabilis sp. (SeqCode), assembly GCA_035624495.1. GTDB lineage: Bacteria > Pseudomonadota > Gammaproteobacteria > Acidiferrobacterales > Sulfurifustaceae > Sulfuricaulis. The sequence goes on along the minus strand of DASPRK010000050.1, from coordinate 15,153 downwards.
TGACGTTCGAAGTGAACACCTCGCCGTTCGCCGGCAAAGACGGCAAATTCGTTACCAGCCGCCAGATCCGCGAACGCCTCGATCGCGAGCTGATCCACAACGTTGCGCTGCGCGTCGAGGATACCGACAGCGCCGACAAGTTCCGCGTCTCCGGTCGCGGCGAACTGCACTTGTCCGTGCTCATCGAGAACATGCGCCGCGAAGGTTACGAGCTCGCGGTCTCGCGCCCGCAGGTGATCATCAAGCAGGTGAACGGCGAAGCGCACGAGCCATACGAATCGCTCACGGTCGACATCGAGACCCAGCATCAGGGCGTGATCATGGAGAAGCTCGGATTGCGCCGGGGCGATCTGCTCAACATGGAGCCCGATGGCAAGGGGCGTGTGCGCCTGGAGTATTTGATTCCCTCGCGCGGCCTGATCGGTTTCCGTACCGAGTTTCTCACCGCCACCCAGGGTACCGGCCTGCTCTACTCGACCTTCGACCACTACGGTCCGGTCAAGAAGGGCGAAGTCACGCACCGCGTGAACGGCGTGTTGATTTCCAACGGCCAGGGCACGAGCGTGGCCTACTCGCTCTTCAGCCTGCAGGAACGCGGGCGTTTGTTCATCGGCCCGGGCGAGGATCTGTATGAAGGCCAGGTCATCGGCATCCACTCGCGCGACAATGATCTCGTGGTCAACCCGCTCAAGGAAAAAAAACTGACCAATATCCGCGCCGCCGGTTCGGACGAGAATATCATTCTCACACCGCCGGTCCGGCTCTCACTCGAGCAAGCGCTTGAGTTTATCGATGACGACGAGCTGGTTGAAGTCACCCCCCATTACATCCGGTTGCGCAAACGGTTCTTGAAAGAGCCGGATCGCAAACGTGCGGAGCGGGTCGCCGCCGGATAGTATCTGCCGGCGCTATGTCGTTGTTTCTGAACCCGCTGATGAAATACCTGCACGAAAAATAGAGCAATCTCTGGGATGTTAGCCGTCGCTGGGCTATGCTTTAAAATAGAAATTGACGCTGAAGGTCTTAACTTAACGCCGGTTCCCGCCTGGGGAAGGAGGTTGTTATGAGAAGACGGCTCTATTTTGTTCTGCCCAACATCAAGCGCGCCAAGGCGGCATTCAATGAATTGCTGCTGTCGCGCATCGAGGAAAAGCACATCCACTTTCTGGCCCGGGAAGGCACCTCATTGCAAGATCTGCCGGAAGCCACCATGCTGCAAAAAAGCGACGAGATTCACGGCTTGTGGCTCGGCTTGATCGTCGGCGGCCTCACGGGCGCGCTCGCGGGCGTCGTGGTGTTGACGTTTCCACCCTCGGGACTGGTCATGGGCCTGGGCGTCATCCTGATCACAAGCATCATCGGCGCCATCATGGGCGTCTGGGTGTCCGGGATGATCGCCTCAGGGGTTCCGAACACGTATCTCCAAGGCTTTGCCCAAGAAATCGAGCGCGGAAAAATACTGATGATGGTGGATGTCCCGAAGCTCAGGGTCGAGGAAATCACCGACATGATCCGCGAGCATCACCCGCATGCGGATGTGCGCGGGCGCGATCCATCGATCCCGGCATTTCCATAAACCCGCGTACGCCGTCACAGTTACAATGCCCCGCGCGGCGGGGCATTTTGTTTTGCCTCGCTTGTAAACAGACGCGTGTGACCGTGCCGGATGATATGCTTGGCGCTTAATGTCATCGTCTCCACTAAGCCGCCCCCCGGCTTCTGCCGCCGCGCTCCCATGCGCCAAGCCCGTCATCGCCGTCACCTGGGTCGGCGACGATGGCCAGAAGGCCGCCGCCGCAGCGCTGGCGCGTGAACTGGCGCTGCCCCTCGCCAGCTCGCGCGACGACGACTTTGATCTGCTGCTCGTCCGCACCGGGAAACACCTCGAGTTGCATGACGTGCGCCATCTGCGCGTCGGGCCCGTGTACGTGGATTACACCAATCTCGATCGGCGACCATACGGCCGCAATCTTTCGCGCCGCCAGCCGCTGCCGCGCGCGTTCGGAAAAAAGGTCCACACGGTCGTGGACGCCACGGCAGGTTATGGACAGGACGCCCTGCTGCTCGCTCTCATGGGTTTCCGCGTCACCGCAATCGAGCGATCGATGGTGATCGCGGAGCTGACGCGCGACGGTCTGCGACGTTTCGAGGCGGGCACGGGAGTTTCACTCGGCAACCGCCTGCGCCTGGTAACCGGCGATGCGCGAGCCATCCTGGCCGCATTGCCGCAACAGCCGGATGCGGTTTACCTCGATCCGATGTTTCCGCCCAAGCGCAAGAGATCCGCGGCGGTGAACAAGGAAATGCGCCTGCTGCGCGACCTCGTCGGCGACGACCTGGACGCCCCGGATCTGCTCAAGGTCGCGCGGGGCGTGGCACGCGAGCGCGTGGTCGTGAAACGACCGGACCACGCCCCACCACTGGCTCCGATTCCGAGCCTGAGTGTCCCGGGAAAACTTGTGCGCTACGATGTCTACCTGACACACCGTTGACATGACCGAACCCTTGTTTTTTGCCGAACGTTTACCTGAAGCCGGTGCGACCACAACGCTCACTGGTGAGGAGGCGCACCATGCCGCAGCTTCGCGCCGGTTGCACGTGGGCGATACCTTGTGGCTCTTCGACGGGCTGGGCGGGATGGCACGCGCAACCTTAAAGCGCGTCGGTGCGCGCGGGCGCGAACTGGAGCTGCAGGTGGAAGACCGACGCACGGAACCTTATCCTTGGCCTCTGACTCACCTCGCTTGCGCGATTCCCAAAGGGGATCGGCAACAGGTGTTGCTCGACATGGCGACCCAGCTCGGCATGTCGAGCTTCACGCCGCTCGCTTGCGAACGCAGCGTGGTCAAACCACGAACCGACAATCGCGAACGTTGGCGACGTATCTGTCTCGAGGCCTGCAAACAAAGCCGGCGGCTGTACCTGCCGGTCATCCATGAACCGGCGAGTCCGCGGCAGGTGGCAACGCAAGCCGCTTCGACGGGGGTCGACCTCTGGATCGCCCATCCTGGCGATCGCGCGATTCCTATTTCCGCGTTGACGGCAGGCCGTAATCCGACGCGAGCCGTGACCATTCTGATCGGTCCCGAGGGCGGTTTTACACAAGAGGAAGTAGATGCTGTGATGGCCGCCAGCGCCACGGCGGTGACGTTGGGCCGGGTGGTTTTGCGAATTGAAACGGCGGCGGTGGCGCTGCTCGCGATGTTACGCCTGAACGTGGACGGCGCCGATCAGACCGGACGGGCGGCGGAAAACGTGACGTTGAAAGATTTGTCTTCGCCAGGTGAAAGATTGCTCTCGACGTGATGCGTGCCCAGGTATTCGAGCGGTTGCGGCACATGAATACCGTACCCCTGGGCGTAATTGACGCCCAGCTCCTTCAGCTTGGCCAGGATTTCCTCGTTCTCCACGTATTCGGCAATAGTGCGGATGCCAATGACTTGACCGATGCGGTTGATCGCTTCGACCATGGCGTAGTCGACTTCATCGTGGGTCATGTCGCGCACGAAGGCGCCGTCGATCTTGATGTAATCCACCGGCAGGCTTTTGAGGTAGGCGAAGGATGACATACCGCTGCCGAAATCATCGAGCGCGAATCGACAGCCCATGGTTTTCAGCGCCAACAGAAATTTACTCGCGCGATTCCAATTGGCGATCGCGGCAGTTTCCGTGATCTCGAAACACACTCGCCGCGGCGACAGGCGCGCGTGGCGGAATCTATCAATCACGAAATCAAGAAACCCTTCGTCACCCAGGGAATGGCTGGAAAGATTGATGGCCAGCCCTTCATCCGCAGGATGCTTGCTGAGCCATTCAAACGCAGTGGTGACGACCCAGCTGTCAATTGCACCCATAACATTGTAACGTTCGGCCGCGGGGATAAATGCCATCGGCAGCACCAGCTCGCCGTTTTCTCCGCGCATGCGCACCAGCACCTCCCGGTACGGCTGATCCGCGCCCGTGACGGCCAGGGGCACAACGCGCTGGAAATAAAGCATGAACCGGTTCTCGTCGAACGCGCGCATGATTCGCGAAACCCACTCCATCTCCCCGTGGCGGTGCGCCGCTTCGCGATCGTCGTCCTTGTGCACCCACACGCGATTGCGCCCGCCGTCCTTGGCCATGTAACAGGCGGCATCCGCCGTGCTCAAAACGCTTGAAGCCGAGTGGCTTCCCGAGTGGATACCGACCAGACCGATCGAAACGCCGGCACGGAAGATCTTGTCATCCCACACAAAACGGAAATCCTGCAGGGATTCCAGCAATTTATGCGCGATCTGCTCGGCCTGCGCGGGCGAACAGCCTTCGAGCAAAATGCCGAACTCATCACCACCGAGCCGCGCGAGCGTGTCGCTGTCACGAATAAGCGGGTGCATCAGGCCGGCGAGCTGACGTAACAGCTCGTCGCCCGCGACGTGACCGCAGGTATCGTTGATGACCTTGAATTGGTCCAAATCAAGATACAACAAGGCGTGGCGCTTTTTTTGTTCCTCGGCGCTGGCAATAAGTCGCTCGAGCAGCACTTCGAATTCACGCCGATTGACGAGACCGGTGAGCGGATCGTGACTTGCCTGCCAGCTCAATTGCTTCTGCATCTGGCGCTGTTGCGTCACGTCGCGGAATACCAGGATGGCCCCTACGTGCTGCCCGTCGCTATCGCGGATCGGGGCGGCGGTGTCTTCGATGGCGAATTCACGGCCCGAACGGCTCACCAGCAGCATGTGCTTGTCCGCCCCGACGATCGGGCCGTCGAGCACACCCAGCATGGCCGGGTGCTCGAGGGGTTTGCGCGTGGTTTCATTTATGATGAGGTATATCTGACGCAAGGGCCGCCCCTGCGCTTCGTCTTTGCTCCATTCAGTCAGGTGTTCCGCCACCGGATTCAGATAACCCACATTGCCGTTCGCGTCGGCGGTAATGACGGCGTCACCCACCGAATGCAAAGTGATCTCCGCCTGTTCCTTTTCCCGAGCCAAGGCATCTTCGATGAGGCGCGTGCGATAGATCACATACCATGCAATCAATACGCCCGAAACGATGATGGTGATCGTCAGAAAAATCATGGCATGGTAGGCGGAGACATATTCCCTGGCCGCCTCGGCGGCGGCTTGCCGGCTTTGGGTCCGTTCGAGATCTACCATCTCGTCCATTACCTTCAGCATGTCCCGCTGGCGCAGCAGATCGTGGCGCAAGATCTCTTCCTTCACGCCAGTGAGATTCTCGTGGGTAATGCGGTCGACCAAGCTTAAATGCAGTGGCTGGTAGATGCGCACCTGGTCCAGCACCTGGTCCAGCATGGCCTGCTCCTTGTCATTCAGTCCGAGCGCGACCAGTTGGTCCCGCAGGCGTATGAATTGCCCCGCCATGTTGGTGAATCGCTGTAATTCCTCGTCGCGCCGGAACGGATCGTCCATGATGTACATCGCGTAAGTGCTGAGCGCGCGTTCGCGCGCGATATGGCGCATCGAAAAAATGATGTCGGTTTTGACGTTGTAGGTATCGGTAATCCTCTCGAGACGATGATGGATCGCCGACATGCGCGTGATGCCGACGACCGCAAGCGCGATCATAAGAGCCAATACAAGAATAAATCCCGATCCGATGAGATATTTGGATTTATATCGGAGCATGCACCCACCGCCGGAGATTCCCCGGCCATTCAACAACATTTAGCCCACAACCCGACATGGCGCCAGCACCGCCAGCCATGGGAAACCGAGGGTCATTTTCTTAAATTCCGTACAATCACGTTGTTACCCCGGCTAGTTAGAGCAAAATCTGGATGGAATTTCGTCTTGATTTAATGAATGCTCATGCGCGAGCGCCTATCACCGGTCATCGATTGCGCCAACACCATAACGATGAAACTGGCAGGTGGGCGGGCATCCACCGATCTTGTTTGGCGCTGCTTTTGCGCGACTGACAAATCGGCGGCGTCAGCGCATCCAGAATGGAAACGGGTGGGGGGAACTCGGAGCGCGGAAAATATGGAGAAACGCGTGCCGCGGCACGCGCCGTCAGGCGCTGTAAACCAGATTTACAAGCGTGAAATAAGCGTCCATATCGACATCGCCGAAGCTGATGCCGGCGCCCTTGTCGGTAATACGTCGGATTTTAGCGGGAATCCGGTGCTGTTTGGTTTCGCCGCCGGCGTTCAACGTCAACCCGAGTTCCACCGAAGCATTGAAATAGGGGAGCGCTTCCGCGGAACTTTCGATAAAGGCGCCGTTGAGGCTGATGTCCCGGACGGTGCAGATCATCACCTGCGCCTGATAATTCAGCACGGCATCGAGCGTCACCGGTACGCGCTGGCTGTCGCGTCTTTCGTTCATGATTTCACACCCTCCGCTTCTGCACAAAAGTCGTGAAATCCTTTTCCCGCACCGGTTCCGCCTGCTCGATTTTCCGAGCCTGGCGCATTGTTATTCACGAATTTCTGCCCGACAAAATACCTGTTTCCGCGACAACTGTCGACGCCGCATCGTAACAGTCCGCTGCCGTTGCACTTTTCCCATTGGTCATTTCCGGTTTAATAATTTTGTCATTCCGGAACGAGCCAGAAGAGCTCCACGCGACCGGACCGGTTTTGCCGTAATACCTCAAGCAACCGGGGAAGCAGCGCGGCCAGAGTTTCGTCCACCTGCCACGGCGGATTGACGATCACGATGCCGCTGCCGTTCAGCCGGAACGCGGAATCCGCCGGATAAGGGCAGAGTTCCGCCACCAGCATCTTGCGTATACCGCTGGCCGTAAGTTGCCGGTGAAATCCCCGCACCGGCGCGCGGTCCTTGATTGGATACCAGACGGCAAACACGCCGGTCGACCAGCGCGTGTGGGCCACGCGCAAACCATCGACCGCCTGGGCATACTCATTCATGGATTCATAGGGAGGATCGATCAAGACCAATCCGCGTTTTTCCCGGGGCGGCAGAAACGCCTTGAGCGCCGCATAACCGTCCTGCCGATGCACCGTCACGCGGCGGTCGCCGGCGAATTCGACGTTCAATCGTTCGCACTCTTCGGGGTGCTGTTCGATCAACACCATCCGGTCCTGAGACCGGAGCAGATAGCGCGCGATGGCGGGTGAACCGGGATAGTAATGCAGCGTGCCCGCCGGATTCATCGCCCGCACGGCGGCGAGGTAATCCTCAAGACCGGACAAAGGCGTTTTATCCCAGATACGCTGAATCCCGTCGCGATACTCACCGGTTTTGCGCGCCGCCTCGCTCTGGAGGTCGTATCGGCCGGCGCCGGCATGGGTGTCGCAATAACAGAACGGCGCGTCCTTGCGGGCGAGCGATCTGAGCAGCAGCGTCACCACGGCGTGCTTGAAGACATCGGCGAAGTTGCCGGCGTGAAAAACGTGACGGTAGTTCAAAATAAATGGGATCGCTACCGACTCCTCCTCCGCTCCGGGGAAGCGAAGCCGTAAAAGCCAACGTTGCGTCGCCGAAACGTCACAACCCTTCTTTCAGCCACCCGGCGACGCGTTCGGCGAAATAAGTGAGGATAGCGTCAGCACCGGCGCGCTTGATGCAGCCGAGCGACTCGAGAATGCAGGCGCGCTCCTCGATCCATCCGTTCTGTGCCGCGGCCGCGAGCATGGCGTACTCGCCGCTCACCTGGTAGACGAAGGTCGGCACGCCGAACCGCTCCTTGACGCGACGCACGATGTCGAGGTACGGCAAGCCCGGCTTGATCATCACCATGTCGGCCCCCTCTTCGATGTCGAGCGCGACTTCACGCAGCGCCTCATGCGAATTGGCTGGGTCCATCTGGTAGTTGTACTTGTTGCCCTTACCCAGGTTCGCGGCCGAGCCGACCGCGTTCCGGAACGGGCCGTAGAAATTCGAGGCGTATTTGGCCGAATAAGCGAGGATGCAGGTGTGGATGTGATTGGCCTTCTCGAGCGCATCACGGATGGCGCCGATGCGTCCGTCCATCATGTCCGAAGGCGCGACCACGTCAGCCCCGGCCGCCGCGTGCACCAGCGCCTGTTTCACCAGCACCGCCACGGTTTCGTCGTTCAGGACATAGCCCGTACCGTCGATCAACCCGTCCTGGCCGTGCGAGGTGTAGGGATCGAGCGCGATGTCGGTGATGACTCCGAGTCCGGGGAAATGCTTCTTAAGGTCGCGCACCGTGCGCGGTACGAGACCCTGGGGGTTGGATGCTTCCTTGGCCTTGTTGTCCTTTTTGGCGGAAGGAATCACCGGGAACAGCGCGACGGCCGGCACGCCCAGCTTCACGAGGCGCTCCGCCTGCTTCAGCAACAGGTCGACCGTCACGCGGCTGATGCCCGGCATGCTTGCGACCGGCTCGCTGCGGTTCCTTCCCTCCATGACGAACACGGGCTGAATCAGATCGTCCGTGCCGAGCCGCGTCTCGCGCATGAGGCGGCGCGAGAACTCATCGCGCCGCATGCGCCGCATGCGCACGCGCGGGAATTTTCCGTTACTTCTCGTCATGATGTCTCGATTGTCGCGGGCGGCATTCCATAATGCTAGCCCAGCCGTCGTGCGGGTGAAATCGGTTGCGCGAAATAACCGGCCCGGGTCTGCCGGGCCGGTTCACTCTTGTCTGTGGCGGTGTTACTTGACCTTTTTGGGTTTGGCCTTGGCCGCGGGCTTGGCCGGCTTTTTGATCACTACCCTGGTTTTCGGCTTGGCCTTCGGTATCGCTTTCTTCTCCGCCGCCTTCTTCATGGGCGGCTTGGCCTTGGCCGCCTGCGCGACCTTGGCTTTTGCTTCGGCCGCCTTGGCGGCTTTGGCGGCTGCGGCCTTGGCTTCGGCGGCTTTGGCTTTCGCTTCGGCCGCTTTTGCCTTGGCCGCCTGGCGCGCCGCCGCCGATTCGATCTTCACCATCACATCCGCCAGCGGACGGATCTGGGATTCGATGATATCGGTGACATTTTTGAAGATCGCGCCAACCGCACCGACCCCGCGTACGGTACGCAGTTTGCCCTGCGCCTTGTAATAATTGACCAAGGGCGCGGTCTGCTGCTGATAGACTTTGAGACGACTCCCGACCGTCTGTTCGTTATCGTCGGATCGATGTTGCAGCGCAGCCCCGCACTTGTCGCATTTGTTGGAGGTCTTGGGCGGCGAAAAATGGATGTTGTATATCGCCCCGCAAGAACCGCAAGTGCGCCGACCGGTGAGACGCTTCATCAGCACGTCGGTATCGACGTCCACCAGGAGCGCCAATTGCAGCGGCTGGCCGAGTCGCGCCAGCATGGCGTCGAGCGACTGTGCTTGCGGGATGTTGCGCGGGAAACCGTCGAGAATGAAGCCGCCCTTGGCGTCCGGCTTGGAGAGCCGCGCCTGGATCATGCCCAGCACCACGTCGTCAGAAACGAGCTGGCCGGCGTCCATGGCCGCCTTCGCCTTTTTACCGAGTTCGCTGCCAGCGACGACTTCTGCCCGCAACAGGTCGCCGGTGGACATCTGTGGGATTTTATACTTTTCAACCAACAACTTAGCCTGCGTTCCCTTGCCGGATCCCGGCGCTCCCAATAGCACGATTCTCATGGCACTCTCGCCTGTAAGTTCTTGGTCGTTGGAAATTCTCACGATTTTCCCTGGTTTTATGACAGGGGCGCGTAAACTACAATCTTGCCCACCCCGGCGTCAATGGTCCGCCCCCATAAAGGGTCCCTATCGGCCGATTCATCTTTCCAAATGTTCCAAGGAGGGAAAGTTGGTTAAGCTCGTTTTTCCAGGCAGGACGACGATTCCCAGCATCAAAAACCGAATGTCGCCCTGAGCAATCCAGCCGATGAGCCACAGCAAAATTCCGGATTTCACCGACACCGAGCTCTGGGTCGTGCGCAGCACGCTGAGAGAACGCTACGGACAGGAGATCGAGCTGCAACTCGCGCAGACGGAAACCTCGTCTCCCGAGACCGGCGGCATGGACTGGTATCCGACGCTGTTCTGGACCGCCAAGGGCGCGAAATTTGCCCTCGTCAAGCTCGGACCGAAACGCTACCGCCCCATCTTCTACTACCATCCCGAAACCCAGCTGGGGACCGGCATTGATTCCTACGACGAAATCGGCGACGCCGTGATCAGCGTGCTGCAGGTCGAGTCCGATCACATGCGCCGGCAAAAAATCAAGATCGACGAATCTACGGTCAAGGACGAATCGTCCGCGCCGGACAAACCGGATACTTCACCACTCTTTTGGGGAGACTAGAGAACCATGGCAAAAAGCAAACCCAAAAACGCATTCTACGCCCAGTCGGGCGGAGTGACTGCCGTCATCAACGCTTCGGCCTGCGGCGTGCTGGAGACGGCGCGCAAGTATCCGAAGAAGATCGGCAAGGTCTACGCCGGACGTAACGGCATCATCGGCGCGCTCACCGAAGACCTGATCGACACCAGCAAGGAGTCGGCGGCCGCGATCGCGCGGCTCCGCCACACGCCCTCGGGCGCGTTCGGGTCGTGTCGCTACAAATTGAAAAGCCTGGAACAGAACAAGCGCGAGTACGAGCGCCTGATCGAGGTGTTCAAGACGCACGACATCGGCTACTTCTTCTACAACGGCGGCGGCGACTCGGCCGACACCTGTCTCAAGATTTCGCAACTGTCCGAGACCATGGGCTACCCGATCCAGGCGATTCACGTGCCGAAGACCGTGGACAACGACCTGCCGATCACCGACAACTGCCCGGGCTTCGGCAGCGTCGCCAAGTACATCGCCGTGTCCACGCGCGAGGCGTCCTTCGACGTCGCTTCCATGGCCAAGACCTCGACCAAGGTGTTCATCCTCGAGGTCATGGGACGGCACGCCGGCTGGATCGCCGCCGCCGGCGGCCTCGCTTCCACCCCGGACACGGAAATCCCGATCGTGATCCTGTTCCCTGAAGTTGCTTTCGACAAAGCCAAATTCTTGTCCAAGGTCGACGCCGCCGTAAAAAAGTACGGTTATTGCACGGTCGTGGTCTCCGAAGGCGTGAAGAGCCCAGACGGCAAGTTTCTCGCCGACCAGGGGCTCAAGGACGCCTTCGGCCACGCTCAGCTCGGCGGCGTCGCGCCGGTCGTGGCTTCGATCATCAAGGATGGTCTCGGCCTCAAGTACCACTGGGGTGTGGCCGACTACCTGCAGCGCGCCGCGCGCCATATCGCCTCGAAGAGCGACGTGGACCAGGCCTATGCCATGGGCAAGGCCGCGGTCGAGCTGGCGATCAAGGGCAACAATTCGGTCATGCCAACGGTGTTGCGCAAGTCGAGCAAACCGTACAAGTGGGCCGTCGGCATGGCGCCGCTCGACAAGGTGGCGAACGTCGAGAAGATGATGCCCAAGGACTATATCACCGAGGACGGCTTCGGCATCACCGCCAAGTGCCGCCAGTACCTCGAGCCGCTCATTCAGGGCGAGGATTACCCGCCGTACAAGAACGGAATGCCCCAGTACGTGCGGCTGAAGAACGTCGCGGTAAAGAAGAAACTGGACGAGTTCAAGATCTAATATTCGAACCGCCAGATCCCATGAACGCCGGGAAACAGGTTTGCCGATTTCATTTTCCCGGCACCTTGGCATGGAATGTCTTATGACGTTGGAAAAAGCAAAGGAACTGCTCAAGGTACAGGCGGATTTCGGCGGTTTTTACAACGCCAATTCCGCCAAGCTCATCCTTGCCGAGGTCAACCGCGAGCACGGCCAGGCGGCGGTCGACCGTCTGATCCGCGAATTGAGTCTCGACAAGGTGTTCGGCTTCGAGCCGGGCACACGTTTCGAAGGCGGTTTGGCAATAAAGAAATAAATGTTCATCGCGTTTGACGTGGATCAACGATGCGTTTCATTCGATTTGGATATTTTTGGCGACTTTTTCGTAAATCACGCGCCGCTCGGGCGATGCCCAAACGACGCAGCAACGTTCAACATGCGGGAGGAAATACATGTCTAACAGTCTGATCTTCGCCCTGGCCTGCGCGGCGGCGGCCATCGCCTATGGCGTTGTCTCCATCTTCTGGATTCTGCGCAAACCGACCGGCAACGACCGCATGCGCGAAATCGCGGCGGCGGTGCAGGAAGGCGCCTCGGCCTATCTCAACCGGCAGTACCGCACCATCGGTCTGGTCGGCCTCATCCTGTTCATTCTCATCTGGATCTTCCTCGGCAAACTGACCGCCATCGGCTTCGCCATCGGCGCGGTGCTGTCGGCCATGACCGGTTTTATCGGCATGAACATCTCGGTGCGCGCCAACGTGCGCACCGCCGAAGCCGCGCGCAGCGGGCTGAACGCCGCGCTCGCCATCGCCTTCCGCGGCGGCGCCATCACCGGGATGCTGGTCGTGGGCCTTGGCCTGCTGGGTGTCGCCGGTTACTACACGGTGCTCGCCTCGCTCACACCCGCCGGCCAAGCGGTGTCGATCACCCCGCTCGTGGGGCTGGGCTTCGGCGGTTCGCTCATCTCGATCTTTGCCCGTCTCGGCGGCGGCATCTTCACCAAGGGCGCCGACGTCGGCGCCGACCTCGTGGGCAAAGTCGAGGCCGGCATCCCCGAGGACGACCCGCGCAACCCGGCGGTGATCGCCGACAACGTCGGCGACAACGTTGGCGACTGCGCCGGCATGGCCGCGGACCTGTTCGAGACCTACGCCGTCACCATCATTGCTACCATGCTGCTCGGCGGCCTGCTGCTCACCGCCGCCGGCCCGAACGCCGTGCTGTACCCGCTGACGCTCGGCGGCGTGTCCATCATCGCCTCGGTCATCGGCACCTTCTTCGTCAAGGCGCGCGAGGGCGGCAAGATCATGAACGCGCTGTACCGTGGCCTGATCGTCGCCGGCGTGCTGGCGGCGATCGCGTTCTACTTCGTGACCACCAACATGCTGGGCGCAAGCGTGGTGCTCGAAGGCAAAACGGTGTCTTCGATGAACCTGTATTACGCCGCGCTTATCGGACTGGCGCTGACCGCGGCGATGGTTATGATCACCGAGTACTACACCGCCACCGAATACAGCCCGGTGCGCCACATCGCGCAGGCCTCGACAACCGGCCACGGCACCAACGTCATCGCCGGCCTCGGCGTGTCCATGAAGGCCACGGCCGCGCCGGTGATCGCGGTGTGCCTTTCGATCTGGGGTGCGTATCAGCTCGCCGGACTCTACGGCATCGCCATCGCGGCGACCTCGATGCTGTCCATGACCGGAATAATAGTCGCCCTCGACGCCTACGGCCCGATCACGGACAACGCCGGCGGCATCGCCGAGATGGCGAACCTGCCGAAGGAAGTGCGTAACATCACCGACCCGCTCGACGCCGTGGGCAATACCACCAAGGCCGTCACCAAGGGTTACGCGATCGGCTCGGCGGGCCTGGCGGCGCTGGTGCTTTTTGCAGACTACACGCACACGCTGTCGCACGCCGGCAAGCTCGTGGACTTCTCGCTGTCCGATCCGGCCGTGATCATCGGGCTGTTCGTCGGCGGTCTCGTGCCTTACCTGTTCGGCGCGCTCGGCATGGAGGCCGTGGGCCGCGCGGCCGGCGGCATCGTCATCGAGGTGCGCCGCCAGTTCAAGGAAATCAAAGGCATTATGGAGGGCAAGGCCAAGCCGGATTACTCGAAGGCGGTGGACATGCTCACCAAGGCCGCCATCAAGGAGATGATCGTGCCGTCACTGCTGCCGGTGCTGGTGCCGATCGTCGTGGTGGTGATGCTCAACTGGGCCATGGGCCCGGGCGCGGGTACCAAGGCCCTCGGCGGCGTGCTGATGGGCTCGATCGTAACCGGCATCTTCGTCGCCATCTCCATGACCACCGGCGGCGGCGCCTGGGACAACGCCAAGAAGTACATCGAGGACAACCATTTCGGCGGCAAGGGCTCGGACGCGCACAAGGCGGCGGTCACCGGCGACACCGTGGGCGACCCGTACAAGGATACCGCGGGGCCCGCGATCAACCCGCTCATCAAGATCATCAATATCGTGGCGCTGCTGATCGTGCCGTTGCTGTAACTAGATTTTGTCGTAATCCAAAGGGCCGGCAAAGCCGGCCCTTTGATTTTGGGCATCGAAATCTACGGCAAAAAGGCGCAACTGCGCGGCCAAAAGGGTCACGTAAAGATTATGGTACCTTCCAAGTGCGGGGACTATAATTCAGCCTATGTCATCATGCCGCACTAATCATTGCATAATGAGAGTGCAACCTAATAAGAAAAAAAACGACGGCGCCTCACAGGTGCTTCAGCTGCCAGCAAAGCGTGCACAAGATCTTGTTGAGGCCGCACGAACTGCCAGACCAGTCGCTGGCTATACCCACGACTTCTACCGCTATCCAGCGAGATTTTCACCGCTGTTTGCCCGCTCTTGTATACAGATATTTACCACCCCCGGTGACCTCGTTCTCGACCCATTCATGGGTGGTGGCACAACATTAGTTGAAGCACGTGCCTTGGGCAGGGTAACAGTTGGTTGTGACATCAGCTCTCTAGCAACCTTCGTGTCGACTGTAAAAACACGCATTTGGTCAACAAGCGATATACATATACTTAGTGCATGGACCGAGAGTCTACCCGCGCGCATAACGCTCAACAAGCAAGCACAAAGACCCACTGATTGGATAGAAAACGGTTACCAGCGGAATTTACAGTATCAAAAAGTCTGGCCAATTAGAAAATCCATCGAACTTGCACTGGCTGATATCGAATCAAGACTCAATCGACGCAATCATCAAGAATTTGCACGATGTGCTGTGCTTCGCACAGCACAATGGGCGCTTGATGGCCGGTTAGAAATTCCTACACCTGCGGAATTTCGTCGCGCACTTGTCCAACGTGTCGAACGCATGCTCAAAAGCGCTGCTGACTTCTCAAGTGTGGTAACGGCGGCTGATTGTCAGTGGGCGGGTAACCGAAAAACATCAAGAAAGAATGTTTGCTTGCAACAATCAGCAATATCAATTGACGACTTTATAGAACGCCAGGGTTATGCTGCACCCAAGCTAATCCTGACTTCGCCGCCATATCCTGGAGTTCATGTGCTGTATCATCGTTGGCAGGTTCTGGGTGGACTTCCCAGATTTTTCCGGACAGTTAACATCGGACTGACGCGACTTCAAACGCCTCCGGGCTCATGCCACCCAGATGGCGGTGTCGGCGTACCCGATTGTAAAACATCTCGATATAATCGTGGATATCGGCACGAG
>DASPRK010000048.1:0-9987 GCA_035624495.1 Methylomirabilis sp. (SeqCode) | reverse complement strand
CGGCTCCATGGTGCACTGCAGCGGATGCTGGTGCTCCTGGGCGTATGTCAGCACCTGTCGTACCTTGGTCTCCGCTATCTCCCGAGTATAGATGCCGCAAATCCCCATGCCTTTCTGGTGCACGTGCAACATGATGCGAGTTGCGTCTTCCCGATTTTTCGCAAAAAACCGCTCCAGAATGACCACCACGAACTCCATAGGAGTATAGTCGTCGTTCAGCAAGATCACTTTGAACAGTTGCGGCTTCTGAAGCTTGGGCTTGGCTTCCTGAACGATGGGACCGTCGAGGTATTGCTGGGGTTTGTCGCTCATAATACGAAGATTACACCAAATATCTTTTCGGTCAGACCCGTGTTCCACCCCGGGAAATCATCTACATTGTGCGACCGCCGCCCAAAATTTCAACCCCGCAGAATTTGGCATGAATTTTGAGCCTCGCTACCGGCCTTTTTCCCACGTCGGTCCACCGACAACCGCGCGACAGGGTCCTTGCTTGACTTGCGGGGAAAAAGAAGGATGATGGTTCAAGCTGCGCCGTTGTCTCCGGCGCCGTCCAGGGACATCGGTGCAGTGGTTCCTAATCATCTGCAGGACAGCGGCTACAGCCGCAGCAAGGAGGGGGATGTATGCCACTAGGCACCGTGAAGTGGTTTAACGCCAGCAAAGGCTATGGGTTCATCACTCCCACTGACGGTGGTGATGATGTGTTCGCGCATTATTCCGCTATTGAAATGGAAGGGTACAAGACCCTCAAAGAGGGTCAGCAAGTGGAGTTTGAAGTCCAGGAAGGCCCCAAGGGCCCCCAGGCTTCCCGCATACGTTCCCTATCCAAATAAAAGTCAGACGTTACTAAGCTAACTGCTAATGTAATTCAGAACCCGGCCGCCCTGCCGGGTTTTTCTTGAGGCCGTTTGCGTAGTTTCATACCATGGCGTAAGGAACTGCGTCGTCGAGCGGGACGTCCTATCGTGACCAGTGCAGCCACCGTGGCTTGCAGGGCAGGAGGAGCTTCCCGCGTGAATTTCCGCTTCGAATTCTTTGCATTATTCGCGATGCACTTGTCGATTCCTCAGTCAACCCTGGCCGCGGATTCGATCGTCTCCATGGAAGAAGATAAACCGCAGGTCACCGCCTGGAACCGTTTTGCCACGGATCGCCGAAAACGCGAACGACGCCGGCCCGTATCTGAAGCGAGGCGAGGTCAGACTCAAATTGCACGAATTTGAAGACGCCATTGATGACTTCAGTTCCGCCATCAACCTCAAAGGTCATCTCGATCACGCGTATTGCGGACGCGGAATGGCATTAGGCCGGAGCGGCCGGTTCGACGACAGTATTACGGATTTTGGCGTTTACATCGGACGTCACCCCGAGAGCTCCCGGGCCTGTACCGAACGGGGCAGTTCGATACTTTCTGGAAGGGGATCGGGCAAAGCCGAAAAGAATTTGACCAAGGTGATCGCGCTGAACCCCACCGACGCCAGGGCGCATGACGATCTCGCCGTCATGCTGGCGCAGCGCGGGGATTACGCGGCGGCTGTGCAACATTTTATGTCGACGATCGCGCTGGATCCGAGCTGTCAAAAGGCAAATCACAACCTCGCCATGGTCTACTACTACTGCGCCAACCACAATCATGAGGCGCTGGCCACGGTCGATAAGGCGCTCAAATTGGTTTCGGATTCACGCGATTCGCTGTTGTTGAAAGCAACGATCCTGGAGGCGCGCGGTCGTCATTCCGAGGCCAGGAAAATCAAAGATGAAGCGGAATTCCATGCGCCGCGCGACGCTCCCGACCACGCCGCTGTTCAGTAAGCGCGAGGCCGATTTACATGTGTCGGATAACGGCTTCCCCGAAACCCGAACAGCTCAGCTGGGTGGCGCCGGGCATCAGGCGCGCGAAATCGTAGGTCACGGTCTTCGCGGTGATCGCGCCTTCGACACCCCTGATGATGAGATCGGCCGCCTCGACCCAGTCGAGGTGACGCAACATCATCTCCGCGGAGAGAATCAGCGAACCGGGATTCACCATGTCCTTCCCGGCGTACTTGGGCGCGGTGCCGTGGGTGGCCTCGAACATGGCGACGGTGTCGGAAAGATTCGCGCCCGGCGCGATCCCGATGCCGCCCACCTGCGCGGCCAGCGCATCGGAAATGTAGTCTCCATTGAGATTGAGCGTAGCGATCACGCTGTACTCCGCCGGCCGCAGCAGAATCTGCTGCAGGAAGGCGTCCGCAATCACGTCCTTGACCACAATCTCTTTCCCGGTTTTCGGGTTTTTCAGCCACATCCATGGACCCTGATCGATCGGCTTCGCTCCGAACTCGCGCTGCGCCAGATCATAGCCCCAGCTCTTGAAACCGCCTTCGGTGAATTTCATGATGTTGCCCTTGTGAACCAGGGTCACCGAAGGGCGGTCGTTCACGATCGCATACTGAATTGCGCGCCGCACCAGGCGCTCCGTGCCCTCGCGCGATACCGGCTTCACGCCGATCGCCGAGGTCTCCGGAAAGCGGATCTTTTTGACCCCCATCTCGCGCTGCAGGAAGTCGATAACCTTCCTGACCTCCGGTGAGCCGGATGGCCACTCGATGCCGGCGTATATGTCTTCGGAGTTCTCCCGGAAGATCACCATGTCGGTTTTCTCGGGTTCCTTGACCGGGCTCGGCACACCCTTGAAATAGCGCACGGGACGCAGACAGACGTACAGATCGAGTTCCTGTCGCAGTGTCACGTTGAGCGAGCGAATGCCGCCGCCGACCGGTGTCGTAAGCGGGCCCTTGATCGAGACGACATAATCCCTCACCGCCTGCAACGTTTCCTCCGGCAGCCAGGCGTTGGTGCCGTAGACGGCAACCGCCTTCTCGCCGGCATAAACCTCCATCCATGCCACCGACCGCCTGCCGCCGTAAGCCTTGGCGACCGCCGCATCCACGACCTTTTTCATGACCGGGGTGATGTCGACGCCGGTGCCGTCGCCCTCGATGAAGGGAACGATCGGCCGGTCCGGAACCCGGAGCGAATGATCGGCATTGACGACGATTCTTTGACCGGCGGGCAAATTAATATGAGAAGAAGACATGGGCGACTCCGCTTAAAATTGCCGGGATTCTATCACCAGAGCCGCTCCCATGCGGGAGTCCGGACCGACACGGTACACTGCGCCATGGCCAGGCTGATCCTGTTCAACAAACCCTACGGTGTGCTCACGCAGTTCACCGACGCTGCCGGACGCGCAACGCTCGCTTCCTATTTACCGATTCCTGGCGTTTATCCGGCCGGGCGGCTCGACCGCGACAGCGAGGGTCTAGTGCTGCTCACGGACGACGGCCGGCTGCAACAGCGTCTGTCCGACCCGCGGCACAAGCTGCCCAAAACCTACTGGGTCCAGGTCGAAGGCGTTACCGACGACGTAACGCTGGAACGGCTGCGCCGCGGCGTGCTGATCGACGGCAGACGCACCCGACCAGCCAAAGTGCGCGCCATCCCCGAGCCCCGGCTGTGGCCGCGCGATCCGCCGATCCGGCTCCGCAAGTCCATCCCGACGTCGTGGCTGGAAATCATCCTCACCGAAGGCCGCAACCGCCAGGTCCGGCGCATGACTGCCGCCGTCGGCTATCCCACGCTGCGGCTGGTGCGTTACGCGATCGGCCGCCACACGCTCGACGGCCTGGCGCCGGGCCAATGGCGGGAAGATCAGCCGTGAGGTGAGAAGGGAAACCACGCTTCCCTCCTCACACCTCGCCCCGCACTGTTATGATGCGCACATGATCTGGAAACCGAACGTGGTCGTCGCCGCCATCGTCGAACGCGAGGGGAAATTCCTGCTGGTCGAGGAACAGGCGGATGGCCGCCTGGTGCTCAATCAGCCCGCTGGCCATCTCGACGAAGGCGAGAGCCTGATGGACGCCGTGGTACGCGAAACCCTCGAAGAAACCGCCTGGCACTTGGTGCCGGAGTCGCTGCTCGGCATTTACCGCTGGCCGCATCCGTCCAAGGGCATCACTTATCTGCGCTTTGCATTCATCGGTCGGGTCACGCGGCACGAATCCGAACGCGCGCTCGATCGCGACATCGTGCGCGCGCTGTGGCTGACGCCGGAGGAAATCCGGTCTGAACGCGCGCGCCATCGCAGTCCACAGGTCGAGCGCTGTATCAATGATTACCTTGCCGGACGGCGTTACCCTCTCGAATTGCTGAGGGACCTTGGCGACACCGGCATTCTTTCCGCCGGGCGGCACACCGGTTAGGTCATCATGAAAATCGTGGTCGGCATCTCGGGTGGCGTGGACTCCGCCGTGGCGGCGTTGTTGCTGAAACACGCCGGACACGATGTCACCGGTCTGTTCATGAAGAACTGGGAGGAGGATGACCGCACCGGCCATTGCGGCGCCGAAGACGACCTCAAGATGGCGCGCACGGTGTGCGATCATCTCGGCATCCCCTTGCGCACCGTCAATTTCGCCACCGAATACTGGGACCGGGTGTTCAGTTATTTTCTCGCGGAATACCGCGCCGGGCGCACGCCCAATCCCGATGTATTGTGCAACAAGGAAATCAAATTCAAGGCGTTTCTGGATTATGCGCTGACGCTCGGCGCGGATAAGATTGCGACCGGGCATTACGCGCGGGTCGCCACTGAAGACGGGCGTTATACCCTGCATAAGGCCGGGGACGCGAGCAAGGACCAAAGCTACTTCCTCTATTTACTCGGTCAGGAAGCGCTGGCGCACGCGCTGTTTCCCGTCGGTGAGCTCGCGAAGACGGAGGTGCGGCGCCTCGCACGGGAATCGGGGCTGCCTAATCACGATCGCCACGATTCGACTGGCATCTGCTTCATCGGCGCGCGCGATTTCAAGTCGTTCCTTGCGCGCTACCTCCCGGCGCAACCCGGAGAAATGCGCACGCTCGCAGGCACACTCAAAGGCCGGCACGACGGCGTGATGTATTACACCATTGGTCAGCGCCATGGCTTGGGCATCGGCGGGACCGGGGAGGCGTGGTACGTGGTCGGCAAAGATGTCGCGCACAACACGCTTTTCGTCGAGCAAGGCGAGCATCACCCGGCGCTTTACAGCGAGGCACTGATTGCCGGCCAGCTGCACTGGATCGGCGGTGGACCGCCGTCCTGGCCGCGCAAGTTGCACGCCAAGACCCGTTTCCGCCAACCGGACCAGTGCTGTGCCGTCAGCGCGGAGAATGGACGCCTGCGGGTCACCTTCGACCGTCCGCAACGCGCCGTCACGCCGGGGCAGTCGGTCGTGTTCTACGACGGCGACAAATGTCTGGGCGGCGGGATCATCCAAGCCGGGATTCCCAATCCACAGCCCGCCATGGTTCATTCGGCGCATCTCTGAGAACGGCATTTTCCACACCGATCTGGTAAAATTCGCCGCCTCAGGGGAGGGAATGCCACCGAACGCAGGCACGCATGAACAAACCGACCAAATCCGATGCTCTGCCGCTGAATCCGCTCACCGCCCTATCGCCGCTCGACGGCCGTTACGAATCCAAAACCGCACCCCTCCGCCCACTGTTCAGCGAATACGGCCTCATTCACCGACGCGTACTGGTCGAGATACGCTGGCTGCTCGCGCTCGCCGAGCACAAGCGAATCAAGGAAGTGCCGCCGTTCTCAGGCGCCACGAAAAAAATACTGGACAGGATCGTCATTGATTTTTCCGAGGCCGACGCCCGGCGTGTCAAGGAAATCGAGGCGACGACCAATCACGACGTCAAGGCAATCGAATATTTTCTCAAGGAAAAAACCCGCGATAACGACGAAATCGCGCGCTGTGCCGAATTCATTCATTTCGCCTGCACTTCCGAGGACATCAACAACCTTGCCTATGCGCTGATGCTAAAGGCCGGCCGCGACGACGTGCTGCTGGCGCGTATGGACAAGCTGATCGCGGCCATCTCTGAACTCGCGGTCCGTTTCGCGAATCAGCCGATGCTCGCGCGCACCCACGGCCAGCCGGCTTCCCCGACCACGGTCGGCAAGGAAATGGCAAACGTCGCCTATCGCCTGAAGCGTGCCCGCGGTGCGATCGCCGGAGTACCGATCCTCGGCAAGATCAACGGCGCGGTCGGTAATTTCAACGCGCATCTCGCGGCCTATCCTGAAATCGACTGGCCGGCAATGGCGCGGAAGCTCGTCGAAGGGCTGGGGCTGGAATGGAACCCCTACACGACCCAGATCGAGCCGCACGATTACATCGCCGAACTACTCGACGCCATGGCCCGGTTCAACACGATCCTCATCGACTTCAACCGCGACGTATGGGGTTACATTTCACTCGGCTATTTCAAGCAGAAGGTGGTGAAGGGCGAGGTCGGTTCCTCCACCATGCCGCACAAGGTCAACCCGATCGATTTCGAGAACGCCGAGGGCAACCTGGGCCTGGCGAACGCCCTGCTGCGCCACCTTGCGGAAAAACTCCCGGTTTCACGCTTCCAGCGCGACCTCACGG
The DNA here is from genome assembly GCA_035624495.1 of Methylomirabilis sp. (SeqCode). GTDB lineage: Bacteria > Pseudomonadota > Gammaproteobacteria > Acidiferrobacterales > Sulfurifustaceae > Sulfuricaulis. The sequence continues at coordinate 3,514 of DASPRK010000048.1, read as the reverse complement.
ATTCCACCGTGCTGCGCAACCTGGGTGTGGCCTTTGGTCACGTGCTGCTCGCCTGTGATTCCTGCCTTAAGGGCATCGGCAGACTCGAAGTCAACGCCGAGCGCCTCAATGCCGATCTTGAGGACAACTGGGAGATCCTGGCCGAAGCGGTGCAGACCGTCATGCGCCGTTACGGTATCGAAGGCGCCTATGAAAAACTAAAGGACCTGACCCGCGGGAAGGGCGGGATCAACCGGGAATCCATGCATGCCTTCATCCGCGGGCTCGCCATTCCCGAGACGGCCAAGAAGCGGCTCCTGTCGCTCACGCCGGCAACCTACATCGGTAATGCCGCAGCACAAGCCAGAGAGCTGACGCAAGTCAAAAACTGACCCTCGCCCCTTCGTGCCGACGTCGGGCCGCACCGACGGCATGGCGTGAGCTATATATAGTCTTGAAGGCCGCTGAGAGGACTTGCATCGAAAGATGGACACGGCAAAAGACAATCCCGCGGATGACGCACTCGAGGCGCGGAGCCGGGTGATCAAGACCCGAGACGAAGTTCGTAACTATCTGGCCGAGCTGTCGGAGAGCGCCACGCGCGAAATCGTTATTTTCGCGCCCCGGCTCGACGGCGATCTGTTCAATTCGACGCGTTTTGCCCGGGCGCTGGCGAGTTTCGCCGCGCGTCATCGACATAATAGCGCCCGCGTTGTGGTGGAAGACACGGAACAGGCGCTGCGGGACAACGATCGCCTGGTCGAGCTCTGCCGCCGATTGAGCGACTTCATCCACATGCATCAAGTCGGCGAAGAACATCTCGGCATCCGCGAAATGTTCATGGTAGTCGACCACCGGGGCTACCTGCATCAGCAGGACTTGGACAAGCCCGACACCATCGCGCATCCGCGCGATGCTCGCGAGGCGGCACTGCTCGCTCGCCGGTTCAATGAATTGTGGGACCGCAGCGAAGCGATCTCCTCGCTGCGCGCCGCCGGCCTTTAGTTGCGTATTTCACGGATGTTATTTCGCCCTTTCCGGATAGCTCTGTTTTCGCTGGGCATCGCGGTCGCGGCCGGCTGCGCGCATGCCCCGGTCGAACCCGCTCCGCCCGATCTCGCCAGCCGCGCCGCCGATCAGGCGATCGCCATGATCGGCAAACCGTACCACTACGGCGGCAACAACCCCGCGGGTTTCGATTGCAGCGGTCTGGTGCAATACAGCTACGGCCGCGTGGGGGTGCCCTTGCCGCATGGCACCACGAACCTGCGCCGCCGCTCGCAACCAGTATCCACAAACGGTCTGCAGCGGGGCGATCTCCTGTTCTTTGCGCAGGAAGGCAAACGATTCTCCCACGTAGCGATGTACATCGGCGGCAACGAATTCGTGCATGCACCTTCGACTGGAAAAAAAGTGTATATATCGAGCTTCGACGATCCTTATTGGCGCCGCCATCTCACGGAAGCGCGCCGGCTCGACATCTACTGACATGCGCCGGTTCGTGTTCCTGCTCTTGATGCTGGCGCCGGCTATCGCCGCCGCGGACGAGGCGCGTATTCTTTATCTAAAACATCGTCCGGCTGACGAAATCATTCCCGTCATTCGCCCCCTGCTCGGACCGAACGACCTCCTGAGCGGCACCGATTACCGATTGATCATCCGCGCTCCGGATGCCGAGCTCAAAGAAATCGAGCGCATCCTGGGGCAGCTCGACGTCGAGCGGCGCCAGTTGCGCATCACGGTGCAGCAAGGGGTGAGCGCCGCTGAAACCGCCGGCGCCCAATCGCTTTCCGGCGAAACCCGCGTTGGCAAGGCACGTGTCACGTTACCGAAAAAACCCGGGGATGATAGGGGACTTGTGGCGCAGAAAAATGAGCTGCGGTACAGCACCGACAACCGCACGACGTCGCCCGATGACATCATGACGCAAACCGTTCTGACTCAAGATGGCCAGCGCGCCTACATCCGCATCGGCCAGTCGCTGCCGCATGTGCGGAGAATCGTGGCGCTCAGCCGGAATCAGCTGGTGATATCGGAGGGTATCGATATGCAGGACGTGACCACTGGCTTTTCAGTCGTGCCGCACGTCCACGGTGACGGCGTCCGGATTGAAATAACCCCGAGACTGTCCACGCTGCAAGACCCCTCGATCGGGCTTGCCAACCTGCAAGAACTGTCCACGACCATCGAGGCGAAGCTGGGGGATTGGATCGATCTCGGCGCTGTTCTCGGTAATCGTGACGAAGTCGAGCGCGCCATTCTGGAGAGCGGTTCCACCGCTTCCGGTGAACGCCGCACGGTGCGGTTGAAAATCGAGTAATGTTTTCCTAGGAACCGGCTTCCTGCCTCGGTACCGCGGGTGCGTGCTCGGCGATGAACGCGCGCACCTGCTGTTCCGAACGCGCCCCGCTGAACCGGCCGGCCTCCTCGCCGTTCAGGAACATGATTACGGTCGGAAACCCGCGCAGCTGGTAGCGGCCCGCCAGGCGCATGTTCTCGTCCACCTCGACCTTGGCGAGGCGGGCCGCGCCGTGCAGACCCCGCGTCACCTTTTCCAGCACCGGAGTGAGCGCCCGGCACGGCGGGCACCAATCGGCCCAGAAATCCACCAGCACCGGGTATTCGCACGAAGCCAGCAGCACTTTGTCCGAAAAGTCGCGCTCAGTGACATCGAAAATAAAATGTGAATGCAACGTGGTCGAAAAGGCTCGTGCCGCAAAGCGCGCATTTTACCGATACCCGCTGTGTTGGGCAAAAACTTTTCATCTCTCCATACGGCGAAAGAATCCACCGTTGCATTCGCCTCCAGAAAAGCTATAGTCGCGCGCCATGAACGCGCGCCATTACGCCCTGCTGACCGAGCTGTTGCAGCAACCCACTGTCCCTTTTCGTGAAGAACATGTCATTGCCACCGTAATGAAAATGCTGGAAGCGGCGCACGTTCGCTATTTCCGCGATCCGGTCGGTAACTTGGTAGTGGGCTGCGGGTCGCCCGCCCAATACCGGCAGCTTGTGCGACAGCGGAGCACGGAACCGCTGCGTGTCTTCATCGCGCACATGGATCATCCCGGGTTCCACGGTGTGCGCTGGCTCTCGGCCACCCGCCTGCGGGTCAAATGGCACGGTGGATCGCCAGTCAAATCGCTCGCGGGCAGCCGCGTCTGGCTGGCCACCCGGGAAGGTCTCTGGGGCCACGGGCGGATCGCGCGCGTCCGGCTGCTCAAGTCTGGTCACGCACTCGATAGCGCCGAGGTGCACATCGACGCTACGTCCAAAGGCGCGAAACCGGGAGCCCCCTCGGTTTATGGCGGATTTCGATTCCGCGCACCAGCCTGGCGCGTCGGCAAGACAATTCGCACCAAGGCAGCCGACGACTTGATCGGCGTATTCGCGGTCGTCAATACGGCCATAAACCTGTTCCAAAAAAACCGCGGAAAAAAACCGCCGCCGTTTATCGGACTGCTTACGCGCGCGGAAGAAGTCGGCTTCATCGGGGCGCTCGGCCATTTCGAGCTGGGATGGCTGGCGTCGGCAC
>DASPRK010000047.1:0-18827 GCA_035624495.1 Methylomirabilis sp. (SeqCode) | reverse complement strand
TCATCCCGCGCATCAGTTTTTCGGCGTCATCCTCTCCCTGTTCCATTTGCGACAGCGCCGAGGCCAGACGCGCCATATCGCCGCCAGCATGCCGCATCTGGGTCGCCATCTCCGCGAGCGCCTGGAGCGCTTCCACGTTGCCGTGCCTGGCGGCGGCGACCATCGAGGCCAACCCGGGCGCGGCGTGGGTGGGGTCGGGTGCGGCATTCAGGTCGGGCAGGGTGTCGGGGTTTTGCAGCCCGTGCAAGATCGCCTCGATAATGACGCGATCTTCTTCATCGAGACCGGCCAGCACGCTGCTGTCGCGGGTCCCGCGAAGGACGCGCCGGATTGCCGCCACCAGCTGGACCCAGCCGTTTTCTTCGGATTGCCGCAACACCAGCTCCAGTTGCGGCATGAGCTCGCGATTCTGGCAGGTGCGCACCACCGCGTGCACCAGCCCGGCGTGGGTGCTGAGAATCTGCTGCGATTTTTCCGGAAGGCTGGCCACAAGAATTATCGGTATCTCCGTTCCCGTCAATATACTACGCTTGCGCGTGACAAAAAATCATCTGGACAAGGCAGCGCATGATCGGGCTCTTGCAACGTGTACGCGCCGCTCGCGTGGAAGTGGACGGCCACCTCGTCGGCGCAATCGAACGCGGGTTGCTGGTCCTTGTTGGTGTGGAACAAGACGACAGTGAAGCCCGGGCCGATCGCCTGCTGCAACGCCTGCTTGGATATCGCGTGTTTCCGGATGCCGACGGCAAAATGAACCTGAACGTGCGCGACATCGGTGGCGGCCTCCTGCTGGTGCCGCAGTTCACTCTCGCAGCGGATACCAAAAAGGGGATGCGCCCGAGCTTTATGCCAGCAGCTGCGCCGGATGATGGTGAGCGCTTGTTCGAGTATTTGGCGGACCAGGCACGGGCGCACCATGCGCCGGTGCAGACCGGTGTCTTCGGCGCCGACATGCAAGTGACGCTTACCAACGACGGCCCGGTGACGTTCTGGCTGGAAACGTAGGAACCCCGGCGCGAGAAATCAGGCGCGATCAATCGGGAAAGGAATTACCTCGGCGATTGATCGTGCCCCGGCGGCGAGCATCACCAGGCGATCGATACCGAGCGCGACACCGGCGCAATCGGGCATTCCGTGCGTCAGCGCGGCCAGCAGGTGCGCATCCATCGGCACCGCGGACAGACCGGCGACGGTGCGAGCGTGCAGCTGACGTTCAAAGCGAGTGCGTTGTTCATTCGCATCCGCCAGTTCATGAAAACCATTGGCAAGCTCCACGCCGTTCAAATAAAGCTCGAAGCGCGCCGCCAGCGGCGGATCTCCCGGTTGCACGCGCGCGAGCGATGCCTGCGCCGCAGGATAATCGTGGATGAACGTGAGCCGGCCCTGGCCCAGCCCGGGCTCGACGAGGTGCGTGAGCAGCAGGTCGCGCCACGCGGCGAGATCGTCGTGCCCGCGCAGACGCCGCGGCACGTCAATGTGATGGTCTCTGGCGGCGCGCGCGAATTCCTCCGCGGTGGCCCGGTGCGGATCGAGGCTGGCATGACGTATGAATGCCTCCCGGTACGTCAGCTTCTCGGGCGCTTGAAGTGACAGCGATGATGCGAGCAACTGCATCACAAGCTCGCCGGTTTCGTCCATCAGCCGATGGTGGTCGAAGCCGACGCGATACCACTCGAGCATGGTGAATTCCGGATTGTGCAGCCGTCCGGACTCGCCGTCGCGAAAAACCTTGCAAATCTGGTAAATCGAACCGGCACCCGCCGCAAGCAGGCGCTTCATGGGGAATTCGGGTGAGGTGTGCAGGTAGAGTGTCTGCCCATGGGGAAACAGCGGGCCGGTATAGCGCGTGCTCAGACTGGCGAGGGCGGGATCGGTCGTGGCGGCGCTCGACAGTATTGGCGTTTCGACTTCGAGCACGCCACGTTCGAAAAAAAACGCGCGAATGCGTTCGAGTATCCGGGCGCGGAGTTTCAGGATATCCAGCGCGGCGGTGGGTTGCCAGTCACCGGAACCGTCGGACAGCATCGGCTCAGGCGCGCGAGATGTACTCGCCGGTGCGGGTGTTGACCTTGATCGTCTCGCCGTTCTGGATGAACAGCGGCACGCGCACGACCGCGCCGGTTTCCAGCGTGGCCGGCTTGCCGCCGCCGCCGCTGGTATCGCCGCGCAGGCCCGGGTCGGTTTCGACAATTTTGAGGGTCACGGTGTTCGGCGGCTCAACCACGAGCGGCACGCCGTTCCACAGGGTGATGATGCACACGTCCTGCTCTTTCATCCACTTGGCGTTGTCGCCCACGGCGTTCTTGTCGGCGGCGAGCTGCTCGTAGGATTCCGGATTCATGAAGTGCCAGAACTGGCCGTCGTTGTAGAGATATTGCATCTCCATGTCCACGACGTCGGCGGCTTCGATGGTCTCGCCGGACTTGAACGTGCGCTCGATGGTGCGTCCGGTTTTCAGGTTGCGGATCCGCACGCGGTTGAAGGCCTGGCCCTTGCCCGGTTTGACGAACTCGTTCTCGACGATTGACGCCGGGTCGCCGTCGAGCATCACCTTGAGGCCGGCCTTAAATTCATTGGTACTGTAAGTTGCCATCAGACACCTATATTAAGTTTTGCACACTTCGCTTAAATAACCGTTCACGTCTCGCATTTGCCCCCGCCCCTTGTATTTCCGCCGGGGCGCACCAAACTTCGGCGCACCCGTTCAGCAGCACTCACGCACGTTAAGCGTGTCCGTGAATACCCCGCCTCACCTCCCGCAAGGGGCGCCGGAGGCGCGCGGCGCGTGACTTGGGTAAAATCGGGCGCGCTATGATACCCGGAAGTCCAGCTTTACGGCAGATCCCCGCCTGGCAATCGGCCCTGACCCACGCCATCCGTGACCCCGCTGAACTGCTCGCGGCCGTGGGATTGGGTCGGGAATGGTTGCCGGCCGCGCAGGCGGCCGCGCGGCTGTTTCCGCTGCGGGTGCCGCGCGGGTTCGTGACACGCATGCGCCCGCGTGACCCGCACGATCCCCTGTTGCGCCAGGTGCTGCCGCTGGCCGAGGAATGTCTCGCGGTCGAGGGTTTCAGCGACGATCCGGTGGGGGATCACGCGGCGATGGTGGCGCCGGGGGTGTTGCACAAATACGAAGGGCGGGTGCTCCTGACGCTCACCGGCGCCTGCGCCGTGCATTGCCGCTATTGCTTCCGCCGTCATTTTCCCTACTCGGAGGCTAATCCGGCCGCGGATCAATGGCGCGGTGCGCTCGAATACATCGCCGCGGATCTTTCGATCAGCGAGGTGATACTGAGCGGCGGTGACCCGCTTACCTTGTCCGACGTGCGTCTCGCCGGATTGGCGCGGCAACTGGCAGCGATACCACACTTGCGTCGGCTGCGTCTGCATACGCGCCTGCCGATCGTGGTGCCGGAGCGCGTCGACGACCAGTTGCTGGACTGGCTCGGCGTTGCCGGACTCAAGACGGTGATCGTCGTGCACGCGAACCACGCGAATGAAATCGATTTCTCCGTTTGCGACGCGCTCACGCGCCTGAAACGGGCGGGCGTGGAGCTGCTCAACCAGTCGGTGTTATTGCGCGGCGTTAATGACAGCGTCGAGACGCTGGTGCGGTTGAGCGAGGCGCTGATCGAGGCGGGCGTGCTGCCGTATTACCTGCATCAGCTCGACGCGGTGCAGGGGGCGGCGCACTTCGAAGTGCAGGAAGCGGCGGCGCGGCAATTGATGGTGCAGCTGCAGCGACGCCTGCCGGGTTATCTGGTGCCGCGGCTGGTGCGTGAGGTTCCGGGCGCGCCGGGGAAGGTTTCCCTGGATTGATTCCAGCCAAGATTCGTTCGACCTGCGTCGCAATTGCGCATTGTGAAATTAATCTGACCTAAATCCAGAAACGAACTATCCATGGCACGCTAACTTGCCGCCGGGTTGATTACTGAAATATAGCTGCTAGATAAGAATACAGGTCGCCCGGAATGTTCATTCCATCGCTGGATATCGCCTGATATTCGAGAGTAGACTAGTGCCGCTGTGTTTTAACACACGAAATTTTTGTTCTTACAAACTGCGACAAGGAGGAAGCGATGAACAAGAAAACTACAAGTAAATCGAAATCTGCACGTCCGAAAAATTCCCGCCAAGCGATGTCCCGCCGGAAATTTCTGACGGCCACGGCGGCTTCGGTGGGTGGTGCCGCCGCTATCGGGTTCCCGATGATATCCCGGGGGGCTGAAACCTACACATTTCGGTTTCAGAGCACGTGGCCAACGAAGGACATCTTTCACGAGTACGCACTCGACTTCGCCAAGAAAGTGAACGAAATGGCCGGCGGCGAACTCAAGATCGAGGTGTTGCCCGCTGGCGCCGTGGTCAAGGCGTTCGATCTTCTGGACGCAGTGAGCAAGGGGACGCTCGACGGCGGCCACGGCGTGCTCGTGTACTGGTATGGCAAGAATCCGGCTCTCGCGCTCTGGGGTTCGGGTCCGGCTTACGGTATGGACGCCAACATGCTGCTCGCCTGGCATAAGTACGGTGGGGGCAAGGAGCTCCTTGCCGAAATCTACCATAGCCTGAACATGGACGTCGTGTCGTTCCCGTACGGGCCGATGCCCACCGAGCCGCTCGGCTGGTACAAGAAGCCGATCACCAAGGTTTCCGACTACAAGGGCCTCAAGTTCCGCACGGTGGGTCTCGGTATCGAAATGTTCCAGGCGATGGGCGCGGCGGTCAACGCGCTCGCCGGTCCGGACATCGTGCCGGCTATGGACCGCGGCCTGATCGAAGCGGCGGAATTCAACAATCCATCGTCCGACAAAGCGCTCGGATTCCCCGACGTCTCTAAAGTGTACATGATGCAGAGCTTCCATCAGTCGGCGGAAACGCTTGAGATCCTGTTCAACAAAAAGAAGTACGACGCGTTGCCGGAGAGGTTGAGGGCACTCATCGCGAATGCGGTCGAAGCGGCCTCGGCGGACATGTCGTGGAAGGCGATCGACCGCTACTCCAAGGATTACATCGAGATCCAGTTGAAGGACAAGGTTCGTGTCTATAAGACGCCCAACAGCGTACTGCAGGACCAGCTGGCTATCTGGGACAAGGTCATCGCGAAGAAGTCCGCCGAAAACCCGTGGTTCAAGAAGGTGCTCGACTCGCAGAAGGCGTTTGCCGAGAGGACCACGAAGTGGCAGAACGACCAGCAGGTGGATTTCAAGATGGCCGCCAACCACTATTTCGGGGGCAAGAAGGCCTAACCGGCCGAGCCACCTAAGCACGCCGTCCCGCGGTTCATCCGCGGGATGGCTTTCTTGGGCGCCGCGTGAACGTGCGGCGGGTAATTGGCGGGGGTGAAACATGCGGGTTCAGCGGTTTCTTCTGGTGGTGGACAGCATCAGTACATGGTGCGGCAAGGCATTTTCTTGGCTGATCATCCTGCTGACGGTGGGGGTATGCGTCGAAGTGTTCAAGCGCTACATTCTCAACGCGCCCACGGCATGGAGTTTCGACGCCGACTATATGACCTACGGCGTGCTGTTCATGATGTGCGGGGCTTATACGCTGGCGCAGGACGGTCATGTCCGCGGCGATTTCCTGTACAGTTCGATGCGACCGCGCACGCAGGCGGCGCTTGACCTTGTTCTCTATCTCATCTTTTTTCTTCCGGGGATTACGGCGCTGAGTTACGCGGGCTGGGACTTTGCGCACGCGTCCTGGGTGATTCGCGAGCACGTCAACGACACCGCCGATGGGCCGCCGCTCTACCATTTCAAGGCGATTATTCCCATTGCCGGCACCTTCGTCCTGCTGCAAGGACTCGCGGAAATCATCCGCTGCGTCATTTGCCTCAAGACGGGAGAGTGGCCCGAGCGTCTGAAAGACGCGGAGGAGATCGACGTGGTCGAAGAACAACTGGCGCACAGCGAGTACGTGGATGAAGAGTCGCGGCAGCGCGCCATCGAGCAAGCGCATTCGATCGACGAGGCGGCACGCCAGCGGGGTCTCGGTGATCGCGCCGAAGCGGCGACGGCGCGCGGGGAACCGAAGGGAGACCGCAAATGAGCGAGCCGGCACTGGGACTCACCATGCTCGCGCTCATCGTGGTTGTCATCATGATGGGCTTCCCGACGGCATTCACGTTGATGGGACTCGGCATGTTCTTCGGCTTCTTCGCGCTCTATGATCCGTCGCAGCCGTGGACCCAGAACCACATCTTCGATCTGATGGTCCAGCGCACCTACGGCGCCATGACCAACGACACGTTGATTTCGATTCCGCTGTTCGTGCTGATGGGTTACGTCATGGAGCGCGGGGCGCTGGTGGACAAAATGTTCTACAGCGTGCAGCTCGCGTTTCGCCGCGTCCCCGCCTCGCTCGCGGTCGCGACGCTGATCATCTGCACGTTCTGGGGCATCGCCAGCGGGCTGGTCGGCGCCGTGGTGGTGCTGATGGGCGTGATCGCTTTCAACCCGATGCTGAAGGCCGGTTACGACGTACGGCTCGCGTCCGGCGTGATTACCGCCGGCGGCACGCTCGGGATTCTCATTCCCCCCTCGGTGATGATCATCGTGTACGCCGCCGTGGCCGGCCAGTCGGTGGTGAAGCTGTACGCATCGGCGATGTTTCCCGGATTTTTCCTTTCGTTCCTTTACCTCATTTACATTATCGGCTGGGCCCTGATCAATCCCAAGATCGCGCCGCCGCTGCCGGAGAGCGCAACCACGGTGCCCGTGCCCGAGTGGGTGCCCAAGTTCCAGCAAGCCTACTCGCGCAACATGTTGTATTCGCTGTTTGCCGCGGTGGCGGCGCCGGCCAAGGCGTTGAAAATCGAGGCCGGCGGCATTCGCATCGGTTACGGGATGCTACTGAAGAACCTGACCGCGGCGCTGTTTCCGCTGGCGCTGACGGCCGTAACGTTCTGGGGCATCTGGTGGTACGTAGTAATTCACCCGCAGGCGAGTGTCGATCACGACACACCGGTCGCCGCGGTGGTCCACAAGTCGCCCGCCGCACCAGCAGCGGCGTCAAAGCCGCAGGCCCGCGTCGACGAAAAACCGCGGGAGCTGGGGATCGGCGAGACGACGCCGAGTACCTCATCGACAAAATCGGAAGGTCTCGAGGAACTGGGTACTCCGGAACTCCTCAAAGAAGGCCCGGCGGCGCCTGCGGAAGCGGGCCCAGCGCCTGAGTTCTACATCTGGTTCTGGATCAGCGCCGCAGTCACCGCCCTCTTGCTCGCGTATTATTATTGGAAGCTCGAGGCCGAACAATTCGAAGTTCTCAAACTGCTCAGCAGTTCAACCATGCCACTCGGCATCCTCACCATCGTGGTGCTGGCGGTCATCCTGTTCGGCATTACCACCGCCACCGAGTCCGCCGCCGTCGGCGCGGCCGGGGCGTTTCTGCTCGCGATTCAGGCGAAAACGCTCAACTGGCAACGGGTCAAGGAATCGGTGTTCCTCACCGCCAAGACCACCGCGATGGTGTGCTGGCTGTTCGTCGGTTCCGCGCTGTTCTCCGCGGTGTTCGCGCTCCTCGGCGGGCAGCAGCTGGTCGAGCAGTGGGTATTGGGGTTCCACCTGACGCCGGTGCAGTTCATGATTCTGTCGCAGGCCATTATCTTCGTCCTCGGCTGGCCGCTCGAATGGACCGAAATCATCGTCATCTTCGTGCCGATCTTCCTGCCGCTGCTGCATCACTTCAACATCGATCCGATCTTGTGGGGCACGTTGGTGTTCGTCAACCTGCAGGCGGCGTTCCTGTCACCGCCGGTGGCGATGTCGGCGTTTTATCTGAAAGGCGTGGCACCGAAGCACGTCACGTTGAACCAGATCTTCGCCGGCATGATGCCGTACATGTTGGTTGTGATTCTGTGCATGATCATCATGTACTTGTGGCCCGGCATGACGTTGTGGCTGCCGAATTATCTCTACGGCGGTTAGGCCGCGCGAGCAAACGGGATTATCGTGACCTGCGCGCTGATACTGTTTCCGCCGGAGAAGCACTTTGGCGGCGGCCCGGTTCGATGGGGCACGCCGTGTTCGCCACGGAAGGGGAAACCATGCGCACCGCGACCGGCGGCGCGTTTTGTCAAGAAAATGACCCCGCCGCATGCGACATTCAGTCAGCCCGATCGAGGCATGACCCCTTTCATGGTGGGTCCGGTACGGCCGCAGATCCGAGCCGCACGTTGCCGCGGCGGCCCGAGGAGATGTACAACTAGGCGCCCATGACTCGCTCGAAGGTGTTCATCGCCCGCGAGGTGTTCCAGGAAACTCTGGATTATCTTGCACCGCATTTCGAGATCGATTCCAACCAGGCGGACACGCCGCTTACGCCGACGCAGCTGGCCGCGCGACTGGGCGAAATGGACGGCGCGCTCATTACGCTCACCGAACGGATCGACGCTGGGCTGCTCGCGCATTGCCCGAAACTCAAAGCGGTGTGCAACATCGCCGTGGGCTTCAACAACATCGATCTCAAGGCCTGCGGTGACCGCGGCGTGATGGCGACCAACACGCCCGGCGTGCTCGACGATTCCACCGCGGATTTCACGTGGGCGCTGATCCTGGCGACCGCGCGGCGAGTTACCGAGGCGGAGCGCGATCTGCGCGCGGGCCGGTGGACGGGGTGGAAGCTCAAACAGTATCTCGGCGTGGACGTGCACCACGCGACTCTCGGTATTCTCGGCATGGGCCGGATCGGCCAGGCGGTGGCGCGACGTGCCCGCGGATTCGACATGACCGTGCTGTACCACAATACCCGCCGCCTGTCGGCCGAAGTTGAGAAAAGCTGCCACGCGGCGTATGTAAGCAAGGATGAACTGCTGGCGCGCTCCGATATCCTTACGCTGCACGTGCCGTACTCGCCGGCGACGCATCATGTTATTGGTGCAAACGAGCTGGCGAAGATGAAACCGGCTTCGATCCTCATACACGCCTCGCGCGGTGGCGTGGTGGACGATGCAGCCCTCGTCGAGGCACTCAAACGCAGAACTATCGCGGCCGCGGGGCTGGACGTGTTCGAGAACGAACCCGCTCTCAATCCGGAGTTTCTGAGGCTCGATAACGTGGTGTTGACGCCGCATATCGCGAGCAGCACCGAAACCACGCGGCGGCGCATGGCCATGATGGCGGCGGAGAATCTGGTGGCGGCGCTGACCACGGGCCATCCGCCCAACCTGCTGAACCCTCGCCCCTGAATGGCGGAAGCTTTGCATCGCTTGGGCGTGAAACAGGCCCTGGAAGGACTGCAAGCCGGGCGCTTCACCAGCGAAGCGTTGGTGCGCGATTGTCTGGCTCGCATTGAGAGTCTCGAACCGCGCATCGAAGCCTGGGCTTGGCTGAATTCCGAAGTGGCGCTGGCGAATGCCCGCCAGGCCGACCATCACCGAAGCGCGGGCAAGTCCGGCGTGCTGCTCGGCATTCCGTTCGGCATCAAGGACATCATCGACGTGCGCGACGTGCCAACACGCATGGGCTCATCGGCTTTCGAAGATTACGTGCCCGACAAATCCGCGCGCGTGGTGCGCCGGCTCGAGGAAGCCGGCGCCGTGATCCTGGGCAAAACCGTCACGACTGAACTCGCTTACCTCGCGTCCGGCCCGACACGCAATCCGTGGAACCCGGCGCATACGCCGGGCGGTTCCTCGAGTGGTTCGGCCGCGGCCGTGGCCGCGCGTTGCGTGCCGGCCGCCATCGGCACCCAGACGAACGGTTCCGTGATCCGGCCCGCGGCTTTTTGCGGCGTGGTCGGTTACAAGCCGAGCGCCGGACTCGTTTCGCGCGCGGGCATATTGAAATTCAGCCACACGCTGGACCAGGTCGGCGTGTTTGCGCGCGAGATCGCCGATGCGGCGGTGGTGACGAGCGCGCTGATCGGTCACTCGCCGGACGACACCGACACTTTGTCGGATTTCTCCCTGGTGCCGAAAAATCTCGATCCCGCGCCGCTGTTTCAGCCGCCAAAGCTCGCGGCCGTGCGCACGCCGGTTTGGGATCTGGCCGACGCCGGTCAACAGGAGAATTTCACGCACAGCATCGCGGTGCTGCGCAAGGCCGGCGCGGCGGTGGAGACCGTGACGCTGCCCGATTCGTTTGAACGCGCGCACGACACGCTGCGCACCATCATGCAGTACGAAGGCGCGCGTGCGCTGGCCGCGCTACAGGCGCAGAGCCGTGAACGCCTGAGCGTGGCGATCAACCGGCTGATCGATGATGGCCTGCGCATCAACGAAACGGCGTACCACGCCGCCCTCGAAAATCGCACGCGCTTGCAGGGCGAGCTCAATGAATTGATGCATCGTTACGACGCCATACTCACGCCGCCGGCGCGCGGCGAGGCGCCGGTCACGCTCGAGAGCACCGGCGACCCGGCGTTCTGCACGATCTGGACGCTGTGCGGGGCGCCGGCGTTGACCCTGCCGTCCGGCCTCGGGGCGCACGGTCTGCCGTTGGGCCTGCAAATCGTGGGCGGTTACTTGCAGGACGCGCGGCTGTTGCAGGTGGCGCAGTGGTGCGCGCAGCAAATCGGCTTTCGGCAACAGCCGGCGGGGCCGTAAGACGACAAAAACAGCGTTATCGTCCTTTACGGGACGGCGTTGACCTTTTAATTTGTGGTGACTGCAAACTTTTCGACGAAGAACGCGGCCATGGCAATGAAAATTGGTTTTGTCGGACTCGGGATCATGGGCCGGCCGATGGCGCTCAATCTGCGCCGCGCCGGGCACGCGCTGTGGGTACACGGCCGCCGACCGGTGACGATGGAAGTGCTGGTGGAGGCGGGCGCGAGCCCCTGCGCGAGTGCCGCCGAGGTCGCGGCCAACGCCGACGTCATCTTTATCATGGTCTCGGACACGCCGGACGTGGAACACATCGTGTTCGGCGAACATGGCCTGTTGCAACACCTGAAGCCGGGACAGGTGGTGGTGGACATGAGCACCATCTCGCCCGCCGCCACGCGTCGTCTGGCGCAGGAGCTCGAGGCGCGCGCGGTCGAGATGCTCGATGCGCCGGTGTCGGGCGGCGAGGCCGGCGCGATCAACGCCACCCTCTCGATCATGGTCGGCGGCAAGGAGCCGGTGTTCCAGCGCGTCAAACCGCTGTTCGAGGCCTTGGGCAAGACCATCGTGCACGTCGGCGGCAACGGCGCGGGCCAGGTGGCCAAGGCCTGCAATCAGATCGTCGCCGCCGTCACCATCGAGGCGGTCAGCGAGGCGCTGACCTTCGCGCGCCAGTGCGGCGTGGACCCGGCCAAGGTGCGCGAGGCGCTCATGGGCGGATTCGCGGGCAGCCGCATCCTCGAGGTCCACGGCAAGCGGATGCTGGATCACGACTTCAAACCCGGCTTCAAGGTGCAGCTGCATCAGAAAGACCTGCGCATCGTGATCGAGAACGCGCATCAGCTGGGCCTGGCCTTGCCGGCGACGGCGCTGGTGGCGCAACATCTGAACGCGCTGATGGGCAGCGGCGAGGGTGATCTCGATTCGGCGGCCATCGTGAAGGTCGTGGAAAGAATGTCCGGTGTGGAGCGCAAGTAACCACCGGACCGGTTTCATGTAACTAGGCCCGCCGCGCGCGGACCGAAAACAAGGTGGGGAAACGGCATGTTTGCCTGGCTGACTGATATTCACACGTGGACGGCTTTGCTTGAGATCATCGGCGTCAATATCGTTCTCAGCGGCGACAATGCCGTGGTGATCGCGCTGGCCTGCCGCGCGCTTCCGCCGCGGCAACAGCGCCTGGCGATTTTCTTCGGCGCCGCCGGCGCCATCGTGCTGCGCGCTGTGCTCACGGTGTTCGCCGCCCTGCTGCTCGCGAAACCCTACCTGAAGCTCATCGGCGGCGTGTTGCTGCTCTGGATCGCAGTGAAATTGCTGTTGCCGGAGGACGACGGCGACGACGAAACCGAAGACAAGGCGGGCATGTTCGCC
The DNA here is from genome assembly GCA_035624495.1 of Methylomirabilis sp. (SeqCode). Taxonomy (GTDB): domain Bacteria; phylum Pseudomonadota; class Gammaproteobacteria; order Acidiferrobacterales; family Sulfurifustaceae; genus Sulfuricaulis. The sequence continues at coordinate 6,907 of DASPRK010000047.1, read as the reverse complement.
GCCATCAAGACCATTGTGATCGCGGATCTGGTGATGAGCCTGGACAACGTGCTCGGCGTCGCGGCCGTGGCCAAGGGCGATGTCATCCTGCTGGTCCTGGGCCTGCTGATCAGCATGCCGCTGATCATTTACGGCAGTACCCTCATCATGCGTCTGATGGGACGTTTCCCCGTGCTGATCACGCTGGGCGCTGCCCTGCTGGGTTACGTCGCCGCCGAGATGGCGGTGGCCGATCCGGTGGTGGTTCCCTGGATCGAGGCCAACGTCCCGAAGCTGCATCTGATCGCCCCGGCGGCGGGCGCGGTCGTGGTGGTGCTGACCGGAAAGTATTTCGCGCGCCGCAAGAAACGCGCGGTGGTCGAGATCGCAGTGGAGGAGCCGGAGTCCAAGCCGTGACACGGCGCGCGGCATGAATCAACGGGAGGAACGATGCTCAAAATACTGGTAGCCGTGGATGGTTCGGAAAACGCCAATCGGGCCATGGAGTACGTACTGCAACTGGCGAAAAACTTCCGCGAACCCCTGGAAGTGCATGTCTTGAACGTGCAACCGCCGGTCACGTTTGGCGACATTAAAAGGTTTGTCGGTCAGGACGCGCTCAATGCGTACTACCATGACGAAGGAATCAAGACGCTCGCGGCCGCGCGCCAGCGGCTAGACAAGTCGGCCGTCGCGCATACCTATCATATTGGCGTCGGCCCCGTGGCGGAAACCATTGTCGACTATGCGCGCGAACATGGTTGCGTCCAGATCATCATGGGAACCCGGGGTCTGGGTACGATTTCGAGCCTGCTGATCGGTTCCGTGGCGGCCAAGGTGCTGCACTTGACGGCGGTTCCCGTCACGCTGGTGAAGTAAGCGCCGGGGCGGATTACCGACCAACCAGCCATGCCAGCGGACGCCCCGTGGCGCTCGTCCATTTGATCATCCGCGCCGGTTTACGGCGCCATTCTCAATGGAAAAACCGGGTTACAATCAACGCGTGAACACGCGCGCTGAAATCCTGAGACTGCTGTCCGACGGTGTTTTTCATTCCGGCACCGACCTCGGAAAAAAACTCGGCATCACGCGGGCCGCGGTATGCAAGAACGTCCGCCAGCTGACCCAGACCGGACTCGACGTGCACCGCATAACCGGCCGCGGTTACAAGCTGGAGGCGCCGCTGGTGCTGCTCGACCGTCATCGCATCTTGAAGCATCTGGGCAGCGCCGCACCCCAGATGCGCGACCGGCTGTACGTCCTCGATGAGGTGGATTCCACCAACCACGCCTTGGCCGGTTATCTGTCCGCGGCCAAATCCGTCGACGGCGTCACCTGTCTCGCGGAAACCCAATTGAGCGGCCGCGGCCGGCGCGGGCGATCATGGGTGACCACGCCCTACCACAACCTCATGTTGTCGATGGCCTGGCGTTTTCCCGGCGGGCCGGCGATGGTGTCGGGCCTGAGCCTGGCGGCGGGCGTCGCGGTGCGGCAGGCGATCGTGGAATACGGCGCCGCGGGTGTTGGTCTCAAATGGCCGAACGACGTGTTGTGGAACGGCCGCAAACTCGCCGGCTTGCTCGTCGACACGCAGGGCGAGGCGGCCGGGCCCACGCAGGTAATCCTGGGCGTGGGCGTCAACGGGAGAATCAGCCGCGAGGATTCCGAGCGCATCGATCAGCCCTGGGTCGATATGCAGACGATCAGCGGCGAAACCACTGACCGCAATCGACTGGCAGCGCTGGTCATCGCTCAACTGACGCGCATGTTCCGGCTGTTCGCGGAAAAGGGATTCGCGCCGTTTCGCGACGCCTGGCAGAACCAGCATCTGTACCACGGCCGGCGCGTGCGGCTGCTGCAGGGTGGACGCGAGTTTTTCGGAACCGTGGAGGGGATCGACGAAAACGGCGGCTTGATCGTGCGTCACCGCAAAGGCCTGCAGTTGTTCCATTCCGGCGAAATCAGCATGAGGCCGGAGAAATGACAATGCAAAGCGCGCACGAAGGTCGCGGTTTCGGGAAGGACCGGGTTAATCTATTGATTGATCTCGGCAACAGCCGCCTGAAATGGGCGCAGCAGGACGATGGCCTGTGGCGCACGGGTGCGGCACTGCTGGAGGCGGAGAACATGGCGCCGTTGCTGGATCGCGTCTGGGCGGAAATGACGGCGCCGCGCCAGGTCATCGTGTGCAGCGTCGCGGCAGCGCGGCGTCTGCAGACGGTGGAACAGTGGTTGCGCGCGCGCTGGTCGATCGCGCCCCGGATCGTTCACTCCCAGGCGCGACAACTCGACGTGACCAACGGTTACCGCGAGCCGGAGCAGCTCGGCGCCGACCGCTGGGCGGCGCTGATCGGCGCGCGCGGGCTGACGCGTTCGGCGGCGTGCGTGGTCGATTGCGGCACCGCGGTGACCGTGGACGCGCTTTCGTCCAGCGGCGTGTTCCTCGGCGGCGTGATTTTCCCCGGCTTGCGATTGCTGCGCGGCAGCCTGGTGCAGGGCACGCAAGCCATCAAAACGGTCGAAGGCAACTCCGTCGATTGTCTGGCGCGTTCCACCGCCGACGGTGTGGCCGCCGGTACGCTGTTCGGTCTGGCCGGCGCGGTGGAGCGGCTGATTCACGAATACCGGCGCACGCTTGGCGACACGACGCAGGTATTGCTCACGGGCGGAGACGCGCCGCTGCTCGCGCCGCGATTGTCCGTCGCGTTTGCGCCGGTCCCGGATCTGGTGCTCCGGGGGTTGGCGCGAATCGCGGACAGCTTATGAAACTGAAATGGCTGTTCGCTGCGCTGGTGCTCGCCAACCTGGGCCTGTGGATGTGGGCCAGCTGGTACCGCGAGACGCCGGCGCCGGAAAACCGCAACGCGCGCCCGTCGATCGCGCCGGAAAAGATGCGGTTGTTGAACGAACCGGGCGTGAACCTGAAACCGCGCAAGGCGCCGCCACCGGCCAACGCCGAGCTCGCGGCGGGCACGCCCCAGATCTGTTTTCACATCGGCCCGTTCGCCGATGCGAATGCCGCCGCCGCGGGCGAATCGAAGCTCAACGAATTACAACTCGGTTCCATGCGTCAGGCCGAGGAGATCAAGATCGTGACCGGTTATCGCGTTTTTCTTTCCGCGCTCGCTTCGAAGGAGGAGGCGGAGCGCAAGCGCCAGCAATTGACGCGTCTCGGGTTCACGGATCACGCCGTGATGCAGGAAGGGGCGTCGCATTATTCCATTTCGCTGGGCCTGTTCGCCGTAGAAGCCAACGCGCAGATCCGGGTGCGCGAACTGGCCGGCAAAGGCATATCGGCCAAGATAGAGCCGCTCACGCAAAAGCGTACGCGCGTTTGGCTGGATGTGAATGTTCCAGTGCCGCCGGAGACCGCCGCCAAGGTGAAACAGATCGACTGGGGCGCGAAGGACGTCCAGGCGCAGGAGATCGCCTGTTCCGCGGCCACGACGCCGATTCCACCGCCGGCCACGTCCCATGAACCGCTCGACAATGCGCCTCGCTGAGCGGTTGTTCCCCCGCGAAGGTGTACTTACAATATTGTTTTCTCGATTTCAGCCCGCATAGCTCAGTTGGTAGAGCACCTGATTTGTAATCAGGCGGTCGGGAGTTCAAATCTCTCTGCGGGCTCCACTTCTTTCCAAGCGGCCTGAACCGGTATTTGTCGCTTCATGGAGGCATGCTTCATTAGCGACCGGCATTGCTAAAGTACAAGACTATCCGGGAGGCAGGGAGTGCCTAAAGTCAGGAAAGCTTCGATTATTCCGCTGGAGCACGTGGCATCCCGCATTTTTCTGGTCCGTGGCCACAAGGTCATGTTGGACACGGATGTGGCTGAGCTTTACGGCGTAACCACCAAGCGCCTGAATGAACAGGCCAGGCGCAATGTTGAACGTTTCCCGCCCGATTTCATGTTTCAGATGAACACCAGGGAGTATGACTCTTTGAGGTCGCAAATCGCGACCTCAAAAGCGCAGTCCGGGCGTGGCGGCAGGCGCTATTTGCCATACGTTTTTACCGAGCATGGCGCCCTTATGGCTGCGGCGGTGCTCGACTCTGAACGCGCCGTGCGGGCCAGCATCTATGTGGTGCGCGCCTTCGTGCAGCTGCGTGAGATGCTGTCATCGAACAAGCGGTTGGCGCACAAATTGAACGAGCTGGAACGCAAGCTGACCACCCATGACCACGCCATTACCGAGTTGATCGAGGCCATCCGCCAATTGATGGCCCCGCCCGAACCGAAGAAGAAACACCCCATCGGCTTTGCCCCATGGGGCAAGGAATAAGCCGATACCGGTAAATATCCCCGGCGAGACCGGGTGCATCGGATCACGCCGCGCGTAGCATGTGCGCCCGGTTCTGATTTAAAATGATGATCTTTCCCGGAAGCCATTTACGGCGCCTCAAGAACCGCCATGGAAAAAACCCCTGCTGACGCGGTCGTCACCGTGCGTCATTACTATCAATCGCTGTCCGCGCGCATGCAGGCCGTGCGCGCCCGCGTGCGCCGGCCGCTGACTCTGGCGGAAAAAATCCTGTACGCGCACCTGGCCGACCTGAGCGCGGAGCTGCCGGAACGCGGGAAGACCACCGTGGCGCTGCGGCCCGATCGCGTCGCGATGCAGGACGCCACCGCGCAGATGGCGATTCTGCAGTTCATGACCGCCGGCCGTTCGGAAGCGGCGGTGCCGACCACGGTGCATTGCGATCACCTGATCCGCGCCAGGGTCGGAGCGTTCAAGGATCTGGAAGTCGCGGAGAGCGCCAACAAAGAGGTGTACGACTTCCTCGCCTCGGCATCGGCCAAGTACGGCATGGGTTTCTGGAGGCCGGGCTCCGGAATCATCCATCAGGTCATCCTCGAGCACTACGCTTTCCCCGGTGGTCTCATTATCGGCACCGATTCGCACACGCCGAACGGCGGCGGTCTCGGCATGCTCGCGATCGGCGTCGGCGGCGCCGACGCGGTGGACGTCATGGCCGGCATGCCGTGGGAGCTGCTGTGGCCAAAACTCATCGGCGTGCGCCTGACTGGAAAACTCTCCGGTTGGACCAGCGGCAAGGACGTGATCCTCAAACTCGCCGGCCTGCTCACGGTCGCCGGCGGCACCAACAAGATCATCGAATATTTCGGTCCCGGCACGGCGTCGCTGTCCGGCACCGCCAAGGCCACGGTCACCAACATGGGGGCGGAGCTGGGCGCGACCACCTCGGTATTCCCGTTCGATACGCGCATGGCCGATTACCTGCGCGCCACCGAGCGCGCCGAGGTGGCGACGCTGGCGGAGGGGCTGGCGGAGCACCTGACCGCCGACGCGCAAGTACTGGCGAATCCCGCCACGTATTACGACGAGATCGTCGAGATCGATCTGACGAAGCTCGAGCCGCACGTGGTCGGTCCGCATACGCCCGATCTGGCGCGCCCGGTATCGAAGCTGCCCGCGGAAGTGCAGGCGCGGCACTATCCGGCCGAGATCAAGGCCGCGCTCATCGGCAGTTGCACCAACTCTTCTTATGAAGACATCGGGCGCGCGGCGCATATCGCGCGCCAGGCCAAAGCGCGCGGTCTCAAGGCGCGCGTGCCGCTCATGGTGACGCCCGGTTCGGAGCAGGTGCGCGCCACCATCGAGCGCGACGGCCTGCTGGCCGATCTCGCGGCCATCGGTGCCACTGTGCTCGCCAACGCCTGCGGTCCGTGCATCGGCCAATGGGAGCGAACCGACATCGCCAAAGGCGAGAAGAATTCGATCCTGACTTCGTACAATCGCAACTTCCCCAAGCGCAACGACGGCAACCCGGGCACGCATGCCTTCATCGCCAGCCCCGAGGTGGTGGTGGCGTATGCGCTGACGGGACGCCTCGACACCGATCCGATTCATGACGGGGTGAAGCTGGACGGTGGCGCGCTGCGGCTTGAAGCGCCGAGCGCGGCCGAATTGCCGGTCAAGGGGTTCGATCGCGGCAACGACGGTTACGTGGCGCCGGCTGAAAATACCGGTGCCGTCAGCGTAGTGGTAAATCCGAACAGCGAACGCCTGGCGCTGCTGGAACCTTTCGAGCCAGTGGACAAGGTGTCGGGCTACCGGAACCTGCCGGTACTGCTCAAGGCGCGCGGCAAGTGCACCACCGACCATATCTCGCCGGCCGGACCGTGGCTCACGTTTCGCGGGCACCTGGACCGCATCAGCGACAATATATTCTCGGGCGCGGACAATGCCTTCGCGGACAAACCCGGTACCGGTTTCAACCTGCTGACCGGGCGAGCGGGCGAGGAACTCCATAAAATCGCCCGTGCCTACAAGGCCGCTGATCTGGGGTGGGTGGCGGTCGGCGACCAGAACTATGGGGAGGGAAGCTCACGCGAGCATGCCGCCATGTCTCCGCGTTATCTGGGCTGCCGCGCCGTGCTGGCGCGCAGTTTTGCCCGTATTCATGAAACTAATCTGAAAAAACAGGGTGTTTTACCGCTGACTTTCGCCGATCCCGCGGATTATGACCGGATTCGCCGGGATGACCGCTTGAGTATTCTTGCGCTCGACAAACTCAGTCCCGGTCAGGCAGTCGAGGTGCGCGTCACCCACGCCGACGCCCGGGAGGACACGATTCGCGCCCGGCACAGCCTGACGCTAGAGCAGATTGGCTGGTTTATGGCTGGTTCGGCGCTCAATCTGATCCGGCTCCGGCAAGCCTCTGAGACCGGCCGGGCGGTTCGAAACTGAGGAGTTTGTGCAAAAAATCAACGATATCGATTGACAAGGCGGGCCTGGTCCCGCAAAATTTGCGGCTTCGTTTTTTCCGGAGGGGTTCCCGAGCGGCCAAAGGGATCAGACTGTAAATCTGACGGCTCTGCCTTCGGTGGTTCGAATCCACCCCCCTCCACCAGTCGGAGGCGAGTCGGGCGGGGCGGGGGCAGGGAAAGCGGGTTCGCGCG
>DASPRK010000023.1:0-3980 GCA_035624495.1 Methylomirabilis sp. (SeqCode) | reverse complement strand
TCGGGCCGGGAAGAAGACGGCCCGAGACGATCTCGATGATGATGAGGTCTTGGACGCAGGTCAGCAACTGCCGACCAATGGTGCCCAGGTCCATGCCGATTATCTGATGCATGGCCACTACTGGTTCCTGAAGAACCTGCTCCAAAACATCGAAAAGCTGCGATTCTTCGTCGATGGCGACGCGGCGCTGCTCAACGCCTGCATCGGCGCGTTCATGCCGGAAATCGCCGCCCGGCGCGTTGATGTTGCCGTCGTCAAAATGAAGAAAGAAATGACGACCGACGAGCGTCTGTCCAAATTCTCAGCGGCCAAGCGCCAGTATGAGGCCGATCTTCTGCGATTCGCGCATCTCGGCAAGTCGAAGGTGTCGGCGGCAGCAAGAATCCGCGTTTAGACGGCGAGCTCGCTTTCAGGCTGGGACAACGTCCGATGGATCGGGGTTGACGCAAGGGTGGCTTGCGCGAGCTCTTTGTCGATGAGTGCGTACCGTTAGCTTGCGGCCTGGCCCTTTGGGGCTGGCTTGGGCTGACGCGGGACGGATGGCGGGATAAAGGCTTGCTCGTTTTCGAGGGCAAGCACGGCGCCGAGCCCAACTTGGCTGTTTCGCCCCGACGCCGTGCCCCACATCGTGCTGGGCACGCATGCAGGGTCATTATCCTGGCTATCGTGGCGTCCGTCCACTTGGCGTTTGTGGGTCCGAACACCGTGACGCGCCGCCGGCTCGACTGTTTCTTTGCGCGGACTGTCGCGCCCAGGCAGTGATCTGCAGCTGTTGCGACCGCGGCCAAGTCTACTGCGCCGGCAACTGCGCGCAGCGAGCGCGGCGCCGGAAGCAAGACGCCGCCGGACGGCGCTACCAGACCAGCCGCCGAGGGCGGCTCGCCCATGCCGAGCGAGCGCGTCGTTACCGGGCGCGCTGCAATAAAGTGACGCATCAGGGTTCACCCGCGCCGTCATCGGATGATTTTCTGTCGCTCGGCTCGCTGACGATTGCGAGCGGCGCAGCTTCCTCGGATGACCGACCTCGGCGGGCGGCCTCGCATTGTCACTGGTGCGGTCGCCGGCTCCCGGCTCTCGTCCGCCATGGGTTCCTGGGCCGCCGCTTCCGTCGTCGAGGTCTGCTGAGACACGACCGGACAGGACCCGAACATGGTGATTGCCCCTGACATCGAGGCCCAGATCCTGCGCTACCACCACGCTGAGAAATGGACGGTGGGCACCATCGCCCGTCAGTTGCATGTGCACCACAGCGTGGTGCGGCGCGTGCTGGCGCAAGCCGGTCTTCCCAGGATCGGGCCGCCGCCACGGCCGTCGCAGATTGACGCCTATCTGCCCTTCATCCGCCAGACGTTGGAGACGTTCCCGACGCTGACGGCCAGCCGCCTCTTTGCGATGGCGCGCGAGCGTGGCTATCGCGGCAGCCCCGACCATTTCCGCCACCTGATCGCCTGCCATCGGCCGCGACCGAAAGCCGAAGCCTATCTGCGTCTGCGCAGCCTGCCTGGCGAACAAGCGCAGGTGGACTGGGCCCACTTTGGCCACCTCCAGATCGGCCGAGCGCGGCGGCCGTTGATGGCGTTCGTGATGGTGCTGAGCTACTCGCGCCAGATCTTCCTGCGCTTCTTCCCGGACGCCCGAATGGAGAGCTTCCTGCGCGGCCATGTCGGCGCCTTCGCCGCGTGGCAGGGCGTTCCGCGTGTTCTCCTCTATGACAATCTCAAGAGCGCCGTGCTTGAGCGGCACGGCGCGGCGATCCGTTTCCATCCCACCCTGCTGGGCTTCGCCGGACACTATCGCTACGAGCCGCGCCCCGTCGCGGTCGCCCGCGGCAACGAGAAGGGCCGCGTCGAGCGCGCCATCCGCTACGTCCGGGATTCCTTCTTCGCGGCCCGCAGCTTCGTTGATCTGGATGACCTCAATGCCCAGGCCGAGACCTGGTGCATTGGCCCCGCCGCCGACCGGCGCTGCCCCGACGAGCCGCAGCGCACCGTCCGCGCGGTGTTCGCGGAGGAAGTGGGCCGCCTGCTGGCGCTGCCCGACAATCCCGCCCCGCTGCTCGAGCGGGTGACGGTCTCGGTCGGCAAGACCCCCTATGTCCGCTTCGACCTGAACGATTACTCGATCCCGCACACCCACGTCAGGCGCGTGCTGTCGGTGCTTGCCGATCCGCACGAGGTTCGCATTGTCGATGGCGCCGAAGTGCTCGCCGTTCACCGGCGCAGCTACGACAAAGGCGCGCAGATCGAGGCCGCCGACCATGTCCAAGCCCTGGTCGAGCAAAAGCGCGCCGCTCGCGAGCACCGCGCAACTGACCGCCTCGCGCACGCCGTCCCCGCCAGCCAGACTTTGCTCGCGCGCGCCGCGGAACGGGGCGCCAATCTGGGCGCCATCACGTCCGCCTTGATCCGACTGCTGGACCGCAACAGCGCCGCCGATTTGCAGGCCGCCATCCTCGAGGCGCTGGAGCGCGATGTGCCGCATCCCAACGCCGTGCGTCTGGCCCTCGAGCATCGCCGCGAACAGCGTGGCCAGGCGCCACAGGTCGATCTCGCGTTGCCCGAGCATGTGCAACGGCGCGACGCGCCGGTGCGGCCGCACGCGCTGGAAACCTACGACCAGCTCAAGGAGCGTTCCGATGACTGACCTCGACGCTCTGCGCGCCCGCGCCGAGGCGCTGCATCTGCACGGCCTGGTGGCGCACTGGCCTGAGGTCGCGACCCAAACCTGGGTCGCGCCGTTGCTCGATTGGGAAGAGCAGCAGCGCGCCTGCCGCAGCCTGGAACGGCGGCTGCAGACCGCTCATATCGGCCGCTTCAAGCCGTTGTGCGACTTCGACTGGAACTGGCCCAAGCGCTGCGACCGAGCCGCCATCGAGGCGCTGATGGCGCTCGACTTCCTCAAGGAGGCCGCCAATATCGTCGTCGTCGGTCCCAACGGCGTCGGCAAGTCGACCCTGGCGCAGAACATCGCTCACCAGGCGCTGATCCAAGGGCACACGGTCCTGTTCACCAGCGCGGGCCAGGTGCTCGGCGACCTTTGCGCGCTCGATAGCGATTCCGCACTGCGACGCCGCCTGCGCCACTATGCGCGCCCGCAATTGCTGGTGATCGACGAAGTCGGGTATCTCTCCTATTCCAACCGCCATGCCGACCTCATGTTCGAACTGGTCTCGCGGCGTTATCAGAGCAAGAGCACGCTGGTCACCACAAATCGGCCGTTCGCCGAATGGCGCGAGGTGTTCCCCAACGCCGCCTGCGTCGTCTCGCTGGTTGACCGCCTCGTTCACAACGCCGAAATCATCGCCATCGAAGGCGACTCCTATCGCCTCAAGGAAGCTCATGACCGCGCCGAGCAGCGTGCGCGGCAGCGGCGCGGAGCCAAGCCATGAGCGCGTCGCCGCCGTCGCCTTTGCCCGCGCATCTGCGTCCGATCCCCGTCGAAATCCCCGCCACCTGGACGCCCGAGCAGGCGCTTGCCGTGTTCGAACTGCTCGACGAAATCAGAGACAAAATCTGGTCTCGCTACGGGAGTCGATTGCAAGGTCTAATCCAGGAGCAACAGACATCCTCCGAGGCCGACCACAGAAACGACATTACGACTTCCCCTGATCGGCCCAACTTCTGACCACGAGTTGAAAACCAGGCCCTGCAGCACGCGCCGCGCTATTCCCGACGGTCAATCGGCGCGCAAAATCCACTCCTTCAATATCGTGCGCTGCAGGTAGCGCTCGCCCCGGCGGAGCTGGTCGGGGTTGCGCAGCCGGGGCGAGCGCGGCGGCGTGAGGAACCGTTTCTTGAGGCTCAGGCCAGTTCTTGAAGCGCCAGCTCTCGTTGCCGGCCTCACCAACGCAGATAAGCCATCAAACCGAACACGCGCCGTCTAAACGCGGATTCTCGCCGCCGCCGACATGAAAATGGGCAACTCTTGCAAGAAGTTGCCATGGCGACGTGGTCGGCGCCGCATCCGCGTGGCGCCGGCGC